>NZ_JBXAFO010000028.1:0-73879 GCF_058793255.1 Rhodococcus sp. MPR-R1B
GAAGTACCAAAAAAATTTTGGCACTGACATTCATCGACACACTGTTGAGTTCTCAAAGAACACGCACACACCATCACCACGACCCTATGGCCGCCGCTCCGGGGCAACTTTTCCAGCCTATCCCAACCTGGCCACCGGCGCAAACCGGAACCCCGAGAAGAAAAACTGGATTGTGTTCGCCAGGCACTTCGTACAACCTCGTGTCCCTCACCCTCGCAGGTGGGAGTCGGTGTCCGTGTCGCTCTGACTTGGAATAAGTTACGCGAACCTTCAATCAATTCACAAATCGCCTGGTCACCACACCGAATTGGCCGATTAAGGCCAGGTCAGACCGTTGAGCCTTTCCGCCAACTGCGAATAGGCCCGAGTGTGACGCCGAGCACCGAAGCTATTCGGAGCCCACCCGCTCGATCACTCCCCCGAGTCCACGGAGATTCTCGACGAATCGCGGGTACCCACGGTCGATGTGGAAGATGTCGTGAACTTCGGTGGTTCCGTCCGCAACCAACCCCGCAAGCACGAGCCCGGCGCCGGCCCGAATGTCCGAAGACCACACCGGTGCACTCGACAACACCGGAACTCCGCGGATCACCGCATGGTGACCGTCAGTACGAGCGTCGGCGCCGAGTCGGATCATTTCCTCGACAAATCGGAAACGCGATTCGAATACGTTCTCGGTGATCATCGACGTGCCTTCGGCAACCGCAGCCAAACCGATTGCCATCGGCTGCAGGTCGGTCGGGAATCCGGGGTACGGCAATGTTGCGAAATTGACCGCTTTAGGCCGTTCACGCTGAATGACGCGGAAACCGTCAACCTCGGGAGTCACCTCCGCGCCGGCCGTCCGAAGCTTGTCGAGGACCAGTCCGAGATGCTTGTGGTTCACCCCACGAACGCGGACGTCACCCCTGGTCATGGATGCCGCGACACCCCACGTTGCAGCGACGATCCGATCGCCGATGACACGGTGCGTAGTCGGTTCCAACTTGCGGACGCCTTGAATGGTGAGCGTCGAACTTCCGCCGCCAGATACCTTGGCGCCCATCTCGTTGAGCATGTTGCACAGATCCACGATCTCGGGCTCACGTGCAGCGTTGTCGATCACTGTCTCACCACGGGCGAGGACCGCTGCCATCAAGATGTTCTCGGTTGCACCCACAGACGGGAAGACCAGGCGGATGTTCGCTCCATGCAGGTCGTCTGCCTCGGCAACTACACATCCGTGTTCGATCTCGCTGCGCGCACCCAACAGGCGGAGCCCGGATTGGTGCATGTCGAGGGGCCGAGAACCGATGGCGTCACCGCCAGGCAAGGCAACAACAGCGCGTCTACAACGCGCGACCAGCGGACCGAGAACACACACTGACGCTCGGAACTGTTTCACCGCATCGAAGTCAGCGTGATACTTCGGCTCGGCCGGCGTCGTGATCCGCACTTCGGAATCTTCGAGTTCGACTTCGCAGCCCAGACCTCGCAGAACGTCCGCCATCAGCGGTACGTCGAGAATGTCCGGGCAGTTGGTCACGACAGTGGTGCCTTCGGCCAACAGCGCCGCGGCCATCAGCTTCAGCACACTGTTCTTGGCCCCTCCCACCAGTACTTCACCTTCGAGGCGGTTACCCCCGGTCACAAGAAAGTGCTCACTCACGGTTCACAGCCTAGAGCCACAACCTCGTCGGCACCGCGCCGGTACCGTAGCCCTATGTCTGTTCACCTGACGAAGATCTACACCCGGACCGGCGACGACGGGACCACGGGCCTCAGCGATTTTTCCCGCGTGTCCAAGAACGATCCGCGTCTGATCGCCTACGCGGATTGCGACGAGACCAATGCAGCGATCGGTGTGGCCGTTGCCCTCGGCACTCCCCCGGAGAATCTCCTCGCAATGCTGCGCCAGATCCAGAACGACCTTTTCGACGCAGGGGCCGACTTGTCCACCCCCGTGGTCGAGAACCCGAAGTACCCGCCGCTACGAGTGACTCAGTCCTACATCGATCGACTCGAAGGATGGTGCGATGAACTCAATGAGCAACTGGCACCGTTGAATTCGTTCATTCTGCCGGGCGGAACCGCCTTGGGAGCCCTGCTTCACGTAGCAAGAACCGTCTCGCGGCGTGCTGAGCGTGCGGCTTGGTCCGCCATCAATGCGAACCCGGAGGACACGAGCGTGCTCCCCGCGAAATACCTCAACAGATTGTCGGATCTGCTCTTCATCATGGGAAGAGTGGCAAATCCTGAAGGCGATGTGCTCTGGAAGCCCGGCGCCGGGGCTTGAGCGGGACCGGTCAGGCGGTGCGTCGCCTACGGGCGCGCCCGTCCGGCCGAGATTCCACCCAGGACAGGAACGCTGTCAATGCTCCACTGTCCAAAGCGATTTCGTAGGCCGACGAGCCGTCATTGACCTTGACCACGACGATGTCGTCGCTCATGATGTCGAATTCGGTACCCGAGGGAGAACGACGGCTCTCGACCTCGATACCTTGACGATCGATCCTGGAGTCCGGGCCCGGCCGCAGACTCGACAGTTTGAAAAAGACAAAGGTGCTTTCGCCGTAGCGAATGATTCCGTGACGCCACCCGCTGTCCCCCGGAGATGGCAGAACACGAAGCAGTGCAGCGGTACCGCCGCGACGCAGAACCAGCAGACGATACAGAAAAGCCGCGACGAGAACCGCGAGCAGCACAACCAGAATGATCAACACAGTCATTCCGAATGTCACTGTTCGTCGGCTCCCGTCGCGGCTTTACTCGAGTAACTTACGCGCGCTCGACGGCCCGGAGCTGACCCTTGGCGACCGCAATCGCTTCGAGGTCGCCCGAGTTCTCGGCCAAGACAGCCTTGGCTGCCTCGACGTCGATGTCCTGTGCCATGTCCGCGGACTCGGCAAGGATCGTCACCGTCGTCGCAGTGACGGAGAGAAATCCTCCGTGTACCGCAGCAACGATACGCTCGCCGTCGACCGAGGTGATCGACACGGTTCCGCCCTCGATCAGCTGGCCGAGGACCGGCTCATGCCCAGGCATGATTCCGATTTCACCCTCGGTGGTCTGAGCGCTGACCAGCGTCGCCGAACCAGACCACAAGCGCTGCTCGACGGCAACGAGTTCTACGGTCATCTCAGCCATCGTGGACTACTTCCCGGCCATCTTCTTGGCTGCAGCCTCGACGTCGTCGAGTCCACCGCAGCTGTTGAATGCCTGCTCGGGCAGGTGATCGAACTCGCCCTTGCAGACGCGGTCGAAGGCTTCGATCGTGTCGCGGAGCGGCACGACGGAGCCGGGCTCACCGGTGAACTTCTCGGCAACGATGAAGTTCTGGCCGAGGAACTTCTGGATACGACGGGCGCGGCCGACGAGGACCTTGTCCTCTTCCTGAAGCTCGTCCATACCGAGGATGGCGATGATGTCCTGCAGTTCCTTGTACTTCTGCAGAATGCGCTTGACCTCGTTGGCGACGCGGAAGTGCTCGGCACCGACGATGCCGGGCTCCAGGATGCGGGAGGTCGAGCTCAGCGGATCCACAGCGGGGTAGATACCCATCTGCGAAATCGGGCGCGAAAGCTCGGTGGTGGCATCGAGGTGCGCGAAGGTCGTAGCCGGCGCGGGGTCGGTGTAGTCGTCGGCGGGCACGTAAATAGCCTGCAGCGAGGTGATCGAGCGACCGCGAGTCGAGGTGATGCGCTCCTGGAGCTCACCCATCTCGTCCGCCAGCGTGGGCTGGTAGCCCACTGCCGAAGGCATACGGCCGAGGAGGGTGGAAACCTCGGAGCCTGCCTGCGTGAAGCGGAAGATGTTGTCGATGAACAGCAGAACGTCCTGGCCCTGGACGTCGCGGAAGTACTCCGCCATCGTCAGTGCGGACAGGGCGACGCGCATACGCGTTCCGGGCGGCTCGTCCATCTGGCCGAAGACAAGGGCGGTGTCCTGGAGGACGCCCATCTCTTCCATTTCCAGGTGGAGGTCGGTGCCCTCACGGGTACGCTCACCGACGCCTGCGAACACCGAGGTGCCCGAGAACTCGCGAGCGATACGCGTGATCATTTCCTGGATCAGAACGGTCTTGCCGACGCCGGCGCCACCGAACAGGCCGATCTTTCCACCCTTGACGTACGGGGTGAGAAGGTCGATGACCTTGATGCCGGTCTCGAGGATCTCGGTCTTACCTTCGAGCTGATCGAAGGCTGGTGGCTTGCGGTGGATGCCCCACTGCTCGCCGTCGCGGCCGAGGCCGGGGGTGTCGAGGCAATCGCCCAGGGCGTTGAACACGTGGCCCTTGACGACGTCACCGACGGGAACCGAGATCGGCTTGCCCGAGTCGGTCACTGCAGTGCCGCGGACGAGGCCGTCGGTGGGCTGCATGGAGACGGTGCGGACCAGGTTGTCACCGAGGTGCTGTGCAACCTCGAGCGTCAGCGTCTTGGCGACCGAGGGAAGCGTGATCTCGGCGTTCAGGGCGTTGAACAGTTCAGGAACAGCGCCACGCGGGAATTCAACGTCCACGACGGGACCGATGACCCGCACGACGCGGCCGGCTACGGCCGAAGCCGAACCTGCCCCGTTGTTTTCGGTTACTGCTGCGGTCATGTGCTAGTCACTTCCTGCGCTCGAGGCGAGCGCGTTGGCGCCGCCGACGATCTCGCTGATTTCCTGGGTGATCTGGGCCTGGCGAGCCTGGTTGGCCTGACGGCTCAACGTGTTCACCAGTTCGTTTGCGTTGTCCGTCGCGGCCTTCATGGCAGTACGACGGGCTGCCGACTCCGATGCCGCAGCATCGAGAAGCGACGAGAAGATACGAGTGCTGACGTACTTCGGGAGAAGAGCGCCGAGAAGCTTCTCGGGCTCGGGCTCGAAGCTGAAGTCCGCGACGGGGCCATTGTCATGGTCGTCGTCGTGGCCGTTGGTCAGCATGTCGTCACCGAGTTCGATGCGCTCTTCCGACACGAAGACCTCGAGAGGAGCCATACGGCGAACCTCGGGAGTCTGCGTCAGCATCGACACGAAGCGGGTGTAGACGATATGGAGTTCGTCGACGCCCTCGATCGTGCCTTCACCGTTCGGAGCGGCAACCTGGTTACCCGAACCAGCCATGAACAGCTCCACCAGGTGGCGGCTGGCCTTCGCGGCATCCGAGTAACCCGGATCCTGCGAGAAGCCCGTCCACGCAGCACCGATGTCGCGGCCGCGGAACGTGTAGTAGCCGAGCCCCTTGGAACCGAGCACGTACACGACCGGCTCCTTGCCCTCGCTGCGGAGGAGAGCCATGAGCTCTTCTGCCTGCTTGAGGACGTTGGAGTTGTAGCCCCCACACATGCCGCGGTCACTGGTGACAACGAGGACCGCTGCCCGCTTGGGCTCCGGACGCTCGTTGAGCAACGGGTGATCGAGCGAAGCAGACGCACTCGCCAATTCGGTGAGTACCTTCGTGATCTCCTCGGCATACGGCTTGGACGCGGCGACGCGAATCTGAGCCTTGGTGATACGCGAAGTCGCGATCAGTTCCTGTGCCTTGGTGATCTTCTTGGTCGAGTTGACCGACTTGATACGAGACCGCAATTCGAGAATGCTCGCCATCGATCAATCACTCTCCCTTCGGAATTCGCAGTGTCATGGGCGCGTACGTCACTTGCTGACGGTCTTGCGCTTGACGTTGATCTGCTCGTTCGCGACCTCGTCGGCGCCCAAAGCGTCAGCCTCGGCTTCGTTCACGACCCGGCTTCCGTCGGATGCGATGAAGCCTTCCTTGAACTTGTTCGTTGCAGCGATCAGCTCAGCAGCGTTGTCGGCATCGAGTGCCTTACCGCCGTTGATGCTGGAGTAGACGCCTGCAGCCGAGTGCTTGAGGTCTTCGAGCAGTTCCTTCTCGAAGCGACGGACGTCGCCGATCGGAACGCTGTCGAAGATGCCTTCGCCGGCGAGGTAGATCGAGACGATCTGGTCCTCGACGGGGATCGGGCTGTACTGATCCTGCTTGAGCAGCTCGACCAGGCGGGCACCGCGCTCGAGCTGAGCCTTGGAGGCAGCGTCGAGGTCGGATGCGAAGGCGGAGAACGCTTCGAGCTCACGGAACTGAGCCAGTTCCAGACGCAGCGAACCGGAAACCTTCTTCATGCCCTTGGTCTGTGCAGCGCCACCGACGCGGGAGACCGAGATACCGACGTTGATCGCGGGGCGAACGCCCTTGTTGAACAGGTCGGACTCGAGGAACACCTGACCGTCGGTGATGGAGATGACGTTGGTCGGGATGTAAGCCGAGACGTCGTTCGCCTTCGTCTCGATGATCGGCAGAGCCGTCAGCGAGCCACCGCCGAGTGCGTCGGACAGCTTCGCCGAACGCTCCAGCAGACGGGAGTGCAAGTAGAAGACGTCGCCGGGGTAAGCCTCGCGTCCCGGCGGGCGACGCAGCAGGAGCGAGATGGCGCGGTACGCCTCTGCCTGCTTGGTCAGGTCGTCGAACACGACCAGAACGTGCTTGCCCTGGTACATCCAGTGCTGGCCGATGGCCGAGCCGGTGTACGGTGCGAGCCACTTGAAGCCTGCGGAATCAGATGCCGGGGCAGCAACGATGGTGGTGTACTCCATCGCGCCCTTCTCCTCGAGGGCAGCCTTGACGCCCGCGATGGTGGAACCCTTCTGACCGATGGCAACGTAGATGCAGCGCACCTGCTTGTTGACATCGCCGGAATCCCAGTTGGCCTTCTGGTTCAGGATGGCGTCGATGCAGACCGCGGTCTTGCCGGTCTTGCGGTCGCCGATGATGAGCTGGCGCTGGCCGCGGCCGATCGGGGTCATGGCGTCGATAGCCTTGATACCGGTCTGGAGCGGCTCTTCGACCGGCTGGCGCTCGAGCACCGAAGCGGCCTGGAGCTCGAGTGCACGGTTCTCGGTGCTCTCGATCTCGCCGAGGCCGTCGATGGGCGCACCCAGCGGGTCGATGACGCGGCCGAGGAAAGCATCGCCGACGGGAACCGACAGAACGTCGCCCGTGCGCTTTACTTCCTGGCCTTCTTGAATGTTCTGGTAATCGCCAAGGATGACGGCACCGATTTCGGTGGCATCCAGGTTGAGCGCGACGCCGACGATTCCACCGGGGAACTCCAACAGCTCGTTGGACATAGCCGAAGGCAGGCCAGAGACGTGCGCAATGCCGTCACTGGTGTCGGTCACTGTGCCGACCTCCTCACGGGAGGCCTCCGGGGAGTAGCTCGCGGTGTAGTTGTCGATCGCGCTACGGATCTCGTCGGAGGAGATCGTCAGCTCCGCCATGTTTTTCCTGCTCTCGGTGTCTGGTCTTCGAAAAGATCTGGAGTATGTGTTCGGCTGAAGGACTACTTGAGGTTCTTCCGCAGTGCTGCGAGTCGACCCGCTGCGCTGCCGTCGATAACCTCGTCGCCCACCCGGACGACCAAGCCGCTGAGGAGTTCTGGATCGACCTCGACGTGCACTGCTACCGGCTTCCCGTAGGTGCGGGTAAGAGTGCTCGCCAAGCGATCCGACTGCTCCGAGCTCAACGCCGAGGCGCTGCGAACGTGAGCAACGGTGGTATCGCGCTGCGCTGCGGCAAGATTCGACAGCTGATCGAAAGTGTCTGCGGGTGCAGACTTCAACCGGCCGACAGCCTGTCCGGCGAGTGCCTCGGTGACCGCGGTGACCTTGCCGTAGAGCAAGCGGGAGAGGAACTCACGCTTGCGGGCTGCGGGAACCGACAGATCCGAGAGCGTCTGCTCCAGGCTGGGATCCCCTGCCACGATGCGACCGAGACGGAAGAGCTCGTCCTCAACGGTGTCCAACTGGCTCTGATCGGCTGCGGCGCGGAGCAGAGCTTCGCGTCCGAGCAGTTCGAGCGAGTTGACCAAGTCGCGGGCCGCAGACCAGTCCTGGCCTGCAGCTGCCTTCACGGTGGCGAGCGCCTCGGCGCCGACCTTTCCGGAGAACAACTGCTCTGCCAAAGCCTGGCGACCAGCGGCCGGTGCCGAAGCGTCAGCCAGCGCGCTGCGAAGAGCGCGCTGGCCGTCGAGTACCTCGACCACCGAGAAGAGCTCGGACCCAGCCTGAGCAGAAGCAGCAGTTGCGGCTCCTGCAGAGACGGCGCCCAGGGCACTGCTCAGCGCAGAACGAGTCTGCGCCAAGGCTTCACGGCTCGCTGCGTACATGTTGCTCACTTCCTGGCTGAATCAGCGCTGACGGTGTCGAGCTCGTTGAGGAAACGATCAACCGTTCCGGCGCGCTTCACGTCGTCGGCGAGGGACTCCCCGATGACCTTCTCGGCCAGGTCTACAGCGGTCTTGCCGAGATCCGAGCGGAGCTCAGCGACGATCTGCTGACGCTGGGCGACGAGCTGGCTGTGGCCTGCGGCCACGATGCGGTCGCTCTCGTCCTGCGCCTGAACCTTCATGTCAGCGATGATCTGCTGACCCTGGGTACGCGCTTCCTCACGGATCTGCGCTGCCTCGGTACGAGCTTCGGCGAGCTGCGCGCGGTACTGCTCGAGCGCTGCTGCTGCCTCTGCCTGTGCTGCTTCGGCCTTTTGTATACCGCCCTCGATCTGCTCGGTGCGTTCGGCCAAGACCTTCTGGAACTTCGGAAGAACGAGCTTCCAGAAGACGAAACCGACTACTACGAGCGCGACCGCGGACCACACGATGTCGTATGTCTCGGGGATGAGGGGGTTGTGTTCAGTCGTCCCCTCCGCCGCGAGAATTGCGATGGTGGCTGCCATGTCGGTCTTAGAAGATGAAGCCGGCGACGAGGCCGATCAGCGCGAGGGCCTCGGTGAATGCAATACCGAGGAACATCGTGGTGCGAACCTGTCCGGCCATCTCGGGCTGGCGGACCATGCCTTCGATTGCCTTGCCAACAACGATACCCACGCCGATGCCGGGGCCGATCGCTGCGAGGCCGTAGCCGATGGCTCCGAAGCCCTTGGAGCGAGAGACAGTCTCGGCAGTTTCCTGTGCCAGGTATGCGAGGCTCATGGTGTTCCGTTCCCTTTCTGTTGACCTCCGCCGGATTCGGCAAGAGGCTCAGTTCTTGGTGTAGCTGGTGATGAGGTAAAAGGTCAGTGCTCGTCGGCGTGAAGCGCCAATTCGATGTACACCGCGGTCAGCAACGCGAACACGTACGCCTGCAGGAAGATGACCAGCAGCTCGAAGAACGTGAATGCGATACCGGCAATGATCGACGGAACACCGAAGATCGCCTGGAATCCGCCGGACACGAAGAAGAAGTAGTTCGTCGCGCTGAAGAACAGCACCAGCAGGATGTGGCCGGCCAACATGTTGGCCATGAGACGAACCATCAGCGTGAACGGACGCAGGATGAAGGTCGAGATGAACTCGATGGGCACCAACAGGAAGTGCAGGGGCAGCGGGACGCCGGGAACGACGATGCTGCTCTTGACGTACTTGAAGAAGCCGTACTTCTTGATTCCCACGTAGTTGAACACGATGTAGGCGAGCGCTGCGAGTACCAGCGGCATACCGATTCGCGCGTTCGGCGAGATGTTCAGGAAAGGAATGACGCTGGCCAGGTTGCTGGCGACCACGAGGAAGAAGATCGTCGTGATGACCGGCAGGAAGCGCTTGCCCTGTTCCTTGCCCAGGATCTCCTCGGCGATGTTGATCCGAACGAAGTCGAGCGCAAGCTCAGCGGCGTTCTGAAGTCCGCGGGGAACCAATCGAGGGCTGCGCATCGCGATCACGAAGAACGCTGCGACCAGCACCGACATCAGCAGACGAATCAGCATCAGACGGTCGAGCTCGAAGGGGCCCGCGTGGATCAACACGGAGGGCGGGAAAAAATCGTCTAGTGACGGCGCATGGAATTCATCCGCGGCCAGGGTGGTGACGCTCAGCGTTCTCTCCCGTAGTCGGTCCGCAGCCATCATTGACTGCGGTTCGATCGGACATTGACGATCTACAAGTCGACAAGTTCGACTCGCGCATTCGTCAGCAGCTGGAGAACCCTAGAGGGGCCTGGCGTCTGTCGGTGTCGGCGACTCTCGTCGACTCAGTGGTCAGAATTTCGACCACCTGCGAGCACATGGCATCGTCGGCTGAGTGTTACTCGGCCCACCATTGCTCTCGCTTGAACCGAACCTTATCAAGTCATCTACGACATTGTGTAGATGGGGTACCTGGAAGTCCGATTAGTTACCTCTTGTAGTACTACTCGTCGTCGTCGACGTTGCTGCTGGGAGTGGGATCGACGTACGGAGTTTTGGTTCCCAGGACGCCGTAAGTCTCCGCACCGAGCACCACGACCAGCGACATGATGATGACCAGGACGAGGGCGGTCTTGTTGTAGAAATCCATGTCCGAGAGGACAAAGAGAACCACCATGGCGAGAATCATCTTCAGCAGCCAGGTACCGAGCAGAACGGCACCGGCCGTGAGCGCAGGCAGCTTCGCTGTGAGCAGCACGCCCAACGCCGTGAACAGGATGAACCCGCCGCCGACGGCTGCGCCGATCAGAGCGCCGTAGACGCCTTCCTTACCGGCGAAGAGCCCGCCCAGGAGCGCGCCGACCACGGCCAGCGCGATCAGCCCCATCACACCCCACTTCACGGCCGACTTCATGGCGGCGGTCGAATCAGGGATGGGTTGCGAGGCAGGTACAGGCTGCGGCGTGTTCGTCACGATGCCCAAGGGTAATGGATCGGAAAACTTGGCTAGCGACGCTGCTGCTTGCGATCGATCAGCGAAGGCACCGCAGTGAAGAACAACGCAAGAACCAAACCGGCCGCGACGAGTACAACAACCAGCTGACGATTGAGCAGCGAGGATCCGACGGCACCGAACGCCAGGACGCTGACCCACAGGTAGATGACCAGCACAACTCGTCGGTGCGTGTGTCCGATCTGCAAGAGGCGATGATGCAGGTGCATCTTGTCCGGACTGAACGGACTGACGCCCGCTTTCGTCCGGCGGATCACGGCCAGGAGCATGTCCAGCATCGGGATGAACATCACAGCCCCGACCAGCAACAACGGCGCGAGGAGGCCGACGAGGTCGCGGGTTCCGTAAGCAGCGAGCGGAATACGACCGGATGCACTGGTGGAGATCGCGGCCAGCATGAGACCGATCAACATCGACCCGGAATCGCCCATGAAAATGCGCGCTGGATTGAAGTTGTGTGGAAGAAAACCGAGACAAGCGCCTGCCAAGGCCGCCGCGATCATCGCCGGCGGGTAGACACTCGCGTCGCCGCCCTGATCGTGGAGAAGACCGATCGAGAAGATGAGGATGGCGAGCGCCGCGATCAGCCCCAACCCGGCGGCCAATCCGTCGAGACCGTCGACAAAATTCATGGCGTTGATGGTCGCGACGGCAACAGCAACGGTGAACAGTCCGGATTGAATCTGATCGAGGATGATGGTGGACCCACCGTCACCGCCGAACGGGTTGTAGATGATGAACCAGCTGACGCCCATCACCACGAGAACGCCGGCAGCAGTCACCTGACCGACAAATTTGGTGAGGGCGTCGAGGCCCCACCTGTCGTCGATCACACCCACGAGGACGATGACGGCGCCAGCTACGAGCGCAGCGTGTACGTCAGGACTGCCGAAGCCGAAACCTCTTGTGAGCGCGGGTAATTGCTGCGCGAACAGCAGACCGACAGCCATGCCGACATACATTCCGACGCCACCGAGGCGCGGAATCGGCTCGACGTGAACGTCCCGATCACGAGGAATCGCGACAGCGCCGAACCTCAGCGCCAACAACCGGACTGCGCCAGTCGCCAGGTAGGTCACCACCGCCGCCGTACACAGCACGAGCAAAAGTTCACGGATGGGAACACCCGCTCCCCCGCCACCCTGTGCCAGATACGTGGTCGCCTCGTAGGAAGTGATCACTGCTCGAGATCACCCGTCTGGCGGGCATAGGCAGGCTTTGCCCGGACCAGTTCGCGAACGCCGTCGGCAACTGCTGCCAACTCGGCCTCTCCTGACGTGGTGGCGGGGTCCGCGACAACTGCGCGCGCGATCAACTCCCCCACCACGCTCATGTCGGAGCGGTTGAAACCCTGGGTCGTCACGGCCGCGGACCCGACGCGGATTCCGGACGTGACGGCGGGCGACTGCGGATCGAACGGAATCGCGTTCTTGTTGAGCGTGATCGAAGCCAGTCCGCACCTACGCTCGGCGTCGACGCCGGTGACACCGCTTGCGCGCAGGTCGAGAAGCGCCAGATGTGTGTCGGTTCCACCGGACACGGTGCGCAGACCGCGAGCTTCCAACGACAGCGCGAGCGCCGATGCGTTGGCAACCACTTCCTGTGCATACCAACGATATTCCGGCGTCGACGCCTCTTTGAACGCAACCGCTTTCCCGGCGATCGCATGCATCATCGGGCCGCCTTGAATGAAGGGGAACACCGCGCGATCTACAGCCGAGGCATGCTCGCTGCGGCACAGGATCATTCCGCCGCGCGGGCCTCTGAGGACTTTGTGCGTCGTCGCGGAGACGACGTCGGCGTACGGAACGCACGAAGGTATCGCCCGGCCTGCCACGAGTCCGATGAAGTGGGCGGCGTCGACCCACAGGATCGCACCGACCTCGTCTGCGATCGAGCGGAAGGCTGCGAAGTCGATGGTGCGGGAGTACGCGGTCGCGCCGGCGACGATGATTTTCGGCTTGTGCGCCAGAGCCAGGGTGCGAACCTCGTCGTAGTCGATCAATTCGGTGGCCGAATCGACGTGATAGGGAACGGTGGTGAACCACTGCCCAGAAAAGCTGACGCGAGACCCGTGAGTCAGATGCCCACCGTGCGGCAGACTCATCGCCAATACGGTGTCGCCGGGCTTGGCGAATGCGGCGTACACCGCGAGATTCGCAGTGGCCCCCGAATGCGGTTGGACGTTGACGTGCTCGGCGCCGAACAGCGCCTTTGCCCGATCGATCGCCAGATTCTCGGCTACGTCGACGTACTCGCACCCGCCGTAGTAACGCCGACCCGGATAGCCCTCGGCGTACTTGTTGCTCAGGGTCGAACCCAAGGCAGCCAGTACGGCAGGGCTGGTGAAGTTCTCGCTCGCGATGAGTTGAAGTCCGTCGCGCTGACGCTCGAGTTCGGCCAGCGCAACAGCCGCGATCTCGGGGTCTGCCGTGGCAAGCTCACCGAAATCCGGTCCCCAATACGTGGATTCCCCCGCGCGCTCGCCGCCGGCGCCGACCATCGTTACGAAACTCCCTCTACGAGACTTTCCGGACTGGTGCCCAATACCTCGGCGATGGATTCTGCCGAGACGGCACCCACTCGCAAGATACGCGGTGAATTGCCGGTCAGGTCGACGATCGTGGAAGCAACGGCGTGTTCGGCCTTGCCCCCGTCGAGATACACGCTGGCAGATCCGCCGAGCTGATCTCGGGCTTCCTCGACGGTAGTTGCCGGCGGACGCCCCGAAATGTTGGCGCTCGAGACGGCAAGCGGTCCGACATCGCGCAACAGTTCGAGGGCAACCGGATGCAAGGGCATGCGGAGCATGACGGTTCCGCGGGTATCACCGAGGTCCCAGGCAAGTGAAGGCGCCTGCTCGACGACCAGGCTCAGTCCGCCGGGCCAGAATGCGCGGATCAGATCCCGTGCCTGCGGGCGCACGCTGTAGACGAGCCCGTCGATGGTGTTCCACGATCCGACCAGAACCGGGACGGGCATGTCTCGCCCGCGTCCCTTGGCGCGCAAAAGACTCGTGACAGCTTCGCTGTCGAACGCGTCGGCGGCGAGTCCGTAAAGGGTGTCGGTAGGGAGAACTACGAGTCGGCCGGCCTTGAGCGCGTTCTTCGCGGCGGCCAAGCCTGCGGTTCGGGAATCTGTCTGACTGCAGTCGTACACGGTGCTCACTCAGCCATCCTTTCACTCTGCGCTTCGGGCGTTCGATTCCGCTGTGCTTCGACGTCGGTGGCGACACGTCTGGCGACGACGAATCGCGGACGACCGGCAAGATCTGGATGCTGCGCGACCTCGCCGAATACCCGGCGCGCCGAGAACAGCGCAGCGACGCCGTCCCCGTTGGTGTCGTCGTGCTCGATGCCTGCCGCGCCGCCGATTCGAAGCCACCGTGCGATGTTGCTGATCATGGGTTTGATGACGGACAGACCGTCGGTACCGCCGAACAGTGCGGTGTGTGGGTCGTAATCCATGACCTCAGGCTGCAATTGCGCGCCTTCGGGGATGTACGGCGGATTGGACACGACCAGATCGACGCCGCCCTCGAGCCCTGGCAACAGGTTCCGATCGGTGACATCACCCTGATGCAGATGGATCGGTGTATCACCGGCGGCCTCGCGGTCGGCAGCATTACGACGCGCCCACGCCAGGGCGGCGGGCTCCTTCTCCACGGCGTGAACGACGGCGTCCGGACGGGCCTCGGCGATGGACAGCGCGAGTACACCCGATCCCGTACACAGGTCCAGAACTACCGGCGGCTTGCTTCCGCAACCTTCGAGGAACGAGAGTGCCCAACCCATGAGCAGTTCGGTTTCCGGCCGCGGAATGAAGACACCCGGCCCGACAGCGACGTCGATGTTGCCCATCGACGCGACTCCGATGATGTGCTGCAACGGAATCCGCTTCACCCGTTGGGCAACCAACTCGTCGAACGCCGCGATGACCTCGGGATCGACCAACGGAATCAGTCCGAGACGCGTGCGTTCGACCCCGAGCAGGTGGGATGCCAACAACTCGGCGTCGGTGCGTGGGCTGGGCACACCTGCGGCGTCGAGCTGTTTTGCAGCTTCGATCAGCGCCAAACGAAGTGGAAGTCGACTCACGGGTACAGCCTGCCACGCTCGACCGACACGCGGTTCACCGAGTTCCCGGCGGGATGGAGGTCAGTCATGGTCTGCATCTACTCGGCCGCGAGACGCGCCTCTCGGTCCGCCTTGCCCAATGCATCGAGAAGTGCGTCGAGCTCACCGTCGAGCACCGCGTCGAGGTTGTGCGACTTGAATCCGATGCGGTGATCGGTGATGCGGTTCTCGGGGAAGTTGTAGGTGCGGATGCGCTCCGAACGGTCCACCGTCCGAACCTGACTCTGGCGACCTGCCGACGCTTCAGCGTCCGCGGCTTCCTCGGCGACTACCTGCAAACGGGCTGCAAGGACCTGCATGGCGCGCGCCTTGTTCTGGAGCTGCGAACGCTCGTTCTGGCAGGTGACGACGATGCCGGTCGGAAGGTGCGTGATTCGGACAGCAGAGTCGGTCGTGTTGACGCCCTGACCGCCCTTGCCGGACGAACGGTAGACGTCGATACGCAGGTCACTTTCGTCGATCTGGACCTGCTCGACCTCTTCGGGCTCCGGGTAGACCAGAACGCCGGCAGCCGAAGTGTGAACGCGTCCCTGGGATTCGGTGACGGGCACTCGCTGGACGCGGTGAACGCCGCCCTCGAACTTCAGCCGCGCCCACACTCCGTCCGGGGTGTCCGACTTGCTCTTGATCGACAGCGTGGCTTCCTTGTATCCGCCGAGATCGGAGACCGTCGCGTCGAGAATCTCGACGCGCCAGCCATGCCGTTCCGCGTAGCGGACGTACATGCGGGCCAGGTCCGAGGCGAAGAGCGCGGATTCTTCGCCGCCCTCACCGGACTTCACTTCGAGGACGATGTCGTCGCCGTCATGCGGGTCACGCGGCGCCAACTGATCGGTAAGCGTCTGCTCGAGCTGCGCGACCTCGGCTTCGAGATCGGGGATCTCGGCGGCGAAGCTGGAATCGTCGGCGGCTAGTTCGCGCGCGGCTTCCAGATCGTCCTGCGCAGCGGTGAGCTTGTTGTACGTCGACATGATCGGCGAGAGCTCGGAGAACCTCTTACCGACGCGCCTGGCAGCGGCAGGGTCGTTGTGCAGCGCCGGATCGGACATCTGTGCTTCGAGACCGGCGTGCTCCGCCAAGATGTCGTCGATGGCCGAGGGCTGGGTTGCGCCTGCCATGGTTCGCTCCGCTCTGAGTTTCGATTCCTACGGTGCGCGCTTGAAGGTATTTCGACGCCGGGACCCGGGAAACGCGCAAACCGAGTGCAGGCACAAAAAAGCCGACGCCCGATCTGCGCATGGCAGATCGGGCGTCGGCGGAACAGCTAGGACTCGGTGGCCGGGACCTTGCTGTCTGCGCGCTTACCGTAGCGAGCCTCGAAGCGAGCGACGCGTCCACCGGTGTCGAGAATCTTCTGCTTGCCCGTGTAGAACGGGTGGCACTGCGAGCAAACCTCGACGTTGATGCGTCCGGACTCCTTGGTGCTGTGGGTCTCGAACGTGTTACCGCAACCGCAGACGACGGTGGTCGCTACGTAGGTTGGGTGGATTCCTGCCTTCATGGTGTCCCTTTCAATGGTCGCCGGGTCGACGTCGCCAATCGACATCGTGAACCGGAACCGGACTCGGCCGTTCAGTATGCCAGATGCGGTACCTCACCAGATAATCCGCGTCTCGCACGCCTCGGGGTGGCTGTACGAAGTTGTCAACGCACTGCCCCTCGGTTTTGTTCCGCCCACGTCAAAGGCCCACAACCAGCTGGTTGTGGGCCTTTGACGTCGAGTCGATCAGTCGTCGATCGCACCCGGTGCGGTCTTGGAGACCTGCATCAGGAACTCGAGGTTGTTCTTGCTCTTCTTCAGTCGATCGATCAGCAGATCGATGGCCTGATGCGAGTCCAGACCGGACAGGACGCGGCGGAGCTTGTGCAGCACCGCAGCTTCGTCCGGGCTCAGGAGCAACTCGTCCTTACGCGTGCTGGACGGGTTGACGTCCACGGCCGGGAACACGCGGCGTTCGGCGATCTTGCGATCGAGCTTGAGCTCGGCGTTGCCGGTGCCCTTGAACTCTTCGAAGATCACGGTGTCGCCGGTGGATCCGGTCTCGACCATTGCGGTAGCGATGATGGTGAGCGATCCACCGTTCTCGATGTTGCGGGCAGCACCGAGGAAACGCTTCGGCGGGTAGAGCGCCGTCGAGTCGACACCACCGGAGAGGATGCGTCCCGACGCCGGCGAGGAGTTGTTGTACGCACGACCCAGACGCGTGATGGAGTCGAGCAGTACGACGACGTCCTTACCCATCTCGACCAGGCGCTTCGCACGCTCGATTGCCAGCTCGGCAACTGCGGTGTGATCTCCCGGCGGGCGGTCGAAGGTGGAGGAAATGACCTCACCCTTCACGCTGCGCTGCATGTCGGTCACTTCCTCGGGACGCTCGTCCACGAGGATGACCATCAGGTAGCACTCAGGATTGTTGGTGGCGACGGCATTCGCGATCGCCTGCAACACGCTGGTCTTACCGGCCTTGGGCGGGCTGACGATGAGGGCACGCTGGCCCTTACCGATGGGCATCACCAGGTCGATGACACGCGTCGTGAGAATGTGCTGCTCGGTCTCGAGGCGCAGACGCTGGTTCGGGTACAGCGGCGTGAGCTTGTTGAACTCGGGGCGCTTCTTCGCGGCCTCGACGTCGCCGCCGTTGACCGTGTCGATGCGAACCAGCGGGTTGAACTTCTGGCGCTGGCTGCCCTGCTCACCGTCACGCGAGACGCGGACGGCACCGGTGATGGCGTCGCCACGGCGAAGGCCGTTCTTGCGGATCAGGTTCATGGAGACGTAGACGTCGTTGGGACCGGCGAGGTACCCAGACGTACGCACGAAGGCGTAATTGTCGAGGACGTCGAGGATGCCGGCGACCGGCTGAAGGACGTCGTCCTCACGAATCTCGGTCTCGCGTGAATCGTTGGGTGCGCCACCCTCACCGCGATCGCGACCACGGCCACGGCGCTCGCGGAAACGGCGTCCGCGGCGTCCGCGTCCGCCCTCTTCGTCGTCGTCCGGTCCGTTGTTGCGGTTGTCCGTACGCGGACCGGCGTTGTTCTGGCCGGCGTTGTTCTGATTGCCGCGATCCTGACGGTCCTGGCGATCCTGGTTGCCCCGGTTGCCCTGGTTCTCGCGCTGGCCCTGGTTGTCCCGCTGGCCCTGGTTGTCCCGGTTTCGCTCGCGGCGGGGACGCTCGTTGCCCTGCTCGGCGGGAGCCTGATCAGCGTCGGACTTGCCCTCGGTGCGCGCAGGACGCTCGGCCGGAGCCTCGGCCTTGGCGGTCTCGGCGACCTTCGAAGAATCGGCGGCCTTCGCGGTGTCCGCGTCGGACTTCGCCGAAGGCGCTTCCTGCTCGATGCTCAGTTCGCCCTGGTCGGGTGAACCTGCACGACGAGCGGCGCCACGACGCTGACGTCCGCGACGGGGTGCGCTCTGATCGGAATCCTCGGCGGATTCCGTACGCGCAGGCGCGGCCTCGGCAGGAGCCGACTCGGCTGCCGGAGCTGTTTCGGCTGCGGGGGTTTCGGTGCGTGCGGCGCGAGTGCTCTTGGCACGAGTGCGCGCAACGGGTGCGTCGTCGAGAGTGAGTTCACTCTGTGCGGGTGCAGCCTTCGCGCTGCCGCCCTGGCGCTCCTTGATGGCTGCGATCAGGTCACCCTTGCGCATGCCGGAAGTGCCTTTGATGCCCAGTTCACCCGCAAGAGTGCGGAGTTCGGTGAGCACCATGCCGGAGAGTCCGGCACCACGGCGCGTTTCGGCACGCTTCGTGGAGGTCGCCACCGCACCGTTCGATGCTGAAGATGACGCCTGAGAATTGTCGCCTGATTCCGACCCGGCGGGTGCAGAAGTGGCGATGAGGTCCGTATCGGTCACGGAGGTCCTTTCCTTCCCTCACTCGCACTGCGCAAAGTCGAGGGTTCGTCCCGCAGTTCGATTGAATACCGAACTCGGTGGTGCCGTACGTGGTTGCTGTCCAGAACTGCCGGCTTGTCCGCCGTCACATGATTGTCGGAAACTCTCGCCTCAAACTTTTCATGCGCTCGCAAACCTGCCCAACGCGCCTTCGTCGACGATTCACTCCCCCGTGTGTTGAACCCCAGAGTGATGGAACCTCTGAGTGTTCGATCCGCGGAGGATTCAAACCTTCGGAGAAGGTACAAGCGTGAGGATCATGCCTGCGAGAATCATGCCAAGGACTGTGGACCCCGATTGGGAAGGAGTTTTGCCCCCTGGTGATGCACCGGCGACTGACGCGCACGATGTACGGACATAGCCCAGGATAGCGCCCAAACCTGAGTCCGGCAAGAATTTGGATGACTGGGTGTGTCAGTTCACTACCGATCGGTAGTGGGCGATCACCAGGACCAAGGCAGGGATCAGACCGTCGTCGTGGATACTTCGACGCCGTCGGCGATGTCCAACTCGAGCACACGTAGTCCGTCTGCCCGCGCCGCTTCCGCGAGTTCGACGGGGAAAGGTTCTGTGCTGAGCG
Source organism: Rhodococcus sp. MPR-R1B (assembly GCF_058793255.1). Classification (NCBI taxonomy): domain Bacteria; kingdom Bacillati; phylum Actinomycetota; class Actinomycetes; order Mycobacteriales; family Nocardiaceae; genus Rhodococcus; species Rhodococcus sp. MPR-R1B. The sequence goes on from NZ_JBXAFO010000028.1 coordinate 19,285, forward strand.
CCAACACGGTGGGGCCGGCTCCCGAAACGGTCGCAGCAATACCCGCCTCGCGCAGGATCCCGATCCATCGCGTCGTGAGCGGAAGCGCGGGTGCGCGCTGTGCCTGATGCAGGCGATCCTCGGTGGCCGCCATCAACAGATCGGGCCGAGCAGTGAGCGCAACGACGGCGAGCGCGCTGCGGCTCGCGTTGAACGAGGCATCCTGGTGCGGAACCAATTCGGGCAGGAGCCCGCGAGTGTGTGCGGTGGACGACCGCTCCTCGGGAACCAGTGCCACAGCACGGATGTCGGGATGGACGTCGAGTTTCGCCGCGGAGTAGATCGGCTCGTCGCCTTCGACGGCCGGTGGGCAACTCCACGAGACGACTGCGCCACCGAGAACGCTGGCAGACGCGTTGTCCGGGTGACCTTCGAACTCGGACGAGAGTTGAACCAACTGCTCTTCCGTCAAGCCGATCTCGGCATCGAGAGCGCGCGCCAGACCGTTGGCTGCTGCCAATCCACCGACAGCCGCGGAAGCCGAGGATCCCAACCCGCGCGAATGTGGAATCGCGTTGCGGCACAACACGTCCAGGCCACTGGCCCACACTCCGGCCGCCTCGAGACCACGCTCGATGGCGCGGACCACGAGATGCGAAGGACCCCAGGGCACGTCGGCAGCGCCTTCACCTTCGACGCGGATCTGAAGGCCTGAATCCGTTGTGGTGACCACGATTTCGTCGTACAACCCCAACGCCAGACCGAGGGTGTCGAACCCCGGCCCCAAGTTTGCACTCGAGGCCGGGACGCGAGCAGTCACCGAAAGGCCGATAGGCAGGGTTATAGTCATGTCAGACACCGGATTCCGCGGAGTGGTCGATGAATCCACGGACACTATGCAAGCTCGAGGGCAGCCGCGACGGCAACGGGATCGACACCGATCGGCTCGACGTTCGGCATACCCTTCAAAGCCGTGTCAGGATCCTTGAGACCGTTACCGGTCACCGTGCACACGACGGTCAGGCCCGGCTCGAGCCAGCCCTCTGCACGTGCGGCGAGCAGGCCGGCGACGCTGGCTGCCGACGCCGGTTCGACGAAGACGCCCTCGGTGGCGGCGATCAGACGGTAAGCCTCGAGGATCTTCTCGTCGGTGGCGGCACGGAATGCACCGTTCGACTCTTCCTTCGCGGCGACAGCGCCGTTCCAGGAAGCGGGAGAACCGATTCGGATTGCGGTGGCGATGGTTTCGGGATCCTTGACGGGTGCACCGTTGACCAGCGGAGCCGCTCCGGCTGCCTGGACGCCGAGCATGCGGGGCTTGACCGTGGTCAGACCGTCCGCGTAGTACTCGGAGTATCCGCGCCAGTACGCGGTGATGTTACCGGCGTTTCCGACCGGGAGTGCGTGCACGTCGGGAGCCTTGCCGAGGACGTCCATGATCTCGAATGCCGCGGTCTTCTGGCCTTCGATCCGCACCGGGTTGACCGAGTTGACGAGACCGATGGTGGGGAATTCGGCCGTGGTCTTGCGTGCCAGCTCGAGGCAGTCGTCGAAGTTGCCCTGGACCTGAATGATCTTGGCGCCGTGCATGACTGCCTGCGCAAGCTTGCCCATGGCGATCTTGCCCTGCGGGATGAGCACGGCGCAGGTCATGCCGGCCTTGGCTGCATACGCAGCGGCCGAGGCGGAGGTGTTGCCGGTGGAGGCGCACAGAACTGCGCGCTGGCCACGGGCCAAGGCGTCGGTGACGGCCATCGTCATGCCGCGGTCCTTGAAGGAACCGGTGGGGTTGAGGCCCTCGACCTTGAGGTAGACGTCGCAGCCGGTGATCTCGGAGAGGTGGCCGGCCGGCAGGAGCGGGGTGCCGCCTTCGCGCAGGGTGACGGTCTTCCAGTTGTCACCGATCGCGAGACGGTCCCGGTATGCCTCGATGAGACCCGGCCATGCCTTGTGGACGGGGTTGACGATGCCGGTCATTGTTCAGTGCCTTCCAGTCGCAGCACGCTGGTCACAGCGGTGACGAATTCGAGTTCGTTGAGGGCCGCCACGGTCTCGGAGAGAGCCGCGTCGGTTGCTACATGAGTGACGACCACCAGACGCGCGCCGGCGCCGGCGCCCTCCTGGCGGACGACGGAGATGCTCACGCCGTGCTTGGCGAACTCGGCGGCGACTGCGGACAGCACACCTTCCTTGTCCGCGACCTCCATGTTCACGTAGTAGCGCGTGAGGATGTCGCCCATCGGGGCGACCTTGAGCTTGGCGTACTTGGACTCGCGGGGACCGCGGCCGCCGTGAACCTTGTTGCGCGCAGCCATCACCAGGTCACCCATCACCGCGGAAGCGGTGGGGGCGCCGCCTGCGCCCTGGCCGTAGAACATGAGCCGGCCGGCGTTCTCTGCTTCCACGACAACGGCGTTGAACGCGCCGTTGACCGAGGCCAGCGGATGGCTGAGCGGAACCAGCGCCGGGTACACGCGAGCGGAAATCCGCTCCTTGCCCTTGGGCGTGACGATGCGCTCGCAGATCGAGAGCAACTTGATCGTGCAGTCGAGTGCCTTCGCCGACGCCAAGTCGGCGGAGGTGATCGTGGAGATTCCTTCGCGGTACACGTCCGCGGCAGTGACGCGGGTGTGGAATGCGATCGACGCGAGGATCGCTGCCTTCGCTGCGGCGTCGTAGCCTTCGACGTCCGCGGTCGGGTCGGCTTCCGCGTATCCGAGGCGTCCGGCTTCGGCGAGGGTCTCCTCGTAGTCGGCGCCGGTCTCGTCCATCGCGGAGAGGATGAAGTTGGTGGTGCCGTTCACGATTCCGGCGACCTTGTTGACACGGTCTCCGGCCAACGACTGTGTGAGCGGGCGGATCACGGGGATCGCGCCGGCAACAGCGGCCTCGAAGTACAGGTCGACAGAGTTGGCCTCTGCAGCCTCCGCCAATTCACCGGTGTGGTCCGCGAGCAGCGCCTTGTTGGCGGTCACGACCGACTTGCCGGAGTTGAGGGAAGAGAGAATCAGCTTGCGAGGGAGCTCGATTCCACCGATCACCTCGACCACGATGTCGACGTCGTCACGACCGACCAGGGACTCGGCGTCCGTCGTCTGCAGTTCCTCGGGAATTCCGCGGTCCGAGCCGATACGGCGGACGGCAACCCCCCGCAGTTCCAACGGGGCGCCGACGCGAGCTTCGAGTTCCTCGGCCTGCTCACGAATGATCCGGACGACCTCGCTCCCGACGTTGCCGAGGCCGAGAACGGCCACACCGATAGCGCGATGCGCCGATTCGCTCGTCACTGCGATACCTCCAAGCTGAGCAGATCTTCCACTGTTTCCCTCCGCAGAATCACGCGTGAGACTCCGTCACGCACCGCCACCACGGCTGGGCGGGTGAGCAGGTTGTACCTGCTCGACATCGAATAGCAGTATGCACCGGTCGCTGCTACCGCTAGTAAATCACCGGGCCCGACGTCCTCGGGCATCCAGGTGTCCCGAATGACCACGTCACCGGACTCGCAGTGCTTACCGACGATACGTGCAACGACGGGATCAGCCTCGGAAGTTCGCGAAACCAACTTGGCTTCGTACTCCGCACCGTAGAGGGACGTGCGGATGTTGTCGCTCATCCCGCCGTCGACGCTGATGTAGCGGCGTGTCAGCGAGCTACCCACCGTGACGTCCTTGATGGTGCCGACCTCGTAGAGCGTCACCGTGCCAGGTCCGGCGATGGCGCGGCCGGGTTCGACGGCAAGCGTCGGCTCCGGCAATCCGGCCAGTGCTGACTCGTTGCGCACGATGTGGCCGAGCTTTGCTGCCAGTTCGTCGACGGGCGGCGGGTCGTCGGAGGGGATGTACGAGATCCCCATGCCGCCGCCGAGGTCGATGATCGAAATCTGCTTGGTCTTCTCGACTCCGAACTCGGTGACGACGTCGCGGAGCAAACCGATCACGCGGTGCGCTGCCACCTCGAAACCGTCGACGTCGAAGATCTGCGAACCGATGTGGCTGTGCAGGCCGACCAGTCGCAGGTTTTCGGCGGCGAAGACGCGACGGACTGCGTCGATCGCCGCTCCCCCGGCCAGCGAGAAACCGAACTTCTGGTCCTCGTGTGCGGTGGAGATGAATTCGTGGGTATGCGCTTCGACGCCGACGGTCAGTCGGATCAACACGTCCTGAACGACACCGGCCTCACCGGCGACACGATCGAGTCGGTCGATCTCGATCGACGAGTCGAGCACGACGTGTCCGACGCCCGCGGCGACACCAGCGGCCAGTTCGGCGACTGACTTGTTGTTGCCGTGCATGGCAATTCGCTCGGCCGGGAAGTCCGCGTGCAACGCGATCGCCAGTTCGCCGCCGGAGCAGACGTCGAGCGAGAGGCCTTCGTCGGCGACCCAGCGTGCGATCTCGCCACAGAGGAATGCCTTGGATGCGTAGTGCACCTTGGCATCCGGGCCGAAGGCGCGGGCCATGTCACGGCAGCGCGAGCGGAAGTCGTCCTCGTCGATGACGAACAGCGGAGTGCCGTACTTCTCGGCAAGTTCACCGACCTTGACACCCGCGAGGGTCACTTCACCGTCGTCGCCGCGAGAAGCGTTGCGCGGCCACACCTGCGGTGAGAGTTCGCCGAAGGCTTCGGGGCTGGTCGGACGGTCGGGCAAGCCGGGGGCCTGCAACTGCTCGGCATGCTTGGGGCCGGCGGGGTGCGCGTTCACATTTGCTCCGGTGCGGTGACGCCGAGCAGTTCGAGACCGTTGGCCAGGACCTGTCGGGTGGCGGCGCAGAGAGCCAGACGCGCGCGGTGCACGTCGGTGGCGTCTTCGTCGCCTTGCGGAAGGATGCGGCACGCGCCGTAGAAGCGGTGGTACGCACCCGCGAGTTCTTCGAGGTAGCGGGCAATACGGTGCGGCTCACGCAGATTCGCAGCGCTCGACACGACGCGTGGGTACTCGCCGATCGTGCGGATGAGGTCACCCTCCTGCTCGACGGTGAGCAGGGCGAGGTTGCTCGCGTCGGCGGACAGACCGAGGTCTGCGGCGTTGCGAGCGATCGCCGAGAGGCGTGCATGCGCGTACTGGACGTAGTAGACGGGGTTTTCGCTGCTGGTCTTGGTCCACAGGTCGAGGTCGATATCGATGCTCGAGTCGACCGACGAGCGGATCATGACGTAACGCGAGGCGTCGACGCCGATTGCCTCGACCAGGTCGTCGAGGGTGATGACGGTGCCTGCGCGCTTGCTCATCTTGACGGCAGTGCCGTCCTTGACGAGGTTGACCATCTGGCCGATCAGCACCTCGACGGTGTCCGGATCGTCGCCGAAGGCGGCAGCGGCAGCCTTGAGGCGGCCGATGTATCCGTGATGGTCGGCGCCGAGCATGTAGATACAGAGGTCGAACCCACGGGCGCGCTTGTTCTGGAAGTAGGCGATGTCACCGGCGATGTAGGCGGCGTTGCCATCGCTCTTGATGACGACGCGGTCCTTGTCGTCGCCGTAGTCGGTGCTCTTGAGCCACCACGCACCGTCTTCGTGGAAGAGGTTGTCCGAACCCTTGAGGGATTCGACGGCCTTCTCGACCGCACCGGATTCGAAGAGCGAGTTCTCGTGGAAGTAGACGTCGAAGTCGACGCCGAAGTCGTGCAGGGTCTGCTTGATGTGCGTGAACATCAATTCGACGCCGATGGCGCGGAAGGTTTCCTGCTGCTCGTCGGCAGGCAGATCCATGACGTCGGGACGCTGCTTCAGAACCGAGGCGGCGATGTCGGCTATGTATGCACCGGCGTAACCGTCTTCGGGAGCAGGTTCACCCTTCGCTGCAGCGATCAGCGAACGCGAGAAGCGGTCGATCTGGGCACCGTGATCGTTGAAGTAGTACTCACGTGTTACCAAACCACCCTGCGCGGACAGAATGCGTCCGAGCGCGTCTCCGACTGCGGCCCAACGGGTTCCACCGAGGTGAATCGGTCCGGTGGGGTTGGCGGAGACGAATTCGAGGTTGATCTTCTTGCCGGCGAGGGAGTCACCCGAGCCGTACGACGCACCGGCTTCGAGAACCGACACGACGATCGCGCCCTGGGCGTCCTTGTCCAACCGAATGTTGAGGAAGCCGGGCCCGGCGATCTCGGCGGATTCGATTCCGTCGGTAGCGGTGAGGGCTTCGGCGATCCAGCCCGCCAGCTCGCGGGGATTCGTGCCGACCTTCTTGGCTACCTGCATGGCAATGTTGGTGGCGTAATCGCCGTGCTCGGGGTTGCGTGGTCGCTCGACGGTGAGGGTTTCGGGTAGCACGGATACGTCGAGGCCACGATCGGCAAGGACGCTCGCTGCGGTTCCGCGGAGCAGTTCGGCAAGGTCAGCTGGAGTCACAGGTATTCATCCTATTGCCTGCACACCGGAAGTGGAGACTCGCCTCACGCCTCGGTCTCCGTGAACGTGCGCGGGGCCGCTGTGGCGTGTCGCACGCCACTCTCAAAGTTTGCCCTCAGACTCGGAAAGTACAGTGGTAATGCCCGAGCTACCACCGCGTACCTTCATGCGCGGGCGCGCCACACCTCAAGCCCACACACCGAAAGAGCCCAATCGATGCCAAGCGGTTCCGATAGTCGCGGTCCCAACAAGAACTCCGGGGCCAAATCAGCCAAGGCCATCAAGGCCGCCAACAAGAACAGTCGGCCGGCCAAGAAGGGCAAGGGCGGCGTCCCCGCTCCCCGCCAGATCCCCTGGCTGTCGATCGGCGCCGGTGTGGCTGTGCTCGCACTCATCGCCGTGCTCGGTATCAATCTGTGGCCCAAGGTCGAGGAGCGGCAGGCCCTCGAGCCGTACAAGTACAGCTCCGAGAACAAGGATCCGTCCGACAAGATCGACGGCGTCCTCAAGATCGAGTACCCGGCCGGCCAGCACGTCGATTCCACTCAGCGCGTGGCGTACGACCAGACCCCGCCGTTCGGTGGCCCGCACGACGCCACCTGGGCTAACTGCACCGGAACCGTGTACGCCGACCCGATTCGCACCGAGAACGCCGTCCACTCGCTCGAGCACGGCGCCATCTGGATCACGTACAACCCCGATCTCGTCGACCAGGACCAGATCGACAGTCTCGCCGGACGCGTGAACGGCAAGTCCTACATGCTGATGTCGCCGTACCCCGGTCAGAGCAGCCCCATTTCTCTGCAGTCGTGGGGCCATCGCCTCGAGATCGACAAGGCCGACGACGATCGCATCGATCAGTTCATCACTGCGCTGAACCAGAACCCGAACGTCTACCCCGAGGTCGGCGCGAGCTGCACCAACCCGCTGTTCACTCCGTCGACGTCGCCGTTCGATCCGACACCTCCGGGCGCCGACGCCATCCAGATGGACGGCACGGGCGCTACCCCGGCCACCGACGAACAGATTCCCGCCGGTGGATAGTTCGACGAACACCGATCAGTCTTCGAAGCCGAGTCAGCGCACCGCACTGCTGATCATCGGTCTGATCGGCGCGATCGCCGTCGGTTTTGCGCTCGGCGCACTGACCAACCTCCTCGGACCCGATGCGAAGTCGTCACTGACCGTTCCGGCTTCGGATTCGGTGGACGTGGGCTTCGCGCAGGACATGAGCGTGCATCACAGCCAGGCCGTCGACATGGCGTCCATCGCCCTGACGAAGTCCACGGACAACGACGTACGCACGCTGGCGTTCGACATCTTGACCACGCAGCAGAACCAGCTCGGTCAGATGCAGGCGTGGCTGACCATGTGGGATCAGCCGCTGTCCAAGGTGGGCCCGTACATGGAGTGGATGTCGTCGGATTCGGGCTCCGGCCATGGATCGCACGGGACTTCGGCCACGATGGACATGAGTCATTCCGGGCCGGTCGACACCATGCCCGGCATGGCGTCCCCCGAGGACCTTGCGGCTCTCCGCGCAGCGGAAGGTCTGCAACTCGACACTTTGTTCCTGCAGCTGATGCTTCGTCACCACGAAGGTGGGCTTCCGATGATGGAGTACGCAGCAGCCGACGCCACCGAGGGGCCGGTGCGCAGCCTGGCGCAGACGATGGTCAACACGCAGCAGAGCGAGTCCAAGCTGATGACCGACATGTTGGCAGCTCGCGGCGCAGTGCCACTGCCCATGAACTGAGCAGAACTGAACTGAGCCGAGAATGTTCAGACCCAACTGGGCCTGGTCCTGAATTTCAGGACCAGGTCCAGTTTTCTACTTCCGGCATGTCTTCGAGGTGCTCGACGATGTAACGCGAGTGCTTTTCGAGTTGTGTGCGGCAGAACTCCGCCAACTCGGACGCCCCGGCCGGCCGACGCTTGGAGCGTCGTAGCGCCTCGATCACCAGGTGGTAGCGGCTCATCTTGTTGAGGACGACCATGTCGAACGGTGTTGTGGTTGTTCCCTGTTCACTGAATCCGCGAACGTGGAAGCGCTCGGGACTCGGACGCCCGTGAATCAGTTCGTGCACGGCACGCGAGTATCCGTGGAATGCGAACACGACGTCGGTCTGCGCGGTGAACAGATCGAGGAAGACCCGCTCCCCGAATCCGTGGGGATGCTCGGTTGGCGTCAGCAAGGCCATCAGATCGACGACGTTGACGACGCGGGTGATCAGTTCGGGTGTGTGATCGCGCAGCAACTGTGCAGCAGCCAGGATCTCCTGCGTCGGCACATCTCCCGCGGCGGCCAGGACCACGTCCGGTTCCTGTCCGCGAGCCTCGGTTCCGGCCCATTCCCAGACCGAAGCGCCCGCCGCGCAGTGCTCGTGCGCTTGCTCGAGCGTGAGGTACTGCAGGTGCGGTTGCTTGTCCACGACTATCAGGTTGACGTGGTCGGTACTACGCAGGCAGTGGTCCGAGATCGAGAGCAAGGTGTTGGAATCCGGTGGCAGCCACACGCGGATCACACTGGGTGCCAAGGGAATAACGGCGTCGATCATGCCGGGGCCCTGATGACTGAATCCGTTGTGGTCGTTGCGCCAGCACGTACTGGTCAACAGCACGTTGAGCGAAGCAACCGACGCCCGCCACGGCAGGTCGACGGCATGTTGGAGCCACTTGGCGTGCTGGATGAGCATCGACACGCTCACCATCGCAAATGCTTCGTAGCTCGCGAACATCCCGTGTCGGCCCGACAGCAGATAGCCCTCGAGCCATCCCTCGCAGAGGTGCTCGCTGAGGACCTCCATGACACGACCGTCCGCGGACAGCCCGTCGTCGTAGTCGGTGATCGGCAGTTGCCAGCAGCGATCGGTTGTCTCGAATACGGCGCCGAGGCGATTGCTCGACGTCTCGTCCGGACAGAAGAGTCGGAAGATCCCGCCGCTGTCCTCGGTTTCCGTGGCGGCGTAGATGTCGCGCAGAAGCTCGCCGAGCACTCGCGTCGTCTCGTGGAAGGTCGAACCCGGCGATTGGATGGGAAGCGCGTACTTTTCGAGCGGCGGCATCGGGAGATCGACGCGAAGTCGTCCACCGTTCGCGTAGGGAGTGCTCCCCATGCGCTTGTCCCCCGTCGGCGACAGCGCCGCCAGTTCCGCGACGAGTGATCCGTTGGCGTCGAACAACTCGTCCGGACGGTACGACCGCATCCACTCTTCGAGTTGCCGCAGATGTGATTCGTTGCTTCGCACGCCGGACAACGGCACCTGGTGCGCACGATGTGTGCCCTCGACCAAGATTCCGTCGACGGTGTGTGGACCGGTCCATCCTTTCGGCGTCCGCAACACGATTGCCGGCCACGAACCCGTCCACTCCTCTCCGCGGCGTGCGGCACCCTGCATCTCGCGGATCTTCTCGTGCGCCTGCGAGATCGCTTGATACAGCTGAGGAAACACCGCGTCGGGGTCGTCACCGGAGACGACGATCGGCGCCCACCCCTGTCCACCAAGATAGGCCTGGATGTCTTCGTCGCTGCTGCGTCCGTAGACCGTCGGCCCGGCGATCTTGGCACCGTTCACGTGCAGGATCGGCAGCACCGCGCCGTCGCGTCGTGGATTCAGGAACGCCGGGAGCTTCCACGAGCCGGACAACGGCCCGGTCTCCGCTTCGCCGTCGCCGATCACACAGGCCACCACGAGGTTCGGATGATCGAAGGCAGCGCCGGCCGCATGGGCAAGGGCGTAGCCGAGCTCGCCGCCTTCGTGGATGCTTCCGGGTGTCTGCACACTCACATGGCTGGGCACTCCGCCGGGAGCGGAGAATCGCCGACACATCCGGTGGATGCCCTCGGCGTCGTCCGAGACTTCCGGATAGATCTCCGAGTACGTTCCCTCGAGATACGTCGACGCGACCAGCGCCGGACCGCCGTGCCCGGGACCGGTCACGTAAAGCCAGTCTGCGCCGGTGGCGACGATGTGCCGATTGAGGAGCGTGTAGATCATCGACAAGCCGGGGCTGGTCCCCCAGTGCCCGAGCAGTCGGGGCTTGATGTGCTCGGCACGCAACGGTTCCCGCAGAAGCGTGTTGTCCTTCAGATAGATCTGCGCGACGGTCAGGTAGTTGGCCGCTGCCCACCACTTCAGGTCGAGCGCGAGCTGGTCTTCGGAATAGTGGTGATCGGTCATCAACGACTCCCGTACCTCACGAGGGTGCCCGAGCAGTCCGCCCGAGCCTGTGCTCAGAGCCGAGCCTAGGCGTAAAAAGCATCCGAGTCAGTCGGTACAGATGATTCGACGACCATGGTCCCCGGCCGCATCCTCGACTACCTCACGCGAGGACGCCATGCCGAGACGGGTGCCGGTTTGGTCTTGTCCCCCCGTGATGCGCTACGCTAACGCAGCCCAATCGGCACACCGAAAGTTCGGTGCGCCCCCGTAGCTCAGGGGATAGAGCGTTCGCCTCCGGAGCGAAAGGTCGCAGGTTCGAATCCTGCCGGGGGCACCACGAAGACGCAGGTCAGCGATTGATCGTCGACCTCTTCACGGTGCCACACCAAAATATTCAGGGCAATCTACCCGACTACTGTCGATCTCATGCCTCGCATCGATCCTGCTCCCACGTACACGATGCGTCAGCTTGCTGCGTTTGTCGCGGTAGCCGAGACCGGAACGATCAGTGCCGCGGCCGAGCGCCTGCACCTCTCTCCTTCCGCCCTGTCCGCGGCGCTCACCGAACTCGAACGCGCGCTCAAAGTTCAACTGTGCGTTCGCCGTCGCTCATTCGGCATTCAACTGACCCGCACCGGTGAATCCGTTCTGGTGCGCGCCCGGGCGCTACTTCAGCAAGCCGGGGAACTCGAATCCGATGCGCTCGGAACCGGCGGAAGCGTGTCGGGGCCCATCGCGATCGGCTGTTATCCCGCTCTGGGGCCGACGGTGTTGCCGTCGATGATCGCCGGGTTCACCCGTGAGAATCCTGACGCGCAGGTGGAGTTCCGCGAGGACACTCAGAATCGGCTCCAGACACATCTCGAGAACGGCGAGTTGGACCTCGCAATCGCTTACGACCTGGACCTGTCTCCACAATTGCGCACAGTTCCGTTGGCCATCCGCGAACCCTTGATCGTCCTGGGTGCAGAACACCCACTCGCGCGGTCCGAGCGACCGATCCATCTTCCGGACCTCGCGGAACACCCGATGGTTCTCCTCGACGCGCCGCCGAGCACCAAACACGCGCTCGACGTCTGTCGCGCAGGCGGATTCGCCCCGAAGGTTGCCTACAGAACTGCGAACTTCGAGACGGCGCGGGCATTTGTCGGCCGTGGCCTCGGCTGGACGCTGCTACTCCAGCGGCCCAAGATCGACGTCACGTACGAGGGACTCGAGGTGGTCGTCAAGACCATCGCTTCCCCCGCCGTGCCGTCGGTGCACGTAGTTCTCGCTTGGCACCAGAACACTCGCCTCAGCCGCGTCGCACGCGCTTTCATAGAATTCGTTTCACCCTCAGAACCTGCCCAATAGTCCCGCTACCAGGCAGCGGAGCTGGTTCCACGCATTTTCCGTGCAAGAACCTCCAATTCTTTCGCTTTTCAATTGTTGTGGCGCACGTCATTGTTTCTTCAAGCCACATTCATCTCGAAAGGCACTTCATGACCTCCATCGCCTCACCGACCGCAACGCGCGCCGCCGCGACGGTCAAGGCGCGTAAGGCCGCCCTCGGCAGCTTTGTCGGCACCGCCATCGAGTGGTACGACTTCTTCATCTACGGCACCGCCGCCGCACTCGTGCTCGGCAAGCAGTTCTTCCCCGGCACGTCCGATCTGGCCGGCACCCTCGCCGCCTTCGCCACCCTCGCCGTCGGATTCGTCGCGCGTCCCATCGGCGGAATCGTGATGGGCCACTTCGGCGACCGCATCGGACGCAAATCCATGTTGGTCACCTCGTTGATGCTGATGGGCTGCGCCACCGTTGCCATCGGGCTGCTACCCAACTACGCCGCTATCGGCGTCTTTGCCCCCATACTCCTGGTGACCTTGCGATTCGTTCAGGGACTCGGTGTCGGCGGCGAGTGGGGCGGCGCAGTTCTGGTCGCCACCGAAAACGCACCGGAGGGCAGGAAGGGGCTGTACGGCAGCGCACCACAAATCGGTGTTCCCGCAGGCGTACTGGTGGCCAATCTCGTCTATCTCCCCCTCGCCGCCTTCATGGACGACGATGCATTCAACTCCTGGGGATGGCGAATCCCGTTCCTGCTCAGCGCAGTTCTGGTGGGCGTTGCGATGTGGATCCGACTCGGCCTCGAGGAAAGTGACGAGTTCACCGCGTCGAAGTCCGAAGCACCGGCGGAGTCCATGCCGATTCTCGAGGTTCTCACCAGACACTGGAAGACAGTGCTCCTCGCCGGTGGAACCTTCATCGCCACCAACGGAATTGCCTACGCGTACATGGTTTACGTCCTCAAGTACGGCGAGACCGAACTCGGCTTCAGCAAGACCACGATGCTCTTTCTTCTCATCGCATCCTGCCCGTTCTGGATGGCGGGAATGGCTTTCAGCGCTCACAAGTCGGACACTCTCGGACGCCGGACCGTCTACATCCGCAGTTCGATCACCCTGGTAGTGGCGGCAGCGGTGTTCTTTCCGCTGATCGACACAGCGATCGTTCCGGTGATGCTCGTATCGATGATCGCCCTCGGCTTCACGCTCGGCTGCTGCGCCGGCCCACAAGCGGCACTGTTCGCCGAATTGTTTCCCGCACACATCCGCTACAGCGGAGCGTCACTCGGCTACCAGATCGGCGCAATCCTCGGCGGCGGTCTGGCCCCGATGATCGCCACCGCGCTCTACGCCGCCTTCGACACCTCGTTCGCCATCACCGCCTACTTCGTGATCATTGCCGTGATCAGCCTGGTTTCCATCCTGCTGCTCCCGGAACCTCAATTGATCCCGAAAAACACTGCCGCACAGAAAGCCTCGTGACCATGTCGACCTACTTTCATCCGAAGAAGTACGCACCCGAGGACTTCGCCTCCCTGGCGCCTTCGGCCGACGCACTTCCCGTCGTGATCGTCGGAGCCGGCCCCGTCGGCATGGGCGTAGCCATGGGCTTGGCGCAGCGCGGCATTGCCGTCACGATTCTCGAAGCGGCCGATCAGGTCTCGTTCGGCAGTCGCGCGATCTGCGTGTCACGCCACAGCCTCGAAGTTGCCGAACGCCTCGGCTTCGGTGCCGAGCTCGAAGACATCGTTCTGCCGTGGGTGGGTGGTCGGAGTTACTACCGCGATCAGGAAGTACTGCAGTTCCGCATGGCATCCGCCGAGCACGACGCGCGTGGACCCATGGTCAACGTCTCGCAATCCGAGTTCGAGCAGATCATGACCGACAAGCTGCTCGCTCACCCACTGGTGAACTTCCACTGGTCGTCGTCGATCGCCGGCATCTCCGTCGGTGACGACGAGGTGACTCTGACCGTCGACACCGCGTTCGGAACCCGCGAACTGCGCGCGGCGTGGGTCGTTGCCGCCGATGGTGGACGCAGCAAGATGCGCGAACTTAGCGGAATCCGCTTGCAGGGCAACAGCTACGAGGGCAACTACGTCATTGCCGACATTCATTGGGAATCGGAACTCCCGGCCGAGCGTCTGGTGTGGTTCGACGCACCCAGCAACCCGGGGTCCACGATCATCATGCATCGCCAACCACGGGACATCTGGCGAATCGACTACCAGCTCGACGCCTCGGACGATCCGGAAGCGGAGACGCAAGAAGATCGCATCCGTGACCGCATCACGCGTCACCTCGAATGGCTCCAGAGCGACATCCCCTGGACCCTGGAATGGTTCGGCTTCTACCGCGCCCACGCACTCGCTCTGGAAGATTTCACTCACGGCCGTGTGCTTTTTGCCGGCGACGCCGCGCATCTCGTTCCGATCTTCGGTGTTCGCGGCCTGAACTCGGGCATGGAAGACGCCGAGACCTTGGTGTGGCAACTAGCCGCCGTCATCAACGGAGCTGCCGATTTCACCATCCTCGACGCGTATTCGAAGGAACGTCGCAGCGCGTGGCAGCAGAACGTCGACAACGCAGGCAAGTCGACGCTCATCATGTCGCCGGGAAGTCACGGCTACCGGACCACCCGCGATGCCGTACTCGAACTCGCCACCAAGCGAAGCGAATTCGCGCACCTCATCAACCCGCGCCAGTCGAGTGCGACGCACGCCCGGCTCTCCCCGCTGACGTGGCCCACAGCTGCGGGCGCCGAGGGCGTACTACCCGGCGATCCGTTGGAAGACATAGTCGTCCAGGTCTCGGCGGACGGTTCATCTACCTCCTTGAACAGTCTGCGCGGTACTGGATTCGGCCTGCTGGCTTTCGGACTGTCAGCTGAGCTGGTATCCGAACTCGACACGCAAGCCGAAATCCTTGCTCAGGCCCTTGCACCGGAAACCGTACGCGTGATCACCGTGGGAACTACCGACTCCACGGTTCCCGATGCCGAAGGCAATCTCGCATCTGCCCTCGGCGCACGTGTCGGCGAGATCTTCGTGATTCGGCCCGACGGATTGGTGCTGTGCCGCATCAGCGATCCCACGCAATTGAACGACGTGGCCAAACACCTCACCGCCGGCACTGCGCCGACGCACTTCGATACGGCACAGTCGGCGACAACTGCGGTGGTCGACGACGAGGGCCATCGCGAGCACGTCTGGTTGGCACTGTCGAACGCACTCGATCAGGCTGATCCGTCCGACCGCGAAGCCATGTTGGTGCGCCTTGCCTTGATTCTCGGTTCGCAAGCTACGTCGACGACCTTCGACGTAGCACTGAAAGACGCTGCCCTGAAATCTGCCACGCGATAGTTCAGACACAGCAACTCGGCCGCGCAGGATTGTCCCCTACGCGGCCGAGCGCATTCGCGGATAAAGCGAGTATTCAGTTGACCTCGGCCAATTCCTTTTCTTCCTCAGCGCGCATTTCACGCACGGATCTTCCCCGCTGCGACCTTCCACGTACCAGCGGCGAGACGGTGATCGCCAAGCCCACCAGCGCGACTCCGGTAACCAGGATCAGTCCGGGATGGAACTGCTCGAATCCGGCGGTACCGGCGCCGGACGCGGTGTGCGATCCAGCGGTTACGAGGGCAGTGGTGAGAGCGAGCACGAGCGCCGCACCGACCTGAGCGGAGGTGTTCACCAGCCCGGACGCCAAACCCTGCTCCGAGTCGTCGACACCCGAGGTGGCCTGGGCCATGATCGAGGTGTACCCCAGCGCGAATCCGAGTCCGAGCAGGATGACGCTCGGCAGAATCGCCACGACGTACGACGGTGAATCGCTGCCCGCGAAGAGGAACCAGAGGTACCCGACGCTGAGCGACGTCAGTGCCGCGATGATGAGCTTGGCACTGCCGTACAGGTCGACCAGCCGTCCGACGAACGGTGATCCGAAGGCGACGATGATGCCCGCGGGGAGCAGTGCCATCGCCATCTTCAGGGGCGACCAGCCGAGGGCCGACTGCAGGAAGATCGTCATCATGAACTGGAAGCTCAGGTAGGAACCGAAGAGCGCGATGATGGCCAGATTCGCACGAACGATAGTGCCGACGCGCAGAAGCCCAAGCCGCACAAGCGGATGCGCCACCTTCTTCTCCACGAAGAAGAACGTCGCCAGAAGCACGGCTGCGACGGCGAACGAACCCAGCGTCATCGGGTGTGCCCATCCACGGGTCGGAGCCGAAACCATCGTGTACACCGTGAGAAGCATTCCCGTCACCAGGGTGACGGCGCCGACGAGATCGTGTCCCCCGGTATCTGCGGGACGGTCCCGCGGAATGAGGAAGTACCCACCGATCAGCGCGATGACGGCAAACGGAACCGGCATCAGGAACGTGAATCGCCAACCGGCACTGGTCAACAGCCCACCGAGGATCAGACCGGACGAGTAACCACTGGCGCCGAACACGGAGAACACCGACAGCGCACGGTTACGGGCCGGACCTTCCTTGAACGTCGTGGTGAGAATGGACATTGCGGTCGGAGCGGTGAAGGCCGCGGCCAATCCCTTCACGAATCGTGATGCGATCAGCAGTGTTCCGTTGTCGACAAGGCCACCGACCAGCGAGGCGATTGCGAACACGGTCAGTGCGATCAGGAAGACCTTCCTGCGCCCGAGAAGATCGGCGGTACGTCCACCGAGTAGCAACAGGCCGCCGAATCCGAGGACGTAGCCGTTGATGATCCACTGCAGCGAAGTAGTGGACAGGCCCAGTTCATTGCCGATGGACGGAAGCGCGACGCCCACCATCGACACATCGAGACCGTCGAGGAACAACACGAGGCAGAGCACCGCGAGGATGCCCCACAGCTTGAGGGACCAGCCCTCCCCTGTGGCCGGATCCGAGGATTCCGTAGAAACCGGGGCTTCCGGCGAATCGAATGGTTTGAGTGTCGAGTCTGTGCAAGTCACGTCAGCGAGAATAGATGCACATGCACATAATGCACAAGCATTTAATGCAATTGCACGTAATCGAGTCTTCAACTAGAATGCGGTCGTGACGTCGGAATCCGAATTGCGCAACACCTGGCGCTCGCTGTCGACCAGCTACAACGACATCGCGTGCGAACTCGATCGCCAGATGCAGTCGGCGCATGGGCTGAGCATGAGCGACTTCGAGGCTCTCGACCGACTCATGGACGCCACGTGCGAACGTCCACGCATGCAGGAGCTTGCCTCGGAGATGTACCTGAGTCCCAGCGCGCTCTCCCGTAGCGTGGCCCGTCTCGAGAAGGCCGGACTGGTTCAGCGAGCACTGTGCGAGGCCGACCGGCGCGGAGTCTTCGTCGACGTCACCGACAAAGGACGTCAGGTACACGCGGACGCCAGCAAAATCCAACTGGCCGTACTGGATTCACGCCTGCGCGAGCAGTAGCCACACGTCAGCGGAGCACGACACAGCGCCCGGCCACCGGGCGAGGGCCGTTCCGGACTAGACTGAGCACATACCGACGCGCCTTTCTGTTGCCGTCGGCGATCGACAGCAGCGCAGCCAGCACGCTTTCACGCGGTCCTGGCCGAGGCAATCTGCCAGCGTTCCTGCGGCTTCTGCTAGTCCCTCAGGCTCCTGCCTGACATCTCTACCTGCTCCTATCGAGAGATACACAATTGAACAACGCACGCACCCTTGGAGTCATCGGACAGTCGAGCAAACCGGCAGAACGCCGGTTGCCGATCCATCCTGCGCATTTCGATCGCATCGATGCCGAACTACGTTCTCGGATCTACCTCGAAGAAGGCTACGGCCACCCCTTCGGCTACTCCGACGACTACCTCTCGCGCCTCGTTGCCGGAATCCGCACGCGCAAGCAGATTTTGGCGGAAACCGATGTGGTTCTGCTACCGAAGCCGTTGGTGCGTGACCTCGCCGAACTACGGTCAGGTCAGGTTCTCTGGGGCTGGCCGCACTGTGTCCAGGACACCGAACTGACACAGATCGCGATCGACAAGAAACTGACTCTCATCGCCTTCGAGGCCATGAACTTCTGGCACAGCGACGGATCGTTCAATCTGCATGTGTTCCACAAGAACAACGAGCTCGCCGGTTATTGCTCGGTACTGCACGCCCTGCAGTTGATCGGTTCCACCGGTGACTACGGCCGGCGTCTCACCGCTGCCGTGATCGGTTTCGGAGCCACTGCACGCGGCGCGGTCACAGCACTCAAGGCGCACGGTATCCACGAAGTGGACGTCCTCACCCAGCGTGGAGTCACCGCGGTCAGCTCCCCCATCCACTCGGCGCGCATGGTCTCGTTCGACAACAACAACGGTGACGTCCGTGGCAGCCACGTCATGCTCGACAACCACAGCGTGCCGGTGCCCGGTTTCTTGGCCGAGCACGACATCGTCGTCAACTGCGTACTGCAGAACACGGACGCCCCACTGACGTTCCTGACCGAGGAAGATCTCATGGACTTCCAACCGGGAAGCCTCATCGTCGACGTCTCGTGCGACGAAGGCATGGGGTTCAGCTGGGCTCGTCCCACCTCGTTCGCGGATCCGACCTTCATCGTCGGCGACAACATCACTTACTACGGCGTCGATCACAGCCCGTCGTACCTGTGGAACTCCGCGTCGTGGGAGATCAGCGAATCACTTCTTCCCTACCTGCCCACTGTGATGGCAGGAGAGACGGCCTGGAAGGCAGACGAGACCGTCGATCGGGCCATCGAAATCCGGGACGGCGTCATCGTGAATCCCGCCATCACACGTTTCCAGCACCGCTCGTCGGACTACCCGCACGCTGTCATCGCGGAGTAGGCGCCCCGATCAGGCCTGGCCGGCTGCCGCATTGATCGGCGCCATGTCGAAATAGTCGCGCCAGGCTTTGATCTTTCCGTCCTCGACTTCGAACACCCCCATGACCGGGAGCGCTACCTCGGCGCCGTTGATGGTGAAAACGTCGACGCGCTCGTTCATGACGGTGTTGCCGTCCGCGACCTGACGCTTGATCTGAAAGTCGATGTTGCCGAAGGCACCGACAAACTGCTCGATGAACGCCCGGACGGCCTCGCGACCGACCACGGGCTCCATCGGGATGTTGTGATAAACGACGTCATCGGTGAAGTAGTCGACGATCTTTGCAACATCGGCGTCTGCCCACAGCGCACAGAAATCGGTGATCAGTTTGTCCGATGTCATTGTGTTCCAGCCTCTTTCGAATCGTCTTCGTGGGGTTCGATGATTGCCAGGATGCTTTCGATCTCGCCTGCCGGTATCCCGAAGTACTCGGTGACGAAAACTGTGACGGCCGGTGCCTGGCCAGGTGTTCCGAGGTCGAGCAGATACCGGGCTACGACGCTCTCGCCCCACTCACGCAGCGCGAGTTCACGTATCGCCACGATTCCGCGATATTGCTGGCCTTGTTCGAGCTCGTTGCTGATGAAGGCTCCGCTGTCACCGGTTCGCTGACCGTTCTCGACCCGCCAGGCGTCGGCGGCGAAGCGGACCTTCGTTGCGTCATGAGTGAGCAATGCGTTCACGTATTCACGCGCCATGGCGACGCGTCCGCTTACCGCAGACTCCGTGGAGTGCTTGGCAATTGCGCCCAGGATCGACTCCGACAACTCCGGTCGGCAGATCACGAGATCCGGCAGGTACGGATGCGATTCGTTGTAGAGCAGCGGCGAACCGTCGATGCGGCTGCAATGCAGTCCCGCCGCCTGTGCGACGCCGACGGGTGCAGCCGAATCCCATTCCCACTGCCCACCGGCGTGCAGGTACGCGTCGACCTCGCCGCGCACCACCGCCATCGCCTTGGCGCCGGCCGATCCCATGTGCACCACGTCGGCGCCGAGTTCGGCTGCCACCGCTTCGGTGAATGCGGGTGGTCGCGATCCGCTGACTACTACGCGGAGCGGCGAGTTGGCGACAACCGAAGCTGCCTCGTCGCCACTGGAGTACACCGCTCCGAGCGCCGGCTGAGCAACCGCGGCTGCGGTAATTCCGCTACCGCGCTCCCAAAGCGCCACGTGCACTGCCCAATCCGCATGATTCGGCAAGCCGTATTCCTTGGAGCCGTCCAGCGGATCGATGATCCAGACCCGAGCTGCATCCAGACGACTGCGATCGTCGGCAGATTCCTCAGAGAGCACGGCATCGCCCGGCCGCTCGGCAGCCAACCGGTCGAGGATGTAGGAATCGGCGGCCTTGTCGCCCCGGCGACCCAGTTCCCGACCGTCGTCGACACCCAGACCCTCGGCTCGGATCCCCAGGAGGATCGCACCGGCGGCCTGCGCCAATTCCGCCGCGAGTGCCTCGTCGGCGATTCTGCTGTGTGTGGATTCGCTCACCGGTCCAACACTTCCATAATTCGCAGCGCAAGTTCGGTAGGCGTTCCGTCTTCGGGTCTGATCACCAGCTCGGGACTTGTCGGAGCTTCGTAGGGATCGTCGACTCCGGTGAATCCCGTGATTTCCCCGGCCCTGGCCTTGGCGTACATGCCCTTGGGGTCTCGGGCTTCACATTGCTCGATCGGGGTGTCGACGTAGACCTCGACGAACTTCAGCCCGGCGGCCTCGTGCGCCGCCCGCACTCGATCACGATCTTCGCGGTACGGGCTTATCAGGCAGGCCACTGCCACTGCACCTGAATCAGCGAACAACTGCGCCACCGAGCCGACTCGGCGGACGTTCTCGGCGCGGTCATCGGCACTGAATCCCAGATCCGCGTTCAATCCGTGCCGGAGGTTGTCGCCGTCGAGGCGGTACGCCGGGATACCCGCGGCCACCAACCGCCGCTCGAGTTCCACCGCGATCGTCGACTTACCCGAGGCCGAGAGACCGGTGAGCCAGACGGTGGCGCCGGCAGTCGCACGTTCCTCGCGAGAAACCTCCGAACTGTGCCAGACGACGCGCGATTCCTTGAGTGTCGGACCGTTGATCATTCCGGCGGCGACGGTATTGCCCGTGGTCTCGTCCACGAGAATGAAGCTGCCCGTCACGCGGTTGCGGCGGTAGGGATCGAACATCAACGGCTGCTGCGTCTTGATCGAGATGCGGCCGATCTCGTTGAGGGACAAAGATTCTGCCTTCTCGTCGCGGTGCAGAGAATTGACGTCCAGCCGGTAGTCGAGCTTGACGATCTGCGCTTTCGTGGAGCGCGTGGTGTGCAGCAACGAGTAGCGATTGTTCTCCGACAGAGTTGTCTGTTCGGTCAACCAACAGACCATCGCATCGATTTCCTGCCCGACCTGCGGCCGGTTGTTGAGCCGACACAATTGGTCCCCGCGGCTGACGTCGAGATCGTCGGTCAGCTCGATGCATACGGCCGAGGGCGCAAACGCTTCGTCGATCACGTCACCGCCCGGCCCGTGGACTGCCTTCACCGTCGAGGTGAATCCTGAAGGCAAAGCCACGATTTCGTCGCCGGGCTTGAAGACGCCACTGGCCACCGTTCCGGCGTATCCACGGAAATCGTGGAGGTCGGCGTCGGTCTGCTTCTGCGGACGGATCACGTAC
This sequence comes from Rhodococcus sp. MPR-R1B, assembly GCF_058793255.1. Lineage (NCBI taxonomy): Bacteria > Bacillati > Actinomycetota > Actinomycetes > Mycobacteriales > Nocardiaceae > Rhodococcus > Rhodococcus sp. MPR-R1B. Next base: position 40,621 of record NZ_JBXAFO010000028.1, read on the forward strand.
TGCACCGGGAAACGCGCGTCGATCAAATTGCGATCCGACGCGATGTGCACCTGCTCGAGATTGTGCAGCAGAGAAGGCCCGTCGTACCAGGACATGTTCTCGGTCCGGGCAACGATGTTGTCCCCCAACAGCGCCGAGACCGGAATGAACGTCAGGTCGTGGACGTCCAGTTTGATCGCGAACTGTCGGAATTCTTCCTTGATCTCCTCGAACCGTTCCTGAGACCAGCCCACGAGGTCCATTTTGTTCACACACAGCACGAGGTGGGGTATCCCCAGGAGAGTGGACAAGAAGGCGTGCCGCCGCGTCTGTTCGAGCACCCCTTTGCGAGCATCCACCAGGATCAGGGCAAGATCGGCCGTCGACGCGCCGGTCACCATGTTGCGGGTGTACTGCTCGTGCCCGGGAGTGTCCGCGATGATGAACTTCCGATGAGGGGTCGCGAAATACCGGTGGGCCACGTCGATCGTGATGCCCTGTTCACGCTCGGCGCGCAATCCGTCGGTCAGTAGCGCGAGGTTGGCGTACTCGTCGCCGCGTTCTCGGCTGCTCCGTTCCACGGCCTCGAGTTGGTCCTCGAAGATCGACTTGGAGTCGTAGAGCAACCGGCCGATGAGTGTCGATTTTCCGTCGTCGACACTGCCCGCTGTAGCGACTCTCAGCAGTTGCGGCATCAGAAGTACCCCTCTTTCTTACGATCTTCCATGCCAGCTTCGGAAATCCGGTCATCAGCTCTGGTTGCGCCACGCTCCGTGATACGGCTCGCCGCAACTTCTTCCACGACAGCGCCCGGTGTTTCGGCCGACGATTCGACACATCCGGTACACGTTGCGTCGCCGACCGTACGGAAGCGCACCAACGCCTCGTAGGACTCTTCGCCGGCGCGAAGCTCGAGGAAACGGGTGCGTGCCAACAACATTCCGTCGCGTGGAACCACCTCGCGACGATGGGCGTAGTAGATGCCGGGGAGGTCGATCTGCTCGCTCTCGATGTACTGCCAGATGTCGAGCTCTGTCCAGTTGGAGAGCGGGAAGATCCGAATATGTTCGCCCTTACAGTGTTTGCCGTTGTACAGGTTCCACAGTTCAGGTCGCTGCACCTTCGGATCCCACTGCCCGAATTCGTCCCGGAAGCTGAACACCCTCTCTTTGGCGCGCGCCTTCTCCTCGTCTCGGCGAGCACCACCGAATACGGCGTCGAACTTGTTGTCGCGAATTCCGCGCAGCAACGCGTGCGTCTGCAGGCGATTGCGACTGGAACCGACTCCGGTGTCCTCGATGACGCGTCCGGCGTCGATGTCGTCCTGCACGCTGGAGACGACAAGACGCAGGTTGAAGCGATCGACCGTCTGGTCGCGGAATTCGATCACCTCGTCGAAATTGTGACCGGTGTCGACGTGCATCACAGCGAACGGCAGTGGGGCAGGCCAGAATGCCTTGGCCGCTACGTGCAGCATCACGACGGAATCCTTACCTCCGGAGAACAGGAGGACCGGCTTTTCGAAAGTCGCTGCGACTTCGCGGAAAATATGGACCGCCTCCGCTTCGAGTGCTCGCAGATGCGACAACTCGTAGGCGAGCGGGGTCTGGAGTGTTGCCATGTCTTTCGCTCCTGAGCATCACGTACTCCGTGCGGAACACCATTTCCGCATCGGTACATTTATGTACCGGACTGGTTCTAAATTGAACGCAATCACAGAATAGAACTCGTTCTACCCAAAGGTCAATGACCGGCAATAAGACGTCACAGACCGCGAACCGGACTCCTGCCACCAACTTCCGCCGTCACCGCATCCGCCGCCGCAACCAGCACCGCGGCGCGGCGCTCGATCTCGGCGCCCATGATCGCCCCACCCACATAAAGTGTCAGCACAAGGGCCTGATGCCCCTCGGCGTCGTAGGTCGGGGCCGCGATGAGACTGACGGGATGCTCGTCGTCAGAGCTGATGTCGCGCCCGAGATACACCCTCTCGCCCAGGCTCGACACCATCTCACCGAGCAGTTCACGCACCTCCGGCGGAAGATCGTGCGTCGCAACGCCCGCCATCAGCGTGTGCAGTCGCTGCCCGACGGGATCCAGACTCTCGACCAGATACCCCGCAGCCCGACACTCGCGGACCACGTTCCACAGACGCTCGCGATCCAAGCGCACCGGCAGGCTCGGCTCTTTGCTCAGCCAACTGTCCATGTCGTGATCCGAACCCCAGAGGACGTACATCAGTCCGACCGGTGGAGCGAACGGGTACACCTGACCGACCTTGGCGGCGCGACGCGCGCCGATCGGTCCGGTCACTTCGAGAACGCTGATCTGATCACCGATCACACCGGACGCCGTGCACGTCGTCCCGAACTCCGTGCTCACTTTCTCCAGATGGGTGCGGGCAATGGGTCCGACGGCAAATCCCCGCTGAGCTGCACGTCCGGCCGCGATCAAGGCCGGACCGAGCCCATAGGTCTTCGACACCTCGTCCCGAGTCAGGTATCCACGATCAGCCAGCGCCGTGAGGATTCCCAAGCAGGTGGGCTTGCTGATCTCGAGCGCGCGGGCCAGTTCCGATAGCCCGAACCGCTGATCAGGGCGGCCGACGAGGTAGTCGAGCACCTGAACCACCCGTTCGGTGGGAGGCGATTGCCTCCCCCTCGAGCGTGCTGCTTCAGGCGCCTTCTCCGGTCCACCCATTGACCACTCCCTAGAACGCGTTCTATTGTCGAAATACCCAACATCTACCAAATAGGTACATATTTGTACCACGACGCTCTGGACCGGCGACATAGTCGGAACTGTGAGGAGCCAGCGTGCTGACGGACCCGTTTGCCGAGGCGATCGCCGAAGCCGAGAAATTGATCGAGACTGCGCCGCACATCAGATCCGAACAGGATCTACTGGAGGGATACCAATATCTGGCCGGCGGAATCATTGCGACGACGCATGCCGCCTGGGCCGGCGAAAAGACCCATCCGAGTTTCATCCAGGGCACCGGACCATTCACCAAGATGGGCCTCGACAACCCCGACACTCTGTACTTCGGCGCCCGTATCAACGACGACAAGGAATACAAGGTCACCGGAAAGCGCGGCACCACAGCCGATCTCAGCTTCCAGGTGTTGAGTGGGAACTACACCAACTCGAACGTTCCCGGCAGCGAAATCGCCTTCGACGACCGCGAGCTGGAGATAGACGACGACGGTAACTTCGTCGCTTGGTTCGGCCCCGGCCCTGCCGACGGCCGAGCCAACTACTACACCCTGGCGCCCGGATCCTCGCAGCTGGTCGTTCGCGAGGTCTACAGCGACTGGAGTCAGCAGCGCGGTGTGATCCGCATCGAGCGCACCGATTCGATCGGGATCGCGCCGCCACCTCTCACCGCCGAAGAGACCGAGAAGCGTTACGCCCGGGCTGGGAAGGCACTGGTCACGCGGGTCAAGACGTGGCTCCAGTTCCCGGAGTGGTTCTACCTCAAGCTCACGGTCAACACCATGACCGAACCACGCCTGACACCGGGCGGGCTGGCAACGCAGTACTCGTCGGTGGGACATTACGAACTCACCGACGAGCAGGCGATGATCATCACCGTTCCCGCCTCCGACGCACCGTATCTCGGCTTCCAACTGGGGAGCCTCTGGTACATCTCACTGGACTACGTCAATCATCAGACCTCCCTCAACAACGGCCAGGCACAGGTCGATCCGGACGGGATGGTTCGAATGGTGGTCAGCGAGAAGAACCCCGGTGTCACCAACTGGATCGAAACCGTCGGACATCCGCGCGGCATTCTGCAGTTCCGTTGGCAGCGCGTGTCCCGCGAGCTGACGCCGCAGGACGGTCCCACCGTCGAAATCGTCGCCGTCGCAGATATTGCGAAGCACCTGCCGCATTTCGACACCAACGCCATCACCGCCGAGGACTGGGCAGCACGCATTGCCCAGCGCCAGGCCGCCATCGACAACCGAATGCTGGGGTAATCATGACCGCCTTGCTCGAAGACCGTGTAGTAGTCATCTCCGGAGTCGGCCCGGCACTCGGCCGCGCTCTGGCCCTTCGATGTGCGTCGGCCGGCGCGAGTCTTGTTCTCGCAGCACGTACGCAATCGCGACTCGACGACGTTGCGAAGGAAATAGTCGATGCCGGTGGGCGCGCCGTCACCGTTGCCACCGACATCACCGACCAGGCTTCCGCCGAGAATCTGGTGGCCGAGTCCATTGCCGCCTACGGCAAAGTGGACACTCTGATCAACAATGCATTCTCGATTCCGTCGATGAAACCGTTGGCTCGCACCGATTACCAGCACATCCGCGACAGCATCGAACTGACCGTACTGGGTGCGTTGCGCCTGACTCAGCTGTTCACGCCGGCACTTGGCGAGTCGGACGGCTCCGTGGTGAATATCAATTCGATGGTGTTGCGGCATTCGCAAGAGCGTTACGGCAGCTACAAGATGGCGAAGTCGGCCCTGCTCGCCATGTCGCAGTCCCTGGCCACCGAACTCGGCCCGCAGGGAATTCGTGTCAATTCGATTGCACCCGGCTATATCTGGGGCGACACCCTCAAGGGATACTTCGCGCACCAGGCGGAGAAGTTCGGCATGACTGTCGAGCAGATCTACGAGCACACTGCGTCGAACACCGACCTCAAGCGCCTGCCGACGACGGATGAAGTATCCGATGCGGCGATCTTCCTGGCGTCCCCGATGGCCAGCGCGATCACCGGCCAATGCATCGACGTCAACTGCGGCGAATTCCATCACTAGGAGCACCATGACTGAACGCACTCACGTCGGCACCGTCGAGGATCTCCACGCCTCGGCGACACGGATGACCGGACTGACGGACTTCGGCGTCGACGATTACACCGAAGCTCTGTCGGTCCTCCTCGAGTCTTACGACCGCGACGAGGATCTGACGCCCTTCGGCAGCAAGATCTCTCGGGTATTCCTTCGCGGCGCCCTGGTGGCCCGTCTGCTCAGCGAATCGGCGTGGAAGGAGCATCCGGAACACGCCGACGTCAAGATCGAGCGGCCGATCTTCGTCACCGGATTGCCACGGACGGGCACCACTGCCTTACACCGCCTCCTCACGGTCGACCCGGCTCACCAGGGCCTCGAGATGTGGCTGACCGAGTTCCCTCAGCCTCGCCCGCCTCGCGATACGTGGGAATCGAACCCGGTCTTCGCCAAGATCGAGGAGACATTCGGTCAACACCACGTCGAGCATCCCGAATTCATGGGCGTGCACTACATGTCGGCCAGCGAAGTCGAAGAATGTTGGCAACTCTTGCGTCAGACGTTCAAGTCCGTGTCGTACGAGTGCCTGGCGAATCTACCCACGTACTCCGCATGGCTGAAGGACCAGGAGTGGTCGAACGCCTATGCACGACACAAGAAGAACCTGCAGCTGATCGGTCTGCCCGATCAGGATCGACGGTGGGTCCTCAAGAACCCGAGCCACCTGTTCGCGCTCGACGAATTGATGGAGGCGTACCCCGACGCTCTCGTCATTCAGACTCACCGCTCCCCTACGACGATCATTCCGTCGGTGTGCAGCCTGGCCGCCCAGGCGACAGAGGGTTGGTCGAACACGTTCACCGACAAGGTGATCGGCGAAAGTCAGCTCGAATTGTGGGCCAGGGGGCTCGAGCAGTTCGACAGTGCACGCGCACACCACAATCCCGCACAGTTCATCGACGTCGACTATCAGGACTTCGTCACCGATCCGCTGGGAACCGTCGAGAACATCTACACGCACTTCGACATCCCGTTGACATCTACTGCGCAGCAGTCGATGGAGGCCATGCACGAGGAAAGCCGCTCGGGTGCTCGCAAACCTTCGCACAAGTACACGCTCGAGGAGTTCGGTCTGACGAAGGAGCAGGTGGAAGAGCGATTCGGAACTCGCTGACCACCGCTGGCCGACGACCTTGCTGACAACTGAAGCCCCGCCGATCGGCGGGGCTTCAGTGATCAAAACGCGGTCAGCTGCTGAGATGCTCACCCAGCAGTCGGTCCAAATCGACCGGCGCTTCGTCCGGAATCCAGTGGCTCACGCCGCTGAGAACCTCGAACCGGTACGGGCCGTCGACAAACGCGGGGGTGAGCGCAGAACCCTTGGGCCCGATGGCAGCATCGCCATCGCTCCAGACGTGCAGGGTCGGCACGGTGACCCTGGCAGTTGCGGGGTTCGGCTTGGTCATCCACATCGCGCGATACCAGTTCAGACCACCGCGCAGGCGGCCGGGAGCCAGCATGGCATTCAGATCGCGCCGTGCGTTCTCCGGCGTCTGCCCGCTCGAGATCAGGAACTTCTCACCCGCCGAGGTGGAGGACAGAACCTTCTCGGGAACGAACGGCAATTGGAACGCCCCCATGTACCACGATTTCAGTCCCTGCGTGCTGGTCACCATCGCCTTGACGAACGCCAGTGGATGCGGAACCGACACCGCGGTAACGGTGTTGAGCAAATCGGGCCGCTCGGCAGCGACCTGCCATGCGACTGCGGCACCCCAGTCGTGGCCGACCAGGTGCACTTTGCCCACCGCGAGCGCGTCGATCAGTGCGACAGTGTCAGCGGCGAGTTCGGACCCGCGGTATGCCCAGCGCGCTTTCGGCCTGGCGCCGGGTGAGTACCCTCGCTGATCCGGCGCCACCGTGCGGAAGCCGCGGGTGTGCAGCAGCGGTGCGAGCTGATCCCACGAGCTCGAATCCTGCGGAAAACCGTGCAGGAGGACCACCACCGGACCGTCTGCCGGACCTTCGTCGCGTACGTCGAAGGTCAGCCCGGACCGGGAGTACGAGGTGAGGCGATCCGCCGGTGTAATCATAGCGCCACGCTAGTCTTCGCGGCCCTGGTAACCGGAGCCTTTTCACCGGCACGCAGGAACTGACCTGTCTTTTCGATTCCGAATCCGGGGGCGAATTCACCGTCGCGGTAGACGAGTCGGCCGTTGATCACCGTAGCGACCGCTGCGTCGTCGCTGCGGTTGACCATCCGGCTGATCCCGCCGTACTCGGGAACCTTTGCCTCGAACAACCCGTCCACCGACTCGTCGAGCCCGGCCGGGTCGATGACAACGAAGTCCGCGCGGTCACCCTGGCGTAGATGCCCGGCGTCGATGCCGTACCAGTCCGCCAGTTCGCCGGTCAGGCGGTGGATTGCGCGTTCGATGGTGAGGAACGGCTTGCGGTCACTCTGAGCGTCCTTGACGCGCTTGAGGAGTCGAACCGGGTAGTTGTAGAACGCCATGTTGCGCAGATGCGCGCCGGCATCGCCGAAGCCCATCTGCACACCGGAACTCGCGGCGAGTTTCTTCGCGAACTTGGGCCGGTGATTGGCAATGGTGGTGCGCCAGCGAAGATCTCGCCCGTACTTCACCACCAGGTCGAGGTACGCGTCCACCGGGTGCACTCCGCGGATGTCACCGACCTGACCGAAGTTCTTGCCGATCAACGTCTCGTCCGGGCATCCCACGATGACCGCATCGTAGAAATTGCGATGCCAGATGCGGGGTGAGAACTTGTTGTCGTAGTCCTTACGGAATGCGCGACGATACGACTCGTCCTGGAGCAGTTCGTTGCGCTCCACCTGGTCCTTGAGGTGCAAAGCGGCGGCGCCGGCACCGAACTCCTCGAACACGACCAGGTCGATTCCATCCGCGTAGACGGTGAAGGGAACCGGAAGGTGCTGCCACTTGAAATCGGTCTTCGCGAAGCGATTGAGCAGTGGGGCCGCAGCGAGCATGAAGTACACGATCACCGGGTAGGCCTTCGAATCCGCACCGGAGAGCAGCGACGTCTTGAGCGGCTTCTTGCGCCCGATCGCCGAGCTTTCGGCGAAGAACGCCGCGACGTTCGGATGCAGGTTGATGGTCGGAGCGCTCTGCAAGATCTTTCCGCGATCACGAAGGATGCGATTGAGGAATCGGAACTCTTTCCACCGTGCATACGTCGACGGCAAAGAGCGAGAACGATATTCGTCGCCGTCGATCTTGTCGAGGGCATTGGTCATCGACGACAGGCCCAGCATCCCAGCGTCGATGGCGTCCTCGAGCATCGAGCCCATCCGGCCGAGTTCCGAGCGAGTCGGCTTGACCTTCTTGTCGGTACCGCGCCCCAGTCCGAGTACGTGCGTGCGGATATCGGAATGACCGATGAAGGCCGCGACATTGGGTCCGAGGGGAAGGGCTTCGAGGGCGGCGGTGTACGCCGCGGGACCGGTCCAGGTCTTGTTCGCTTCGAGGATGCGCAGCACCGCGTCGTGGGGAACTGCTTCGACCCGGCTGAACAGATCCGCGATCTCGCGCGGCGTCGAATACACCGTCGACAGCGAGCAATTGCCGAGCACGACCGTCGTGACGCCGTGGCGAACCGATTCCGGAAGCCCTGGACTGACCAAGGCTTCGGCGTCGTAGTGCGTGTGGACGTCGACAAAGCCGGGGAGAACCCATTTGCCGGCCGCGTCGATCACTTCTGTGTCCGGCCCGATCTCGAGGCGCGTCGTGGACACCTCCGCGACCACGCCGTCTCGAATTCCGAGATTACGACGCAGACCTGGAGCCCCCGTCCCGTCGAACCACAACCCGTCGTTGACCACGATGTCGAAAGCAGACACTGTCGGACTCCTCGCCTCACGTATGTGTTACCTCACGTTATAGACAGCGTTGAGTAAAAGTCAATGAACCTTCCGAACCAATACATAAGATGACGGAATGGCTGCAGTCCCCCGCTCCCCCGAAGACCGTCAGAGGCAAATCCTCGAGGTGGCAGTACAGATGCTGCGGACCGAGCCTTTCGACCAACTGTCGATGGATCGCGTCGCAGCCGAGGCCGGTGTCTCGCCGCCACTGCTGTTCCACTACTTCAAGAACAAGAAGGGTTTCCAGAACGCCATCCTCGAGGCCGCCTCGGCCGATCTCGAAGATCGAATGCGACCGGATCCCGAGCTACCCATCACGTCCCAGCTGCGCTCAGGTATCGAGACATTCGTCGACGCCGTTATCGAGCACCCCACCATTTATCTCGCCGTGATGCGTATGGCCGGCAGTGGCGACGTTCGAATGCGCACGATCTACCGAGGCATGCGCCGCACTTTCACCACGTGGATCGTCGCTGCGCTGACGAATCTAGGCATCGAATCGAACGCGACCGTGGAGGCGACAATCGCCGGGTGGCAGGCATTCATGGAGGAAATCGTCGTCAACTGGATCGACGAGCCGACGCTCGAGCGAGGCGAAATGGTCGACCTCTGCGAACGAATCTTCTACCACTGCCTACCGGCAGCGGGCATCAGCGTGGAGCAAATAGTGGCAGCCACCGTTGTCGCGACGGCCAGTGAGTCCGGCGCAACACAACTGTGATCTTCGTGCCGGGGTTTCACAGGTGGTCACGATTGGGTATCTTGCTTGCAGTGGCACTGGACCACGACCCCAACACATGAAGGATCCAACATGGAGTCTGTCGAAAACGTATTGCCCGAGGGTGTCAAGCTCGAAGACGTCTTGAGTGTCCTCAAGGTCGCAGTTGCGGGCATCGGCCTCATCAGCGCACTTTCGGCATTCAGCTGATCGCAAAGCGTCATCGACAGGCCGGACTTCGGGGAGTCCGGCCTGTTTTTGTTTACGTTCCTGAACAATCCGTGAACTTTTCAGCAACTTCAGCGCAAAGCGGTCATTTCGACCCAAACAAGCGTCCAGTTTGCTAACTTGTGTCTGCGACACAAGGTCGTACAGAAACACCACGCAGACACAACCTTGTACATACAAACCTGTACATACGACACGGAGGACCGAAACATGGGTTCCATCAACACCCTCAGCGCCGTCATCGACATCATCAAGGTCGTCCAGCCGTTGATCGCCAAGCTCAACCTCAGCTGATTCGCTTGCACCACACCCCCGCCAGGGCGTAACTCGAAATGGGGCCGACATCGTCGGCCCCATTTTCCGTAGGTGCTCTATCTCAGCCGAGTGCCTTCTTGATCTCTCCTGCCAGTACCGACGCCAGCTGCGGCGGCACCGCATTGCCGATCATCGTGCGCACCGCTCCCCACTTGCCCTCGAAGACGTAGTCGTCGGGAAAGGTCTGGAGGCGAGCAGCTTCTCGAACGGTCAACGATCGCGTGTGTTTCGGATGCACGTTGCGTGAAGCCGAGATCATCCCGAAAGTGGTTCCGACCGTGGACGCCGGCTCGTCCCACCGCAGGCGCTTGTACGTCGTGTTGTACCCGGACGACGGTCGCATGGCCGGATCTTCGTTGTCGTGCGCCGACATTCCTTCCGGTACATCACGCAGCCACCGCAAGACGTGCTCGGGATGCTCGACGGCCCAGTGCAGCGGGTCCGTCTCGCAAGCCTGCCCGGATTCCAGCGGGGCCAGGTCGACGGTGGCATCGCGAAAAGTCCTAAGCGGCGCAACACCATTCACGCCGTGAGTCTTCGGCGGAAAACGCAGCGGCCCGATACCACTGTCGCGGCGGGTCGCCACGATGAACACTCGTTCCCGGAACTGCGGGACGCCGTAATCCTGCGCATTGACCGTGTTGACCGACGCGTCGTAACCGCATGCAGCCATCTCGCCGAGAATCCGGTCGACGACCATCCCACCGTCCGGGTCTTTCATGCTCAGCAGCAGCCGAACATTTTCCATCACCACGACCTTCGGCCTCACCAGATCGGCGAGCTCGAGTAGGTTCCGGAAGAGATGGTTACGCGGATCGTCGCGGTCTCGCCGGCCGGCGAGACTGAAACCCTGACACGGCGGCCCCCCGGCCAACACATCGATGTCCACCTGTGCCAGAAGATCTTTCACCCGGGCTTCGTCGATGGCCCGGATGTCCTCACCGAGGCACCGCGCGCCGGGGAAGTTCCGATCGAAGGTCGCGCGCGCCTCCGGCACGACTTCGATGTATCCCTCCACCGAAAACCCCGCCATCCGAAAGCCTTCGGCCATACCGCCACAACCGGAGAACGCCGTCAATACGGTGGGGCCACCGTTTCCTGCCCCCGCGACCGCACGCCTGGCCACCGAGGCGGGGTCGTTGACCGGTGTCGCTCGACGCGCACGGGTACTACCGCTCGATCGCTTCCGGGGGGCCGCGTACGTGCCCTCACGCTTGGCTGCTTCCAACGCGGAGAGGGCCGTGAGGACTGCTCGCTCAACCGGTGGCTTCGGATATGCCTTGTCGAGTTCCCACGCGGAGACGACTGCTGACGAGACTCCCGCCTGGCGGGCGAACTGGAACTGACTGATCCCCACGTGCAAGCGCCGCGATCGCAGGTCCTGTCCCGAAATCAATTCAGTGCCTCACTCATGTGGTCCGCTCGCTCCGGCAGCCCAGACTATCGCAGCCGACCCCGCGAACCGGGACCACACAAGAGAGACCGGCAGGCGATATGCCTGCCGGTCTCCGACACGAGCGGATGACGGGACTCGAACCCGTGTGAACGGCTTTGCAGGCCGGTGCCTAGCCACTCAGCCACACCCGCGTCAGTGAGTAACTCTGCCCTGAGTGACGATCTCGAACCACAGTTCCGCTCAGCATGATTCGAGTGCATTCTCGCCAAGCGTTCCAGTCTCTGGGAAAAGTGCGGGCCTTTCGGGAACAAATCGGTCAGTCTCGATGCTGACTCCCTCGGTGGGCGCAGGTCATTCGATTGCGGCCCGAAATTCGACCGAACGACCGAGCAGTTCGCCAGACCCAGACAACCCAGAAGGTTTCATGAGTGCCGAGAACACCGCCATCGCCCCGCTTGTGAAGGCAGCCCCGCCCGTGAAGGCAGCCCCGCTGGAAACGAGCAGTATCGACCGTAAGCCGAGCGTCGGGAAGATTCTTGCCCTCGGTTCCATGACTGCACTCGGGCCCTTCACCATCGACATGTACCTGCCCGCGCTGCCGGATATCGGTGCCGATCTCGGGGTCTCGTCGTCAACGGTTCAGCTGACCATCACCGGAACTCTCATCGGCCTCGCACTCGGCCAGCTGTTGGTCGGGCCGCTCTCGGACACTCTCGGCCGCAAAAAGCCGCTGCTTGCCGGAATCGGCGTCCATATCCTGGCTTCGCTGCTGGCGGTCTTCGCACCGAGCATCGCTGTCCTCGGCATCCTGCGGGTTTTCCAGGGCATGGGCGCGGCGGCCGCGGCAGTGGTCACCATGGCGATCGTCCGCGACCTCTACAGCGGTAACACCGTTGCCGTTGTGATGAGCCGGCTGATGCTCGTGCTCGGCGTTGCGCCGATCCTGGCGCCCAGCATCGGTGGCGCCCTCCTCGTCGCCCTCGACTGGCGCGGGATCTTCGTCGTCCTGGCACTGATCGGCGTCGGCACGGCGATGATCGGTGCGTTCGGACTGTCCGAAACATTGCCGAAGGAAAAGCGTCGCCCGAGCGGATTGACGTCGGTTCTCCGCACCTACGGTTCGCTGCTCGGCGACCGCACGTTCATGGTCCTGACGCTCGTCTCCAGCGTCGGCATGGCGTCGTTGTTCGCGTATGTCTCGGGCGCGTCGTTCGTCTATCAGGATCAGTACGGCCTCAACCAGCAGGAGTTCGCACTGCTCTTCAGTGCGGGCGCGATTGCGTTGATCGGCGCTTCGCAGGTAAACGTCCGACTGCTCGACCGGTGGACTCCTCAGCAGATCACCAAGTGGGCCCTCGCGGCTGCGGTTGTCTCCGGGGCCGTCGTCATTGCTGTCGCGGTCCTGGAACTCGGCGGACTCGCCGGATTCGTGATCGCACTGTGGGTCATGGCCGGCGCCATCGGGTTCGTTCTGCCCAACGCCCCGGCACTGGCCCTCGCTCGTCACGGCGAAGCGGCCGGTACTGCCGCGGCAATGCTCGGTGCATTCCAGTTCGGCGTCGGTGCGGCCATCGCGCCGGCAGTCGGTCTACTGGGAAACACGAGCACAGCCCTGGCCGTCACGATGACGGCGTGTGTGTCGCTCGGTCTGATCGCTCTTCTGGCTACGACCCGAAAGAGTGAATCGGTCTAACCGGCAGCGGAGAACCACTCGCTGTAGAAGGTGGCAAGTCCCAGGACGCACGAGATCGCGACGAAGATCCAGAATCTTGCGATCACGACGGTTTCCGGCCAACCGAGTAACTCGAAGTGATGATGGATCGGGGCCATCTTGAATACGCGTCGACCGGACGATCGGAAGACCAGAACCTGGATGATCACCGACAGGATCTCAGCGACGAACAGGGCGCCGATGATGACCATCAGCAGCTCGGTGTGCGTCGTGACGGACAGGCCGACAACCAGGCCGCCGAGTGCCAAGGAGCCGGTGTCGCCCATGAAGATCTGAGCCGGGGCGGCATTCCACCAGAGGAAGCCGAGGCACGCCCCGCCTGCGGCGGCAGCGACGATCGCTAGATCGAGAGGGTCACGAACGTCGTAGCAACCGGCGGCAGGCTCGAGGACACACGAGTTCCGGTACTGCCAACCGGCGATGACGACGTAGGTCCCCAGGATCATGCCCATCGAACCGGCCGCGAGACCGTCGAGGCCGTCGGTGAAATTGACGGCGTTGGACCAGGCGAACACCAGAATGCAGAAGAAGACCACAAAGCCGATGGCACCCATGGAGAACACCGAGATGTCACGAACATGGGACAGGTACTGGCTTCCGGGAGTGACTCCGTTGTTGTTGGAGAACTGCAGGAACAAAATGCCGAAGATGATGGCACTCGCCAGCTGACCGACGGTCTTCGCTGTCTTGTTGAGCCCGAGATTGCGCTTCTTACGGATCTTGATGAAGTCGTCGAGAAAGCCGACGATTCCCAGTGACGTGGCGAGCGCGAGAACCAGCCAACCGGATGCAGACAGCCGCGGTAGCCGCGAGCCGAATCCGATGATGTGTGCCGCCAGGTAGCCCGCCCACATACCGGCGATGATCGCGATGCCGCCCATCGACGGGGTGCCGCGCTTGCCCTGATGACTCTGCGGACCCTCGATCCGAATCTCGTGCCCGAGCCCCTGCCGCGAAAGCACACGAATGAGAAACGGAGTCAGGAAGAGCGCGACGAACAACGAGACGCCACCCGCTACGAGGATTGAAATCACCCGTGGGACTCTACAGACGTAAGCGGCTGCGACACACAATCAGACAAGGCACCCGACCGCTTCGCAGCATGGGATGATCGAACCTATGTCTCCCCCCGCGCCGCTCCCCCTCGACCCCATCGAAGAGGCGCATCGTCAGTGGACGGAGCACGGGTGGAGCGACGTCGCCGACGGTATGGCTGCGGTCACGTCGGTGATGCGTGCGCAGCAGATCATGATGGCGCGGGTCGAAGAGGTACTCAAGCCGCTCGGGTTGACCTTCGCTCGCTACGAACTGCTGACGCTTCTCACCTTCACCAGGTCGGGCGCACTCCCGATGGCCAAGGCGAGCGCCCGACTCCAGGTTCACCCCACCAGCGTCACCAATGCCGTCGACCGTTTGGAGAAAGCGGAGTTGGTCAGGCGGGTCCCGCATCCCAGCGATCGCCGTGCGACGCTCATCGAGATCTCCGACGCGGGTCGCGCGCTGGCCCTCGAAGCCACCGAAATGCTCAACAGCAAGGTGTTCGCTCACCCCGGACTCCAGCAGGACAAGCTCGAGCAATTGGTGACGATCCTCACTGAACTTCGCAAGACTGCGGGTGACTTCGACACCGGCGGCGCACCGACCAAGTGGTGAACCGACCACCCGTACACACAAAGAAACTGCCCTCACACTCTCGACGAGTGTGAGGGCAGTTTCAGCGCTGTTGAAATTCAGCGATGCTTGAATTCTGCCGACCGCTTCTCCACGAACGCGGTCATGCCTTCCTTCTGATCCTCCGTCGCGAAGGTCGAGTGGAACACCCGACGCTCGAAGCGGACGCCCTCGGCGAGGGTGGTCTCGAAGGAGCGGTTGACTGCTTCCTTGGCCATCATCGCAATCGGCAGCGACATCTCGGCGATGGTGGTTGCGGTCTTCAGGGCATCGTCGAGCAGATCGGCGGCCGGAACGATCCGGGCAACCAGGCCTGCACGTTCGGCTTCTTCTGCGTCCATGTTGCGGCCGGTGAGGCACAGCTCCATGGCCTTGGCCTTGCCCACGGCGCGCGTAAGGCGCTGCGAGCCACCGATACCCGGAATGACACCGAGCTTGATCTCGGGCTGGCCGAACTTCGCGGTATCCGAAGCGATGATGAAATCGCAGAGCATCGCAAGCTCGCAGCCACCACCGAGCGCGTATCCGGAGACGGCGGCGATCAGCGGCTTACGAGCTGCTGCGACGCGATCCCACGGGGTGAAGAAATCCTCGACGTATGCGTCCATGTACGTCTTGGACTGCATTTCCTTGATGTCGGCACCGGCGGCGAAGGCGCGCTCGGAACCGGTGATCACGATGGCTCCGATGCCGTTGTCCGCTTCGAGGTCGGCAACCGCGGCGACGACCTCGTTCATCAGCTCGGAGTTCAGCGCGTTGAGAGCCTTCGGGCGGTTGAGCGTGATGACGCCGACGCGACCCTTACGCTCGAGGATGATGGTGTTGAAGTCGGTCACTACTGTCCTTCGGTCGAACGGTCACGGATGTCGTTGATGATGGCAGAGAAGTCCTGACCGCCACCGCCCGCGGCATGGAAGCGACTGTAGAGTTCGGCTGCCTTGAGTCCGATCTCTGCATCGACGCCGTTGTTGCGCAGCGCATTTGCTGCCAGACCCAGGTCCTTGTCCATCAGTGCAACAGCAAAGCCAGGCTGGTAGTCGTTGTTGGCCGGGCTGGTGGGCACAGGTCCCGGAACCGGGCAGTTGGTGGTCAGTGCCCAGCACTGTCCCGAGGCGTTGGACGCCACGTCGAAGAGCGCTTGGTTGCTCAGGCCGAGCTTTTCGCCCAACACGAACGCCTCGCTGATCGCGATCATCGAAATGCCGAGGATCATGTTGTTGCAGATCTTGGCTGCCTGGCCGACACCGGCGTCGCCGCAGTGAACGACCTTGCGGCCCATCACGTCCAGCAACGGTGACGCGGCTTGGAAGTCAGCCTCGGAACCGCCGACCATGAATGCCAGCGTGCCTGCGGTAGCCCCGACGACTCCACCGGAGACCGGAGCGTCGACGCTGCGGTGACCGGCCGCTTCGGCCTTGTCGTGTGCCTCGCGGGCGTCGGCGACGTCGATGGTGGAACAGTCGATGAACAGGGTGCCCGGTGTTGCCACCGGCAGCAGCTCTTCGTACAGACCCAGAACGTGCTTACCGCTCGGCAGCATCGTGATCACGACGTCGGCACCGCGAACGGCGTCGACCGCCGAATCCGCTACCGATGCACCGTCTTTGACTGCCTGCTCCAGCGCCGCAGGTGCCAGGTCGAAACCGACGACCTTGTGTCCGGCCTTGACGAGATTGGCCGCCATCGGGCCACCCATGTGACCGAGTCCGATAAATCCAATGGTGCTCATTAGTGATGCTCCTTCGGCGGTGATCAGTTGCCTTGCGGTTGAGGGGCGAGTCCGAGCTCGTTGTCGCCCAACGGGGCGAAGTAGGCGTCGACGGATTCTGCCGTGACGTCGTCGAGAGTTGCCGGCAACCACTTCGGGTTTCGGTCCTTCTCCACGACCTGGGCGCGAATGCCCTCGACCAGATCGTGTGAGGCGAGCGCAGCGGTCGAGACCCGGAACTCCTCGTTGAGGACTTCTTCCAAGCTTGCTGCTTCCTTGGCATGTCGCAGGGATCGCAGGGTCACCGACAGTGCAATCGGGGACTTGCCGAGAATCTGCTCCGCTGCCTTCTCCGCTTCGGGGATTCCACTTGCGCGAAGACGCTCGACGATCGTGGATACGTCGTCGGCCGAGTACGCGGCGTCGATCCAGCTCTGCTGGGCCAACAGTTCCGACACCGGAGCCGGCTCCGCGTACTGCGCCACGGCGTCGGCAACCGAAGACGACGCGAGTGCGACGATGAACGTCTCGATGTTCTCCGACGGGATGAAGTGGTCAGCGAAACCTGCTGCGATGGCATCGCCGGCGCTCAGTCGCGCCGTGGTGAGCGCGATGTGCGTCCCGAGTTCACCGGGAGCACGCGAGAGCAGGTAAGTTCCGCCCACGTCTGGAATGAAACCGATTCCGGTCTCGGGCATTCCGATCATCGAGCGCTCGGTCACGATGCGAATGTCGCCGTGTGCGGACACTCCGACGCCACCGCCCATGACGATCCCGTCCATGATCGCGACGTACGGCTTCGGGTAGTTCGCGATCTCGGAGTTGAGGATGTACTCCTCACGCCAGAAGTCGAGCGAACCGGTCTTGCCGTCCTTGGCGTCATGGTAGATCGAGACGATGTCGCCGCCGGCGCACAGACCACGCTCGCCGGCGCCCGTGAGTACGACTGCCTTGACGTCCTCGTCGGACTTCCATTCCTCGAGGGCCTTGGCCATCGCCTTGACCATCGAGTGGTTGAGGGCGTTGATCGCCTTGGGACGGTTGAGAGTGATGAGCCCCAGTCCGTCATGCTTTTCGATCAATACCTCGAGTTCGTCGCTCATGCTGCTCCCTGCTTTCCCTGACCTGATGCGACCACGCTGCGCGCGATGACCACCCTCATGATCTCGTTGCTGCCTTCGAGGATCTGATGAACCCGAAGATCGCGGACGATCTTCTCGATCCCGTACTCAGCAAGATAGCCGTACCCGCCGTGAAGCTGGAGGGCCTTGTTGGCTACGTCGAATCCGGTGTCGGTGGCAAAGCGCTTGGCCATCGCGCACAACTCCACGACGTCGGACGCTCCGTCTTCGAGCGCGGCGGCGGCGCGCCACAGCAACGTCCTGGCTGCTTCGAGTTCGGTACGCATGTCGGCGAGCTGGAACTGCAGGGCCTGCGACTCGATCAGTGCCGAACCGAAAGCTTTGCGGTCCACCAGATATGCGACTGCCTTCTCCAGCGCTGCCTGGGCCCCACCGACCGAGCAGGCGGCGATGTTCAGCCGGCCGCCGTTGAGACCCTTCATGGCGATGCGGAAGCCGCTGCCCTCTTCACCGAGCATGTTGGCGGCAGGAACTCGCACGTCTTCGAAGATCACCTGACGGGTGGGCTGCGCGTTCCAGCCCATCTTGACCTCGTTGGCACCGAACGACAGTCCGGGCGAATCCTTGGGCACGATGAACGCCGAGATCCCCTTGGCACCGGCAGATCCGGTGCGTGCCATCACGACGTACACGTCGGAAGTGCCTGCGCCGGAAATGAACTGCTTGACGCCGTTGAGGATGTAGTCGTCGCCGTCACGAACGGCCTTGGTGCTCAAGCCCGCAGCATCGGAGCCAGCGCCGGGTTCGGTGAGGCAGTAGCTGCCCAGTTGATCCATCGAGCAGAGTCCGGGGACCCATTTGTGGCGCTGTTCGTCGTTGCCGAACTGGTCGATCATCCACGTGACCATGTTGTGGATGGAGATGTACGCGGCGATCGACGGATCGCCCTTGGCCAGCTCTTCGAAGATCCGGGCAGCGTCGACGCGACTCAGCTCACTGCCACCCACGTCTTCACGAATGTAGATACCGCCCATTCCCAGGGACGCCGCCTTACGGAGGACGTCCACCGGGAAATGCTTGGTCTGATCCCACTCCACTGCGTTGGGCGCCAGATGCTCGGCCGCGAAGTCGCGGGCAGTGTCACGAATCGCCCGCTCGTCATCGGTCAGAGTAAACATGGAAAGTGTTCCGATCAGTTCATCGTGGGGATGACGAAGTGGTTGGTCTCTTCCTTCTTGCCGGAAGGCCAGCGCTGCGTCACGGTCTTGGTCTTGGTGTAGAAGCGGAAGGAGTCGGGACCGTGCTGGTTCAGGTCACCGAATCCGGAGCGCTTCCAGCCACCGAAGGTGTGGTACGCGATCGGGACCGGGATCGGCACGTTCACGCCGACCATGCCGACGTTGACGCGAGCGGTGAAGTCACGCGCGGTGTCGCCGTCGCGGGTGAAGATGGAGACGCCGTTGCCGTACTCGTGTTCGGTCGGAAGACGCAGTGCCTCTTCGTAATCGGCAGCGCGGACCACCTGAAGGACGGGTCCGAAGATCTCTTCCTTGTAGATGCGCATGTCCGAGGTGACGTTGTCGAACAGGGTTGCGCCGGCGAAGAATCCACCTTCGTGGCCTTCGAGGGTGAAGCCGCGGCCGTCGACGACTGCCGTTGCGCCCTCGTCGATGCCGATCTGCACGTAGTTGTTGACGCGGTCGAGGGCATCCTGGCAAACGAGCGGTCCGAAATCGACACCTTCGTCGTCACTGCGACCGATCTTGAGCTTCGCGACGCGCTCCTTCAGCTTCGCGACAAGAGCGTCCGCGGTCTCCTCGCCGACGGGAACGGCAACCGAGATGGCCATGCAACGCTCGCCGGCGCTGCCGTAGCCCGCACCGATCAGGGCGTCGGCAACCTCGTCGAGGTCGGCGTCCGGCATGACGATCGCGTGGTTCTTGGCGCCACCGAAGCACTGTGCGCGCTTGCCGTGAGCTGCGGCCGTCTCGTAGATGTACTGAGCGATCGGCGTGGAGCCGACGAAGCCGACGGCCTTGATGCGATCGTCGGTGAGCAGAACGTCGACAACTTCCTTGTCACCGTTGACCACGTTGAACACACCCGCGGGCAGTCCCGCTTCGAGGAACAACTCGGCCAGGCGCAGCGGCACGGAGGGGTCGCGCTCGGAGGGCTTGAGGATGAAGGCGTTACCGGCGGCGAGGGCGGGGCCGGCCTTCCACAGCGGGATCATCGCGGGGAAGTTGAAGGGCGTGATGCCGGCGACGACGCCGAGCGGCTGACGCATGGAGTACACGTCGATGCCGGTGCCGGCACTCTCGGTGAATTCACCCTTGAGCAGGTGCGGAGCGCCGACGGCGAACTCGATGACCTCGAGGCCGCGCTGGATGTCACCCTTGGCGTCGGCGACGGTCTTGCCGTGCTCGGACGAGAGGAGGCGGGCCAGAGAATCCATCTCGGCCTGAGCGAGCTGCAGGAACTTCATCAGCACGCGGGCGCGCTTCTGCGGGTTGAACGCTGCCCACACCTGCTGCGCCTCTTCGGCATTGGCGATGATGGCTTCGGTCTCGGCCTTGCTCGCGAGGGGGACGCGGGCCTGCACCTTGCCGGTGTTGGGATCGAACACGTCCGCAAATCGATCAGATGTCCCGGGAACACGCTTGCCACCGACGAAGTGCGTCAACTCGTGAACCGTCGCATTTTCAACCATTGTGCTAACCCGTTCCTTGCTCGTATGGACCGCCCAGGAGGCAGCAGTGAATATGTCTACCATCCTATAGTTGGATGTCCATGTATGTCTAGAGCCCAAGGGCTGTGCGCCTTTATTAACCGCGGGGGGTTAATAAAGGCGCACAGCGCGGAGCGCGGCTGCCGCTTCCTGCGCGACTACTGCATCGGTGACGTCGTATCCGTCCGATCCCCCACCAGGTCCGCCGGAAACTGCGACAACCTTGCGCGCCGAGAGATGCACCGCATCGACGCCGACGGCAGCGATTGCCGGGATGTCGTCGACGGTTATTCCGCCACCGGCCATGATCTGGATCCGGCCCGCGGCATGTTCGACCATTCGACCGATCTCGTCGAGTCCCTCATTGCAAGTGTCCGCACCCCCGGACGTCAGCACGCGGGTCACGCCCAGGTCGATCAGTTCGTCCAGCGCGGTCAGACGGTCGGTCACCACGTCCATCGCACGATGTACTGTCACCTCGACCCGCGCACGGTCCACGCATCCGATGATGCGGCGCAGCACGACGGTGTCGATCGAATTGTCTTCTGTCAGCGCGCCGATCACGATGCCGGAAGCTCCACCGGCCACAGCAGCATGTACGTCGTGCTCCATCACCCACACTTCGTCGGGTGAGAACACAAAACCTCCGGCGCGCGGACGGATCAGCGGGTGAACCGCGATCCCCACGTCCGACACAGCCTCGATCACTCCGATGCTGGGCGTCAATCCCCCCGTCGGGCCGAGTGCCGCACACAACTCGACTCGAGTCGCTCCCACCGAACGCGCGATCCTCGCCCCCCGCACGTCCTGCACAGCCAGCTCCAGAACCGTCATGTCAGAAGGACTGCCACGACGGCTTGTGTTCGAGCGCATACCGGTAGTAGTCGGCAAGTTTGAGTGAACTGGCCGCAGCTTCGTCGATGACGACGGTGACATGGCGATGCAATTGCATCACCGAAGCCGGGCAGAAAGCAGACAACGGACCTTCGACGGCAGCGGCGATCGCGTCAGCCTTGCCTTCTCCGGTCGCGATCATCACCAGATGCCTTGCATCGCTGATGGTTCCGAGCCCCTGGGTGAGCACGTGATGTGGGACGTCGTCCACACCGTCGAAGAAGCGTGCGTTGTCGATCCGGGTCTGCTCGGTCAGCGTCTTCACGCGGGTTCTCGAGGTCAACGACGATCCGGGCTCGTTGAAGCCGATGTGGCCGTCGGTACCGATGCCGAGCAACTGCACGTCCACTCCCCCGGCCGCCGCGATGCTCTGGTCGTACCGGGCGATCTCCTGCTCCGGGCACGGCGCTTCACCGTTGGGACTGGACACCATCGCGGGATCCAGGTTGACGTGATCGACGAGCTCCGACCGAATCACCGAGTAGTACGACTGCGGATGGCGTTTCGGCAATCCCAGGTACTCGTCGAGCAG
Source organism: Rhodococcus sp. MPR-R1B (assembly GCF_058793255.1). Taxonomy (NCBI): domain Bacteria; kingdom Bacillati; phylum Actinomycetota; class Actinomycetes; order Mycobacteriales; family Nocardiaceae; genus Rhodococcus; species Rhodococcus sp. MPR-R1B. Next base: position 62,249 of record NZ_JBXAFO010000028.1, read on the forward strand.
GAATGCCCGAGCCAGCGAGAAGTCGAGTTCGGCGTCGCGATGCCTCGCTGCCAGTTCACGATAGGTTCCGATCGGCGACGACCCCGTTGCGAGACCGAGCGTCGCCGCCCCGGCTCTGACGTAGCCTTCGACGATGTCCGCGACGGTCGAGTCGACCTCCGCGGGTGTCGGCTGAATTACGATTTCCATGATTTTTCCTTTCCGGCGGCTTTTCCGCCGAGTAGTACACGCCCCAGACGCAATTGACGATCGGTGACCAGGATGTCGGCTCGGCAGCCCACGGCCAGCGATCCGATCAGGTCGCCGAGCCCCAGCAGATGCGCTGGGCTCCGAGTTGCCGCTGCGACAGCATCTTCCAGCGCGACGCCGCCGTCGAAGACGGTGCTGCGAAGCACGTCGAGCAATCTTGCAGTCCCTCCGGCGATGGCACCGGAACTGCCGTCGGTGGTCGCGAGTCTTGCTACACCGTCGGCAACCGTGACGTCGAGCGCACCGAGTTGGTAGTCGCCGTCGTCCATTCCCGCCGCGGCCATCGAATCACTGACCAAGGCGATCTGGTCCGGTCCGACAGCGTCGAAGACCATCGACACGGTCTCGGGCGCAAGATGCACACCGTCTGCGATCAGTTCCACCACCATCTCGCCTCTCGCGGCAGCCGCCAGGCACGCCGCGACGGGACCCGGAGATCGATGGTGCAGGGGCGGCATCCCGTTGAAGAGGTGGGTCGCGCTGATCTGTCCGGCCCAATCCCCGTGCACCGCAGCATCGATGCGCGCCGACGTCGTTGCCGCGTCGGCATCGGTGTGACCGAAACTCGGCACGATGTTGCGATGACGCATGATCGCGAGCAACTCTTCGAAATTCTCGGTCTCGGGCGCCAAGGTCATGGACCGCACGGTCCCCCGCGCAGCGTCACACACGGCTTCGAGCAGATCCGGATCACCGGGAATGATCGCTGCCGGATCCTGGGCACCGCAGCGGACGCCGTTGATGAACGGCCCCTCGAGGTGGATACCCAGAAGTTCTCCGCGTTCGACCAGATCGGCGAGCATCGTTGCTTGTCGCACCAGATCTGCGCGCGGTGCGGAGACCAGGCTGGCCAGCATTCCGGTCGTGCCGTGCTCACAATGGTGCGCCGCCGCGCGGCTCGCTCCATCGGCGTCGGTGTTCGGGAAACCAGCACCCGCGGCGCCGTGGCTGTGGACATCGATCAAGCCGGGCATGATCACCGTGTCGGTGCGTTCCGGAATGACGACGACGGGTGCGGAAGCCACGTAGTCCGCAGCCGAGCCGACCCAACTGATCTTTTCGCCGTCCACGACGACGACTCCGTCGTGAATCTTCCCGGCCGGAGATCCGATCACCGTTCCCCGCAATACGATCGGATCGCCGACAGCAGCAGCCGAGCCTGATGTACTCATGCCGACTCGCGAATCCGCGCGACGGCCGCTCTACCCTCGATCGGGTTTCGCGCGCCCCGCGCCGCCGCGGCCATGTCCTTGCACACCGCCAGATCGAGAGAGGCCAGTTGCGCGCGAACTGCGCCCAATGCCGGGACCGGCATCGACAGACTCGTCACGCCCAAACCGACCAGAACCGGAGCCAACAGCGGGTCAGACGCGGATTCTCCGCACACACCAACAGGTTTCCCGGCATCGGCGCCAGCCTGACCGACCATCGCGATCAGATCGAGGACCGCCGGCTGCCACGGATCGAGCAGTTGGGCCAGGCCTCCGGCCATACGATCCACGGCGCAGGTGTACTGGCTCAGATCATTGGTACCGATACTGACAAAATCGAGGTGCTCGAGGATATCCTTCGCCCGCAACGCTGCAGCTGGAACCTCGATCATTGCTCCGACCTTGCCGATCCCCCGCGAACGCGCAAGTTCTGCAAAGTCTTTCGCCTCGTCGGCCGTAGCTACCATCGGCGCCATGACCCACAGATCGGCGCCCGTCGCATTGCCTGCCGCCGCGAGGGCGTCGAGCTGGCTGATGAGTGTGTCGGGATAAACCGTGCCGACACGGAGCCCGCGGATACCAAGGGCCGGATTCTCCTCGACCCCGAGATCGAGAAACGGCAACGGCTTGTCCGAACCCGAATCGAGAGTGCGGACCACCACCTTCTGTCCGGCGAAGTGCCCGAGCACCGACGCGTACGTCTGTGCTTGCTCCTCCACCGACGGTGCGTCGTGACGCCCGAGATACGAGAATTCGGTACGGAACAGTCCGACGCCCTCGCAATCCGCCGCTCCGGCCCGCGCGGCGTCCTCGAGGGTTCCGATGTTGGCCGACAACCTCACCGCGAACCCGTCACGCGTGCGTCCTGGACCCTGTGCCGAAGCCGACTGCTCTGCCACGAACGATGCTTCGAGGACAGCGCGCTCGCGCGTTTCTGCCGAGGGATCGATGGTGACCGTCCCGGTGGTGCCGTCGAGGATGAGAAGTTTCCCCTCCGCCAGCAGATCGGTTCCCGAACAGTTGACCACGGCCGGGATTCCGAGCGACTTCGCCAAGATAGCCGTATGGCTGGTCGGACCTCCTTCGGCAGTCAACAATCCGACCACGTCACTGGTGCCCAGCGTCGCTGTATCCGCCGGAGCGAGGTCGCGCGCCACCAGTATGTACGGGTAACCGGGAGTGGGGATTCCGGGCATCGGCTCCCCTCGAAGAACGGCCACGGCTCGCTGCCCGAGATCGCGCAGATCGGTTGCCCGTTCGGCCATGTACCCGCCGAGCGCCGTGAGCTTTTCACAGAAGGCGTCGAAGGCGACTGCGACGGCGTGTGCGGTCGGCAGCCCCGATTCCAGGTTCGCCTTGGCCGCCTTCACGATGCCCGCGTCGCGCGCCATCGCAGCCGACGTCGTCAGGATCTCCGCGGAGACGCCCTCGACTGTCTTTGCACGCGAGAGCAGTTCCTCCGCGACGGCGTCCAGTGCCTCACGGATCCTGATCAGCTCCGCCTCGGGACTGCCCGTGATCGGGTCCGCCGCCGAGGTCGGCTCAGGCGTGGAGAATCGCAACCACGGCGCGCAGACCGAACCCGCGCTCACTCCGATACCCGCGATGCGGTTGTCCACACTCGCCGTCATCAGGCTTCGTCCAGTTCGGATGCGAGAAGCTCTGCGAGCGAACCGACCGCAGCGTCGGCGCCGTCACCGTCAGCACGCAAGGTCACCGAATCCCCGAATGCTGCACCGAGAGTCATGACAGACAACATGCTGGAGGCATCGACGGGTTCGCCGTCGCCGAGCGCGATGGTGACGTCTACCGGTAGATCGGCTGCGGCGCGCGCGAAGAGCGCTGCGGGTCGTGCGTGGAGTCCGACGCGGGATCCGATTGTCGTGGTTGCGATCGCCATGTTCAGCGTCCTTCCAGTTCCTTGTCGAGCTTGTTTTCCAGTTCGGCGACGAGCGGGGCGTCGGTGCGGCTGTCACCTTCGGCAGCCAGTGCCAGTTCGGCCTCGAGCAGCGCTGGGTCGGGCTCACCTGCAGCCACCTCGACCTCTTCTTCTCGTCCTGGCGTGCGCAGATTCCACTTCTTGATGACGAAGCTGAAAAGGAAGTAGTAGATCACGGCGTACCCGAGTCCGATCGGGATCAACATCCATGCGTTGGTTGCCTTGCCGAAGTTCAACACGTAGTCGAAGAAGCCTGCGGAGAACGTGAATCCGTCGTGAATCCCCAGCGCATTGACCAAGGCCATCGACGTTCCGGTCAGGAGCGAGTGGATGACGTACAGGGGCCACGCGACGAACATGAAGGAGAATTCGAGCGGCTCGGTGATACCGGTGAGGAATGCGGTCAGGCCGGTGGAGAGCATGATGCCGCCGACGAGCTTCTTCTGAGAAGGCTTGGCGTTGCGCCAGATTGCGAAGGCTGCAGCGGGGAGGGCGAACATCATGATCGGGAAGAAGCCGGTCATGAACGTACCGGCGGAGGGGTCGCCGGCGAAGAACCGATTGAGGTCACCGCGAACGATCTGACCGCTCGCGTCCTGGTAGTCGCCGATCAGGAACCACACGGCGGAGTTCAAGATGTGATGCAGGCCCGTGGGGATCAGGAGGCGGTTCGCTGCGCCGTAAATGCCGCCGCCCACAACGGTATTGGAAGCAACTGCTTCACCGACCCAGTTGAGGCCGGAGTTGAACAAGGGGTACACGAATGCCATCAGGACACCGACCACAAGACCGGTGATCGCTGTCAGGATGGGAACCAGCCTGCGCCCGTTGAAGAACCCGAGATAATCGGGAAGCTTCGTTCGATAGAACCGCTGCCACAAGATCGCCGACAGCAAGCCCATCACGATACCGGCGAGCACACCGTAGTTGATCAGGGATTGATCCCCGTTCGGGTCGGTCTTCCCTTCGAGGACGATCGGCGACATCGCCTTGAACACGCCGTCGATCACCATGTAGCCGACGACGGCTGCCAAGGCAGTCGATCCGTCGGCCTTCTTGGCCCAGCCGATCGCGATACCGACGGCGAAGATCAGCGGCAGCCACGTGAAGACTGCTTGTCCTGCCGCAGAGATCACTGCAGCAGCACTGTGCATCGAACTGAATCGCCCGAGCAGGTCGTCCTGGCCGAGGCGGAGCAAGATTCCCGCAGCCGGCAGAACGGCGATCGGAAGCATCAAGCTTCGGCCGAGGCGTTGAACCCCGGCGAACACTTTCGATTCCTTCTTCGGGGTGTCTTCGAGAGTCATCAAGGACCTTCTTCGTTCGCCGGGCCGCGTCGCGATCGGCCGCTGGTTCTGGAAATTCGGGTGTCGTACACGTGCAGGTTTCGTGAAAATGCAGGTCACGGTTCTTGCTCGGAAGTGAGGCCGAAACCGTTTTGTCGAAACTGTTGTGGAGCCGGACTTCCAACGGGTACTGTCCGGTCATAACCAGTTGTAGTTTTACCTGGTGGAGGCGAGTTGTCAACACCCAAATGTGACATACGTAACCGGGATAGCCTTGACCAGCAACTAGTCAGCCCACCTGTACGACCGTTCAACGATCACGACCAACCCGACAATCAGGAGCAGCAAATGTCGAAAGCGGAAGCAATCATCAAGGGCCTCGGCGGCGCAGAGAACATCGTCGAGATCGAGGCTTGCATCACCCGCCTGCGTACCGAGGTCAAGGACGGAGCGAAGGTGAACGAGTCCGCTCTCAAGGCTGCCGGCGCACACGGCGTGCTCAAAGCCGGAACGGTTGTCCAGGTCATCGTCGGGCCCGAGGCCGACACCCTTGCCGAGGACATCGAGGACATCCTGTGACGGTCGTCCTCGCCCCGCTGCCCGGCCGGGTCGTCGCACTCGCGGACGTCCCGGACCCGGTGTTCGCTCAGCAGATGGTCGGCTCGGGCGTCGCGATCGAACCCGCCCGCGGTCAAGGCCCGCTCACGGTCGTGGCGCCGATCAGCGGAAAGATCCTGAAACTGCACCCCCACGCGTTTGTGATCTTCGGCGAGAAGGCCACCGGCGTGCTGGTCCATATCGGCATCGACACGGTCAAGCTGGAAGGCGACGGATTCACGCTCATCGCCGCCGAGGGTGACACCGTCGATGCGGGTGATCCCATTGTCAGCTTCGATCCAGCGCACATCGACACGACCGGCTACTCGGCGATCTGCCCGGTTGTCGTAATGGATTCCAAACCGGACACCGTCGAATCCCCTTCCGTCGGTGGGGACGTCGCCACTGGCGACACTCTGTTCGACTGGTCGGCGTAACGCAAAGGGCGAGCACACCGGAAGGTGTGCTCGCCCTTTCGCTTCGAACGATGACTATTGGTCGCCGCGCGTTTTGGGCCGCGCTTGGCCCTGGACTTCCATCTGCAACTGGTAGCGGTCGGATCGGTACCAACTGCGAGTGTGCTCGACCGGTGCGATCTCGCTGAACGACACTCGATCGAAGTACAGAACCGGAGCGCCCTTACGAGTGCCCAGGAGAGTCGCGATCTCCGTACTGGCACCATCGGCACTGACTGTCTGCTCTGCCCGATCGATCGGCTTGTCGTACTTGTCGGCGGTTGCCCGATAGATCGAACCCGTCAAGTCCATGTCGAGTAAACCCGGCAACAGTTCGGGATTGAACCAGCCGTCGTCCACGCTCACCGGCTCGCCGTCGGCAAGGCGCAAGCGCTTGACGTGGTAACCGTCGGAACCCGGTCGCATATTCAGTGCGGCAGCAGTGTTTTCGGGGACCGGCCCCTGTTCGCTGACCAGGACCACTGTCGTGGGGTGATGCCCCTGGGCGCGCATTTCCTCGGTGAAGGATGCAAGGTGCAGCTTGGATTGGACAGCACGGTGCGCAACGAAGGTTCCCTTGCCACGCACGCGAACGAGGTGTCCGTCATTGACCAGTTGCCCGATTGCCTCGCGAACGGTGATCCGACTGACGCCGTAGTCCTGCATCAGGTTTCGCTCGCTGGTCATCAAGTCGCCAGGCTGGAGTTCTTGGGTGCACTTGCGCAGGAGAATGGTGCGCAACTGTTCGTGTTTGGGTATTGCGCTGTCGCGCAAATGAACGGGCATCACAGCGACTGTCCCTCCGAGAAATGAATAGTCGTCTATTCGCCGACGACAACGACCTGAAATCGCAGGCAGGTCCCGACCGGACCGGTCCAATTAACGATACTGGAATTTACGACAGGAAACTAGCACCAGTCCGGAGTTGTCCGATTTCAACCGTCCAACCGTCGGTAGATGGACCGTATTTCGTCCAAGGCGACGTTCTGCTGAGCCATGTCCAATCCCAATGCCGCAACCGCCTCGCGCAACCGCCTGATATCCAGATCGTCGATCGCCGCGCGAAAAGGCACCTTCGTTAGCGCAGGGAGGGCAGCCGCGATTCCGAACCAATTCTCGACGTCCACCGAAACAGTCGACTCGTCTTCCACTCCCCCGATCAACTGCTCCAGGTCGACCCCGCGAAGTCTCAGCAACCTGAGCGGATCGGTGTCGATTCGCTCCGCGGTCAAGAACGCCACGGCCGCAGCGTGTTTGCACGGCCAACCGACATCGGGGCAGGTGCAGTCGAAGCAAAAAGCCGACGGGCCGTCCGGTATCAGTTGAGCAGCAAGCATGTCCGGGACAACGCCGGACACCAGTGCGGCAAGACTTCCCGGCACGCGGCGGATCTTGGTGATGATGTCGTCGATATCCGATTGGTCAAGGGTGTCGATCGACAGCGTGGAAACGAACGGTTGAAGTTGGCTGCCCTGAACCTCGGCCGTCACCACTCCTGGTTCGATGTCGAGCGCCAAGACCTGACCCGAACGCGCATACGTACGCCCACGCGTGACACGAGGTTTGTCGCCGATCTCTTCGACGACCCGAACAAAAGCCTTGCCCCAGAACGTCCTCCCGAACGCTGGACGAGGCTTGACCGGCGCGGGTGCTCGCCGTCGAGGCCCGGTGTACTCACTGAAATCGGGGCCTTTACCGCGCGGACTCATTCGCCCACCGCGTCGTCGCCGAGTCGCAACAACTCGTCCAGTTGCTCGACGCTCATCTCCGTCACCCAGTTCTCACCAGTCCCGACTGCAAGTTCGGCGAGTTCACTTTTACTCGCGATCATCGTGTCGATTCGCTCTTCCAAGGTTCCGACGCACACCATCTTGCGTACCTGAACGTTCTTTCTCTGACCGATGCGGAAGACACGGTCCGTCGCCTGGTTCTCTACCGCCGGGTTCCACCATCTGTCGAGGTGAACCACATGGTTGGCCGCCGTGAGATTCAGACCCGTGCCGCCGGCCTTGAGCGAGAGCACCATGATGGGCGGGCCGCCTTCACCTTGAAATGCCTCGACCATTGCGTCGCGCCCGGCTTTCGACACTCCGCCGTGGAGAAACGGAACTTCGGTGGTGAACCGGTCGGCCAGGTACGGCACCACCAATTCGCCGAACTCACGAAACTGTGTGAACAACAGAACCTTCTCGTCGTCGCCGATGACCGACTCGACGATGTCCTCGACCAGTCCGAGCTTTCCCGAACGGTGTTGCCCGCGGCGCATCACCGGCGAACCGTCGCGCAGGAAGTGCGCGGGATGATTGCACACCTGTTTGAGTTTGGTCAGCGCAGACAGGACGGCGCCCTTGCGCTTCATCCCTTCCGTCCCCTTGATCTGCGCCATCATCTCGTCCACCACGGCGCGGTACAACGCGGCCTGCTCTTCGCTGAGATTCGCTCGAACCGTCATCTCCAACTTCTCCGGGAGATCCGCGATCACGGCGGGATCGGTCTTCACGCGCCGCAGCACAAAGGGGGACGTGACGGCTCGCAGTCGCGAGACGGCAAGCTGATCTTTTTCCCGCTCGATCGGTACGACAAACCTTTTGCGGAACATCTGCTCCGAGCCGAGTACACCGCGATTGGCAAAATCGAGGATTGACCGCAGCTCGTCCAGTCGGTTCTCCACCGGCGTTCCGGTCAGAGCAACGCGATGATCCGCGGGGATGCTGCGAGCAGCTCTCGCCTGAGATGTTTTGGCGTTCTTGATGTGTTGAGCCTCGTCGAGCACTACGCGCCGCCAGTCGAGATCCTTGAGGGCCGCGACGTCGCGGGTCATGAGCGCGTAGGTGGTGATCACGAGGTCACTCTCACGAACTGCCTGTTCCAACTCCGCCCCGGTAGCGCGATCCGAACCGTGATGAACGTAGACGCGCAAGCTCGGCACGAATCGCGCCGATTCACGCTGCCAGTTACCCACAACCGACATCGGGCACACCAAAAGGGTTGCTGTCTTGGACTTCTCGTGCGCAAGTAACGCCAACAGTTGCAGCGTCTTACCCAGACCCATGTCGTCGGCCAGAACAGCGCCGAGCCCGAGAGCACTCATGTACGCCAACCAGTCGAGACCGCGTCGTTGATACGGACGCAAAGTCGCGTTGACCGTCGACGGTACCGCGACCTGCCGCGGAGCCACCGACTGGTCGAGCAGTGCAGAGGCCCATCCGGTTGCCTTCACTTCCTCGACCGGCAGGTCTTTGAGGTCGTCGGCGATCAAGTCCTTGATCAGATCGACGATCGCTCGGTCCCCGCTCGAATGCCGCTGACTGACAAAACGAGCCGCGCGGGCCAGGACGTCTTTGTCCGCCTGAACCCACTCGCCGCGCAACTGGACCAGATCGGACTTCGCATCGACCAGTCGGGTCATTTCCTCGGCGGTGAGTACCTTGTCTCCGAGCGCCAATTCCCAATCGTATTCCAGCAATTGGTCCATACCGACCGTACGATTCTCCGCAACGATCGGAGACGCCGCCGAGGTCACCCGCACACGCAGGGATGGAGACACCACGTTCCAGGCACGCGGAAGCAGCAGCGTGATCCCTCGCTCTCGCAGGACTATCGCGCCGTGTCCGACCAGGTCCATCACTACAGGAGTGGGCAGCAACAGGTCGAGACTGTCCTCGTCGCGCGGCACGTCGCGAAAACGTGGGTAAGCCTTGATTGCCTCTTCGAGTTTGCGGCTGCCGAGCTGGATACGTTTGGGATCGGCCCGGTGCAGTCGAACACGTTCGGGCGCTTCACCTTCAGGACGCAAACACACTTGCAGACGCCACAGCGCATCGTCGTCGGGATCGGAATTGTCGTCGAGTTCAGGCTCGATCAGCCGCAGAACCAGGTCCGGCTCTCCGGCGGTGAACGTCGACCCCCATTCGGCGAGTCCCTCGGCCGCTCGTACCGACACGTCGTCGAAAGCATCCCCGGACAACACGGCCTGCCACAGCGGGGTCTGCACCACCGGATGCGAGTCCCCGAGAGCACGACGGACGATCGGGTCCGTGAGTTCGTTCGTGATGTCTTCGATCGTCGCCCTCGGCGAACCGACCGCCCGCTGCACCGGCGGCATCGCCACTACCAATTCGCCGATCCAGGCGCGCTGGCGTTCCCCCACCGACAACTGCCAGCGTGGCCACCAACTTCCTTCAGCCCGCGTCAGTGCGGGGACCACCCGTCCGGCGCGCACCCAACGGTCTATTCCTCGCGCCACATGTACGAGAAAGTGCAGGTCTCCCGCAATTCGCTGATCGTCGGCCTTGAACCGCAGCAGGAGATCGACTGCGTCCGGCGGCGCCAACGCAACAGCTGCGTACTCACTCTGCAAAGGCCCGCCAGGTACGGGCGGCATAGCGACATTCACACGATGACGGAACTTGCGATGCAGGACAGCACTGACCGGATCACGGGGATCGTCGGTCCCGGCACCGTCGTGCCCGTCGACCCACAGTTTGAGCCCCGATCCCGGTGACCAGAGTCCATGCAGCATCCGACCATCCAATCAGGTGCCACCGACACCACTTCCCGCCTACCGGGCAATAGGCTGGCAGGCATGACGACGGCATACGGCTTCACCGAGTACGGCGGACCCGACACACAGTCCTACTTCGACGTCACCTTGCCCCCACCGGGTGCCGGCCAACTGCTGGTGTCGGTCCGAGCGGCGGGCGTCAACCCCGCTGACTGGAAAGTTCGCGCGGGTACTCGAAAAGATACTGTCCCGGTGACGCTGCCTGCGGTTCTGGGCCGCGAAGTGTCCGGTGTTGTCATCGGAGTAGGTCCGCGGGTCACCGAGTTCGAGGTCGGCGACGAAGTGTTCGGCGCTACCGCGACCGGCTTCGGCGGCTACGCCGCGTCGACATTGCTCAACGTCTCCTCGACAGCACACAAGCCGCCTACCGTGTCCTGGGCCGATGCCGCAGTGCTGACGGTTGCGGCAGGAACGGCCTACGACGCACTCCACGATCTCGGTCTGAAACCCGGGGCGACACTCCTGCTGCTCGGCGCCGGCGGCGGCGTTGGTCGCAGCACGATCGCGCTTGCTCTGGCGCGGAGTATCAACGTGATCGGTGTCGCGAGCGAGTCCAAGAGAACCGCGATCGAGGAAGCGGGAGCACGTTGGGTTGCGTCGGGGGACGGCTTCGCAGACGACGTGTCCGCGTTGTCCCCAGTCGGAGTGGACGCGGTTTTCGACCTGGTCGGCGGGGACACTCTCACTCGCGGCGCTGAGCTCGCCCGACCGGACGCACCGATCCTGAGCATCGCCGATCCTCTGGCTGCGAGCCGACTCGGCGGCGGTGGTGTCGAACGCCGAAGAACTACAGCAGTATTCACGGAGGTCGCGGCGCTCGTGGCCGACGGGATCCTCGACCCGTCCGTGTCCGGGCGGTACCCATTCTCCCGCGCTGGGGAAGCGCTCGCTGCAGTCGAAGACGGCCATGCCGCCGGCAAAGTAGTGATCGAGTTCGGCTGATTCCTGTCGGCCCCCGATGGTTCAATCACCGTCTACGACGGACGGCGTTGAATCACCGTCTACGACGGGCGGCGTTGAATCACCGTCTACGACGGACGGGGGCACAGGTGGTTGCACGGTTATTTGCGATCCTGTCGACGCTCGTGCTCGTATGTCTCGTCGCGTCCTGCGGATGGTTCGGGGACGAGCGTCTCGAGTCGGCCCCGGGCAGCCCGACACGATCGGAGCTCGAATCGCTGCTGTCCCGGACCGCGATTGTCGACAACCGCCCACATCCGGGTGGATACGAGCGCGGCTGCGGTAACGGCGAGGCCCCGTTGACTGAACTAAATGCCGAACGGTGCTGGTCTGAAGGGGTGGGGTCGATGTGGGTCGGTAGCTTGCGGAC
>NZ_JBXAFO010000029.1:0-65797 GCF_058793255.1 Rhodococcus sp. MPR-R1B
CCCATACGGTCAAGGCACTGGATATTCGCCGATGCCTCCCCGCCCGCCGAAATCGTATGCATGGCTGTGGGTCTTACTGGGAGTTGTCACAGTCGCACTCGTCGCCGTCGTGGTCTACGTATGGGTTCTCCCTCTTGTCTTGAACGACAATTCCGACGAGAACACCGCACGCACGGAAACCGTGGTGATCACCTCACCCGCGGCCGCGCCGCAAAACGGCGTCGTCACACCCGCGCCCAACGAGTCGGTCCCTGCCAGCGCAGCGCGTTGTGGATCGGTGTTATCGAACAACGAATTCACAACGTCCGCCGTCGGCACCAGCGTGACGTCTTGTGAGTTCGCCGAAGAAGTGCGCTACCAGTACGTGAGCCAGGGCCGACGCGGCGGCCCGGTCTCCATCAGCGCGGTCAGTCCGGTCACGGGAACTCGGTACTCGATGAACTGCGCCGGCAACAAAGTCGTCACGTGTACCGGCGGAAACAACGCGGTGGTCTATGTCTATTGAGCAGTGCGTCGAGGCTCGTAGCGGGACGCGCCGACGACTCCTGGCGGTTGCACTCGCCACTGCTTCTGCAGCAGCCCTCGCGGGCTGCACGATTCCGACGCGAGACGAGCCGTCGGAGAAGGTCGAGACGATCACCGAGATCGTCGTCGTTCCACCGGAGCCGACAGAGACTCCTGCCGCCCCGGGCAACGGTGTCGGCCCGCTCGCCGGATTCGAGGCTCTGGGCAACACCCTCGGCGGCGCCGTGGGTATCGCACTCGTGCCCGTCGGCGGCGGTCAGTCACTCGTTGCCGGCGAGTGGCAGAACGGAGTCGCCTGGTCCACCATCAAAGTCCCACTGTCCATCGCAGCCCTCCACGAAACCGACAACACACAACTCACCACGGTCGAGCAGGCGATCACCACCTCCGACAACGAATCAGCCGAAGAACTGTGGCGAGGCCTCGGCGATCCGACCACTGCCGCAGCGAAGGTCGAGTCAGTCCTCGTGGCCTCCGGCGATATGTCCACCACCGTGGAATCACGCACGCTACGACCAGAATTCAGCTCGTTCGGTCAAACACAATGGCCACTTGCCGTCCAAGCGCAATTCGCCGCCACCCTGCCATGCCGGAGCGACGCCATCGAAGTCTTCGGGCTCATGGGCAGCATCAGCCCCGACCAACATTGGGGCCTGGGAGTGATCCCAACCGCTCGATTCAAGGGTGGGTGGGGGCCTGACGACGACGGCGGCTATCTGGTCCGCCAATTCGGGATCATCAGCAGCGGCACCGGACAACTCGCTGTCGCCATCGCAGCCAAGCCGGACTCGGGCACTTTCGCCGACGGTACTGCGATGCTCAGCGACATCGGCCGCTGGGTAGGCGAACGAGCGCAGGCTTTACCCATTGGCGGCACCTGCCAACCGAGCTGAAGTACTGCCGGTTGAGGGAGGTACTGCCGTTACCCGGCTGAGCAGTCACTCCCACCGAACCAGTGGCCGCCGCTACCGTGGACGACATGAGCATCCCGAGCCTGAAACTGAACAACGGCGTCGACATCCCCGCGCTGGGCTTCGGCGTCTACCAGACCCCGCCGGACGAAACTGTCGCCGCAGTCGAGTCCGCGCTTTCGGTGGGTTATCGCCATATCGATACGGCTGCGGCCTACGGCAACGAGAAGGGTGTCGGCGAGGCGATCCGGCGATCCGGTCTCGATCGCGGTGAGATCTTCGTCGAAACGAAAGTCTGGATCACCGACTACGGATACGACGAGACCTTGCACGCCTTCGACAAGAGCGCAGGCAAACTCGGAGTCGAGCAACTTGACCTCCTCATCCTTCACCAGGCGTTGCCGAGCGAGTTCGAGCGCACCATCGACGCATACAAGGCCCTGGAAACACTTCTCGCAGACGGCAAGGTTCGTGCCATCGGAGTCAGTAACTTCATGCCGGATCACCTCACCCGACTATTGGACGCAACGTCCGTAGTGCCGGCGGTCAACCAGATCGAGGTCCATCCATACTTCAGGCAGTCGACCTTGCTCGAGGCCGACGCCGATCACGGCATTCTGTCTCAGGCATGGTCACCGATCGGCGGAATCACGTTCTATCGCGACGGCTCTCACGGCTCAACCCTCGAGGACGCCACCATCGGTGCTATCGCTTCCTCTCACGGCAAGTCTCCCGCACAGGTGATGCTCCGCTGGCACCTCCAGCAGGGCCGCCAGGTGATCCCCAAGTCGGTGACTCCCTCACGCATTGCGGAGAACTTCGACGTGTTCGACTTCGAACTCACCGCCGAAGAACTCTCCGCAATCGACGCACTCGACACCGGAGTTCGCGGTGGTCCCGAACCCGAGGTCATCACTCGCGAGAAGTTCGGAATCGAGATCCCCGAAGCGTGAAAAACCCAGCAGCTCGCGTGGTCTAGCTGGCGCTCCACCCTCCGTCGATGGTGTACGACGCCCCCGTCACCATCGACGCATCGGTCGATGCCAACCAGCCCACCAGCGATGCCACCTCCGCAGGCTCGACCATCCGTTTGATTGCGCTCTCGGTGAGCATCACCTTTTCGACAACCTCGGATTCACTGATTCCGTGAACCTTTGCCTGGTCGGAGATCTGGGATCGCACCAGTGGCGTCAGGACATAGCCCGGATTGACGCAGTTGCTGGTGACACCGTGTGAGGCGCCTTCGAGCGCAACAACTTTCGACAGTCCTTCGAGTCCGTGCTTAGCCGTGACGTATGCACTCTTGAATGCCGAAGCGCGGAGCCCGTGGACCGAGGAAATGTTCACGATGCGACCGAAACTGTTGCGGTACATGTACGGCAGGGCGGCCCGAGCGAGGAGGAATGGCGCTTCGACCATGAGGCGCTGAATCTTCCGGAAGTCCTCGACGTCGAAATCCTCGATAGGACTGACCCGTTGAATGCCGGCGTTGTTGACGAGTATGTCCGTCTCGAGTGACAGATCCACGAGTTGGTCGGTGTCGAGGAGATCGACGGCCCACGCCGTGCCGTCGATCTCCTCGGCCAGCGACTTCGCGGCGACGTCGTCGAGATCGGCGACGGTCACGTGCGCGCCGCGGGCGGCGAGGAGTCGAGCACACGCCTCGCCGATCCCGCTGGCACCACCGGTGACCAGAGCAGACTTTCCGGTCAGCGTCATACAGACACACCGGCCCGCTCGTCGGCGAGAACACGGGCGTCAGCGGCGTCGACGGACTCGAGCGAGATTCCCTTGGTCTCCCGCGCGAAAACGACTGCGACGATGGTGACCAGGGATGCCAGCAGGAGATAGATCGCGATGGGGACCGAGGAGTCGAACTTGCTCAGCAATCCGGTCGCGATGATCGGAGCCAGTGAACCCGCCACGATGGACGTGACCTGATAACCCAGGGAGACACCGGAGTAGCGCATCCGAGTCGGGAACATCTCGGCCATGATCGCGGGTTGGCCTGCGTACATGAACGCGTGGAACACGAGCCCGATGATGATTGCCGACAAGATGACTGCATTGTGCCCGCTGTTCATCATCGGGAAGGCGAAGAATCCCCACGTTCCGGCGGTGACGGCGCCGATCATGTACACCGGGCGTCGACCGATCGTGTCGGACAGTTTGCCTACCAACGGAATCACTGCGAAGTGCACGGCATGTGCCATCAGCATCCACCAGAGGATGTGCGCCGTGTCCGCATGAACGACGACCTTGAGGTAAGTGATCGAGAAGGTCACCACGAGGTAGTACATGACGTTTTCGGCGAAACGCAGGCCCATCGCGGTCAACACTCCGCGCGGGTAACGCTTGACGACCTCGAAAACGCTGTACGAGGTTGCCTTGACCAGTTCTGCTTCCTTCTGCGCCGCAATGAAAATGGGAGCATCGGTGACCTTGGTCCGAACGTAGTACCCGACCAGAACGATCACCGCGGAGAGCCAGAAGGCAACGCGCCAGCCCCAACTCATGAAGGATTCGTCCGAGAGCGTCGACGTCAGGATCAACAGCACGACCGTCGCCACCAGGTTGCCCATCGGCACGCCGGCCTGAGGCCACGACGACCAGAATCCGCGCGATCGATTCGGGCTGTGCTCGGCGACCAGGAGTACCGCCCCACCCCATTCGCCGCCGACCGCGAATCCTTGGATGAAGCGCAGCGTGACCAGCATTGCCGGCGCCCAGTAGCCGATCTGACCGTAGGTAGGCAGGCAGCCCATCAAGAACGTTGCGGCGCCGACCAACAGCAAACTGAACTGCAGCAACTGCTTTCGGCCGAATTTGTCTCCGAAGTATCCGAAGACGATTCCGCCGAGTGGCCGGGCGGCGAATCCGACGGCGTAGGTGATGAAAGCCGCGATGATCGCATCCAGCTCGTTGCCGCCGCCGGGGAAGAAGACCTTGCTGAAGACCAGCGTGGCCGCCGTGCCGTACAGAAAGAACTCGTACCACTCGACCACGGTGCCCGCCATCGAGGCGCCGACCACCTTCTTCAGCCCCGATGGTGGGGCTTGGCTCTCAGGTTTCGGCATGTTGTCGACGCTCATCGTGGACTCCCTCGTCTTCAGTTCGCGATTCGCCTGCTCTTCACGATCAGGAATGTGACCGCTCGCACATTTTTTGTGACTCGATGAGTATCAGTGCAGATTGATGGCACGACAATGACAAATCTCGCACCATATAGGTGCAAAAATGCAGATATGACTCTCGGACTGAGCCCGGACGACCTACTAGTGCTTCTCGCGGTCGGTCGCACCGGTCGCTTCAACACCGCCGCCGACGACCTCGGCCTCAATCACACCACCATCTCGCGCCGCATTTCCTCGCTCGAGAAGTGTCTCGGCGGCCGTGTCCTGGTTCGCTCGTCCGGCGGCTGGGAGCTGACCGACCTGGGCAGACAAGCCCTCAGCGCGGCCGAGCGCATCGAGGCCGCGGTGAACGAACTGGCGCTCGACTCCACCGGTCAGCAGCAACTCGACGGCGTCGTGCGAGTCTCGGCGACCGACGGATTCAGCGCATACATCGCGGCGCCCGCCGGCGCCGCGGTTCGCAGACGCCATCCCCGCGTCAGCGTCGAGATTGTTGTCGCAACCAGAAAGGCGTCGCAGATACGCTCGGGCCTCGACATCGAGGTTGTGGTCGGCAAGCCTCAGGTTCACCGCGCCGAAGCAGTCCATCTGGCCGACTACGCGCTGGGTTTGTACGCGTCCCGAGACTATCTACGTCAGAATGCTGTTCCCGAGAGTGCCGCAGATCTGGCCGATCACTCGCTCGTGTACTTCATCGACTCGATGCTGCAGGTCGACGAACTCGATCTGGCTCGCAAGCTCACAGTTTCCATGCCCGAGGCCGTCACGTCCACCAACGTGTTCGTCCACATCGAGGCAACGCGCGCGGGTGCCGGCATCGGCCTTCTCCCCTGTTTCATGGCCGAGCAGCACGACGATTTGATTCGCGTTCTACCGGCTCACATCGAGGTGAGACTTTCCTATTGGTTGGTGGCCCGTTCGGAATCCTTGCGACGCCCGGAGGTCGCAGCGGTGGTGACAGCTCTTCGAGAGACGGTGGATCGCAAGCGATCTCAACTCCTCGGTTCTCCCGGGACGAACGAAGCGCTCAGTCCAGAGTCGAACGATGCTGGACGATGACCTTGCGCGCCAATTCGGCGATCTTGACGTTCATGTTTTGTGAGGTTCGCACCAGAATGTCGAAGGCCTCGTCGTCGGACACACGATGCAGTGCCATCAGCAGACCGACGGCCTGACCGATTTCGCGGCTGCTTGCCAGACCACGTCGCAGCGAGTCGGCATCCTCGCCTCGCGTCAGCGCAGTGACGGCCACGGATGCAAATGACGCCAACATGATCGCGTGGTCGGCAACGGTTTCGGTGAAAGCCCCCGGAGTGTCCGAGAAGAGGTTGAGGGCACCGAACTTCTGACGATCGACCATCAGCCGGAACCCCATCGATCCGCGAATGGGTGTCTCTGCCACTACTTTCCGAGCGAACTCGGGCCACTGATTCGGGGTGCGAAGGTCCGACTCGAGTTGCGGCGCCTCCGTATCGAGGGCGTCGATGCACGGCCCCTCACCGGTGGCACGCTCGAGATCGTCTGCATAATCGGCGATCTCGTCGCTCGCCGCTACGGTGACGTTGGTGTTTCCACGTCGCAGCATCAGACTTGCGTGGTCGCAACCGGGAATCAACTCGACAGCCGCCGAACAGATCGCGGAGTACACCTCGGCGCTGTCTGCCGCGGAGTAGAGGATCTCCGCCAACGCCGCGAACACTGCCTTGGGTTCTGTCAGTGCTTGGTCGCGCTCAGCCATCTCCATACACCTCGGGGTCTACCGTTCATCGAATTCTTCATCGAACGGTACAAACCTTACTTACTCGACCTGATGGGGTCGCCGCCGCTCGCCGATTCCCGCCCGTCCGTCCCCTGAAAAGCCTCCGTAGCTGCGCGGTGATGCAGCGCCGTGACCGTGGTGATCTGCTTGGACACCAGGTCGTTGAGTTCGCGGTACTGCTCCTCGGTCTCCCCGGCCGGAATGTCTCGCAGGACCTCCCACATCGCACTCTTGCCGCACAGCGCGGTCCGCATGATCTCGAGCGTTGCCAACTTCACGAGGCGATTACGCCAGATGGCGTCGACATGGACGAGACGTCTGATCCGATTGACTGTCGCGTCGATCTTGGAGTACCGCGGCAGAGAAATGCCCTGGGTGTCCTCGATCAGTTGCAGCAGCTGCTCGATCTCGTACTCGAGCTCGCCCGGCAACGAATCCAGCTCACCGTCGGCCCAGACGCCGTACGAGTCCGAGAGTGACCGCGAGAGTTGCAGCCCCACCATCGCCCCGCACAGGTGAGTGACCAGATAGCCGGTAGCTATGTGTTCCTCAGCAGATCGCGACCGATTACCGAACATTGAGATCCTCCTGGGTGACGCTCGACCGGTCTGTGCTGACACGGGTGGTGATTCGCCATCCGCCTACCCGCGACAGACCGAGAACAAACGACAGGCGACTCAGACCCGATCCGGCACCACGACGACGGGCTCGAGGATCTCGGCCCGCGACTCCGGCGCTGCGGCGCGCAATGCGTCCGCCGACTCGTCGTCCGGCTGGGTCTGAGACTCGATTTCGGCTTCGACACGCGCTCGGTACGTGTCGACTTCGCGTTCGACGGTGGCGGCATCCCAACCGAGAATCGGGGCAACCAATCCGGCGACCTGCTGTGCGCAGTTGACACCACGATGCGGATATTCGATTGCGATACGCGTACGGCGGGCCAGAATGTCGTCGAGGTGCAGTGCCCCCTCGGCCGCGGCGGCGTACACAGCTTCGACCTGAAGGTAATCGGGCGCGTCCGTGATGGGCTGCAACAACTCCGGTGTCTGCCGGCCGAGTTCGAGGACCTCGGTGATGAGCGAACCGTAGCGGTCGAGCAGGTGCTTGACGCGATACGGATGCAAGCCGTACTGCTCGCCCAGTTGCACGGTCTGGTTGATCAACGCGAAGTATCCGTCGGCGCCGACGAGCGGCACCTTCTCCGTGATCGACGACGCAACCCGCGCCGGAATGTCTTCTGCTGCGACGTCGACGGCGTCTTCCGCCATGACCCGATACGTCGTGTACTTTCCGCCGGCGATGGCGACCAGACCTGGAGCCACACGGGCAACGGCGTGCTCGCGCGAGAGCTTCGACGTCTCGTCGCTTTCACCGGCAAGCAGCGGGCGCAGGCCGGCGTACACACCGTCGATGTCGGCGTGCGTCAACGGCGTGACCAGGACGGAGTTCACGTGGCCGAGGATGTAGTCGATATCTGCTTTGGTTGCCGCCGGATGTGCGAGATCCAGGTTCCAGTCGGTATCAGTGGTGCCGATGATCCAGTGACTGCCCCACGGAATGACGAACAGCACCGACTTCTCGGTACGCAGGATGATGGCGGCTTCACTGACGATGCGATCGCGCGGGACGACGATGTGTACGCCCTTCGACGCTCGCACCCGGAACCGTCCGCGCTGACGTGAGAGCGCTTGGATCTCGTCCGTCCAGACACCGGTCGCATTGATGACGACGTGACCCTTGACCTCGGCGGTACGGCCGTCTTCGCAGTCCCGAACACGAACTCCCGAGACCCGATCCGCTTCCCGCAGAAAGCCGACGACCTGCGTCGACGTTCGGACGACCGCGCCGTAGTGTGCAGCGGTCCGTGCGACGGTCATGGTGTGCCGAGCGTCGTCGACGACGGTGTCGTAGTACTGGATGCCACCAGTCAGCGAACTGCGCTTGAGGCTCGGCGACATGCGTAGCGCGCCCGCCCGCGTCAAGTGCTTCTGGGAGGGGACCGACTTTGCGCCGCCCATTCGGTCGTAGAGGAAGATTCCCGCCGCCATGTACGGGCGCTCCCACACTCGGTGAGCCAGAGGGAACAGGAACTTCAGCGGCTTGACCAGGTGCGGAGCGAGCGTGGTCAGCGAGAGTTCGCGCTCACGCAATGCTTCACGAACGAGGCCGAATTCGAGTTGCTCTAGATAGCGGAGACCGCCGTGGAACATCTTCGACGAGCGACTGGACGTGCCGGATGCGTAGTCACGGGCCTCGACCAACGCAACCTTGAGTCCGCGGGTGGCCGCATCGAGCGCAGCTCCGACACCGACAACACCGCCGCCGACAACGACGACGTCGAATTGCTCGGTCTGAAGCTGTTCCCAAGCAGCTTCACGCTGCTGCGGGCCGAGAAACTGCGCACCTTGCTGCTTACTCAACCCGGTCTCCTGTAAGTCGACGACGAATCCGTTTACAGGCTAGTAGCTTGATCCACATACTGCGACAGCGCACGGATAACTGCGAACGCGCCCGAACATAGGAGCACAGTGAATCAATACATCGCCGCCATCGACCAAGGCACGACGTCGAGCCGCTGCATGATCTTCGATCACGACGGCGCCGTGGTGAGCGTTGCGCAGAAAGAACACGAGCAGATTTTCCCGCGTGCCGGTTGGGTCGAGCACGACCCGGTTGCGCTGTGGATCAACACCCGGGAGGTGGTGGCCGGCGCTCTCGCGAAGGTCGACCTCACGCGGGCCGACATCGCGGCCGTCGGAATCACGAATCAGCGTGAGACGACCGTCGTTTGGGAGCGTTCGACGGGCAAGCCGATCTACAACGCGATCGTGTGGCAGGACACGCGCACGGATCAACTGTGTGTCGAACTGGGCGGCGACGAGGGTCCGGACAAGTACCGAGACAAGACCGGGCTGCCGCTCTCGACCTACTTCGCCGGGCCGAAGATCCGGTGGATTCTCGACAACGTGGACGGCGCGAGAGCCAAAGCGGAGGCCGGAGAATTGTGCTTCGGCACCGTCGACACGTGGATCGTATGGAACCTGACCGACGGTGTTCACGTGACAGATGTCACCAATGCGTCACGCACGATGCTGATGGATCTCGAGACCCTTCAGTGGGACGAATCGATCTGCGCGGACTTCGGAATCCCGATGTCGATGCTCCCGGAAATCCGTAGTTCGTCCGAGGTCTACGGCACCGGCCGTCCTCGCGGCAATCTCGCCGGTGTGCCGGTCGCCGGAATCCTCGGTGACCAGCAGGCAGCCACATTCGGCCAGGCCTGCCTCTCCGAGGGTGAAGCCAAGAACACCTACGGCACCGGCAATTTCATGCTTCTCAACACCGGAACGAAGCCGGTGCACAGCAAGCACGGACTGCTGACGACCGTCTGCTACAAACTCGGCGAAGCCCCCGCCGTCTACGCACTCGAAGGTTCCGTCGCGGTGACCGGTTCCTTGGTCCAGTGGCTTCGGGACAATCTCGGAATCATTCAGAACGCCAAGGACATCGAGCCACTCGCCGCAAGTGTCGACGACAACGGCGGCGCCTACTTCGTACCCGCGTTCTCCGGACTGTTCGCACCCCGGTGGCGACCGGATGCACGGGGTGTCATCGTCGGCCTGACGCGGTTCGTCAACAAGGGACACCTGGCTCGCGCGGCGCTCGAGGCGACGGCATACCAAACCCGTGAGGTCATCGACGCCATGCGTGCGGATTCGGGAGTCGAACTGTCCGCGCTGAAGGTCGACGGCGGCATGGTGGTCAACGAAACCCTGATGCAGTTCCAGTCGGACATCCTCGGAGTTCCCGTCATCCGCCCGGTGGTCAACGAAACGACAGCACTCGGCGCTGCGTATGCAGCGGGCCTCGCCATCGGTTACTGGGCCGACACCGAAGACATCCGCAACAACTGGGCCGTCGGCCAAACCTGGGAACCGGCGATGGACGAGTCCGAAAGGTCACGGCTGTACGCGGAGTGGAACAAGGCCGTCGAGCGGACGTACAACTGGTCCGAGTAATCACCCCGATCCTTCCATACCGGAAGAGCTGATCATGGTCGCCTATTGATACTCCTGAGGTATCAATAGGCGACCAAGTTGGTATTGGACGTGACCTACACCACTCTGCGAATCTCATTCAGGCGCGCCACGTTTCGGCGCCGCGAATGTTGCAGAGAAAGGTCGCCACGCATGAGTTCACCCACTCGCAGTTCCGAGGAGATCAACGCCAAGGCACGAAGAGCCGGTATCGCTTCATTCATCGGAACCACCATCGAGTGGTACGACTTCTATATCTACGGCACCGCGGCTGCCCTGGTATTCGGCGAGATCTTCTTCTCCGACACACTGCCGAACGGAGTCGGCACGCTCCTCGCCTTCATCACCCTGTGGGCAGGCTTCCTCGCCAGGCCGATCGGCGGGATCATCTTCGGCCATCTCGGCGACCGGATCGGGCGCAAGAACACCCTGGTCATCACCTTGATGATGATGGGCGTCGCCACTGTCGGGATCGGACTCCTCCCCACCTACGCGCAGGTCGGCATGTGGGCCCCGATCGGTCTGGTCACCCTTCGCGTGATCCAAGGAATTGCGGTCGGTGGTGAGTGGGGTGGCGCGGTACTCATCGCCAGCGAGAACGCACCGAAGGGCAAGAGCATCCTCTACTCCGCGTTCGCTCAGCAGGGCTCGCCCGCGGGAAATCTGTTGGCTACCATCGCATTCTTCCTGCTGTCCTCGATGCCGACGCCGTCATTCCTTCCCTACGGCTGGCGAATCCCTTTTCTCGTTTCGGCAGGCCTGGTCATCCTCGGCATGATCATTCGCCTGAAACTCGAAGAGTCCGACGAGATGAAGGCCGTTCTCGCCCGCAAGAAGGTCGTCAAACTTCCGCTCGCCGAAGTATTGCGCAAGCACTGGGTGCTGGTTCTCCTCGGCGCCGGCGCACTCCCCCTCGCCCAGGTCACCTATTTCAAGAACACCTTCGCATTGTCCTGGGCTACAAAAGAACTCGGATACGACCGCGGCACATTCCTCGCCGCTATCGCGATCGCACTTGTCGTGCAGTTCATCGTCCAACCGTTCGGGGCCGTTCTGGTTTCCAAGATAGACATGCGGAAGGCCATGTGCCTGATGGTGATACCGGAGTTCGTTCTCATGCCCGCGATGTTCTTTGCCATCAGAACCGGGAACTTCACCATCGCAGTCGTTGCGATGTGTCTCGCCACGATCCCGCACTCGATGTTCTACGGCGCCATCGCCGGCGTTCTCGCTCGCGCCTTCCCTGCGAACATCCGTTACACGGGTCTGTCGACGGCGTATCAACTGTGTTCCCTTGTCGTCGGCGGCGGAACTCCGGTACTGGCGCAGTGGATGCTCAACACGTCAGGCAACATCGTCGGGGTCGCGATCGTGTCCGGACTGTACGCACTTGTCTCGCTGATCTGCACCCTTCTCTTGCTCCGACGTACCGGCTACAACGCAAGCGAACTCTCGACGGCCGAGCAAGCGGATTACGACGAGCTCGAACTCGAGAACGCTCTTGCCGATACTGCAAACTCGCCGAAGTCCGAAGCGGGTGAAATTCCTACCGGTCGGGCAACCGTCTAAGCCAGGGACGGCAGCGCCTGCTCGGACAATTTCAACACTTCGAGAAGAGCAGGTCTGTCGTCTCCATCTCGCCAGGCGATACGCAGTTGAAGGGGAGGAGGTGGATCCATGACGGGAACAAAGACAACATCAGGGTTCACGATGCTTTGGGCCACCGACGAAATAGTCAACGAGCATCCGATTTCCGCGGACACCAGCGCGATCAACGACATCGAATCCGGTGCCGTCTGCACGATTCGAGCCAGGAACCCTGCGTTCTTCGATGCAGTGAGCAGAGACTCCCGCAGAATCGAACCCGGCTCCGCCGGAAGCGTCACCCAATTCTCGGACTCCAATTCGATCAACCGAACCGATTCCCTCGACGCCAACGGATGGTCTTTCGACATGGCAACCAGAAAGTTCTCCTCGGCGATCAATCTCGACGTGATCCCGAGCGGCGGGACGGTCCACCGGACCATCCCGATGTCGAGGCGTCGATCGAGCAACATCAACAACGCCTCGTTCGCGAAAGCGGAACTGTCGAGCACAAATTCGATACCGGGATTCGTCTTTCTCACCAATTTCGCCCACCGCCCGACGAGTAGGTGCGACGAGGTTCCCGCGAAGCCCAGGCGAACGCGACCTGTCGTTCCCTGGCCTGCCGCGGATACCGCGATCTCGGCCATCCGGCACGCGTCCAGAATTTCGCGCGCCGGAAGCAGCAGTGCTTCACCGGCAGCAGTCAACCGCACAGTTCGAGTACTTCGATCGAACAACGGCGAACCGAGCTGTTTCTCGAATTGCCTGATCGTTCGACTCAGCGGCGGTTGCGCAATCCGAAGGCGCTGAGCCGCACGGCCGAAATGTAGCTCCTCAGCCACCGCGAGAAATGCGTTGATCTGATGAATTTCCACCCGACATTGTTGCGCCACACCGGCCGACCATGTCAAGTTTCCGAAACCGACCAAGTGCGCGAGAACGTAAGAAGAGGTACACACGTGGACAAGACGCTCTCGATGAAAGAGGCCATCGGTCGATACGTCGGCGACGGAATGACTGTTGCGTTGGAGGGCTTTTCGCATCTCATTCCATTTGCCGCGGCACACGAGATCATCCGGCAGGGCAGGAAGGACCTCACGCTGTGCCGGATGACGCCGGACATCGTTTCCGATCAACTCGTCGCCGCCGGCTGCGTCCGAAAGCTGGTCGCTTCGTTCTTCGCCAGCGGCTCCGCAGGTTCTCTGTACGAGTTACGCAGACGCATCGAGAACCAGGACCCGCTCCCCCTCGAAGTCGAGGAATACAGCCATTACGGCATGGTGTGCCGGTATCAGGCGGGAGCCGCCAGGCTTCCCTTCTTCCCGCTACGGTCGTACGCCGGTAGTGATCTACCCGCACTCAACCCACAACTGAGACTCGTCGAGGACCCGTACGGCGGCGGGAGCGTCTACGTTGTGCCGCCATTGAATCCGGATGTCACGATCATCGGCGCACAGCGAGCGGACTCGTCCGGGAACGCGCAGATCTGGGGCATCGCCGGGGTGCAGCAAGAGGCCGTGTACGCCGCGAAGAAGGCAATCGTCGTTGTCGAAGAACTGGTCGACGACGAGGTCATCAGGTCAGACCCGAGCCGAACTCTGATTCCCTCGCATGCAGTCGACGCGGTTGTCGTCTGCCCGCGCGGCGCACACCCGTCGTACGCGCAGGGATACTACGACCGCGATTGCGGCTTCTACCGACGCTGGACCGAAATCTCCAAAGACCCTTCACGGCTGAGAAATTGGCTCGACGAATGGGTGTACGCACTCGACAGTCACGGCGAGTATCTCGCCAAACTCGGAGCCGACTACTGGTCGGATCTCGAGGTCGGACCAAAACTCTCCACACCAGTCGACTACGGGAGCAGACTATGACCACCACGATCGACACCGGTAACACCACCTCCACCGAAACGATCGTCGCCGTCGCGGCACGCGAATTGGCGGGTAAGCGCCGGGTCTTCGCCGGAGTTGGGCTACCCACGCTCGCAGTCGATCTCGCGCGGCACACGTCGAATCCGGACGTCGAGCTGATCTACGAATCCGGAGTGTGCGGTGCACATCCGTCGGCAATGGCCGAGGGTATCGCGGACTCCGTGGTTGTCTCCGGTGCCGAATCCGTGCTGAGCATGGCCGCGCTCTTCGGTTACGTCCTGCAAGGTGGCAACGTCGACGTCGGATTTCTCGGGGCCGCTCAAATCGATCGAACGGGCAGTCTGAACACAAGTTTCATCGGTGACTGGAAGAACCCGACGGTCAGACTGCCCGGAGCGGGCGGGGCCGTCGAGATCATCGCGAACGCCGCCGAGATCTTCGTCGTGATGCGTCGCCACGATCTCAGTTCCTTTCCGGCCGAGCTCGACTTCTGCACCTCACCCAGCCCCGCCCGCGCCCACGCCAGCGGTAAGGGCATCATGCCGGCAGGTGCAGGAGTGACCAAGGTATTCACCAACCTCGGCGTCCTGACACACCAGGGCCCCGGCGGCGAATTGGAGTTGACCAGCGTCCACGAGGGAATCTCGGTCGATCAAGTCCGAGAGTCGACGGGATGGGACCTCGCCGTCGCCGAGCACGTCACCATCACCACCCCACCATCGAGCACGGAGATCGATCTGCTCCGCAACACTATCGACAAGGTCAGGCTGTACCTGCGGTAACACTCTTCCGGAGCCTGCCGACGGCATCGACCAGCACGGCTTCGGGATACGTCGCGAAACACAGTCGAGCGCTTCGACCGAGGTCAGCTTCGACCGCGAAGGCCGAACCTGGGACAAATGCCACGCCGTGCTCGAGCGCGGCACCCAGGAGTTCGGTGGTGTCGACGTCGTCGACGAAATCCATCCAACAGAACATCCCGCCGCGGACCTCGGAAAAGCGTGCACGCCCACTCAATTCCGTCTCGGCGGCCGTGACCAACGCCTTCGCTCTGGCGCCGTAACCCTCCCGGAGCTTGTCGAGGTGCGTTTCGAACCATTCGACGTCGGAGAAGAGGTCTGCGGCGATCTGCTGGGTGAGCGAAGACCCGCACAGGTCAGCGCCTTGCTTGATCAGTTCGACCGCCTCGCAGACCTTTCGGTCGCCGTGCAGCCAGCCGACGCGCAGCGCCGGTGCCAACACTTTGGAAGCACTGGACAGCCGAATCACCCTGTCCGACAACGCCGCCAGCGGTGCGGGCGGTTTCTCGCCGAAGTACAGTTCGCCGTACGGGTCGTCCTCGAGAACCCAGAACCCGTATCGGTCCGCCAGCGCCGCCAAGTGCGCTCGCCGCTGCGCCGAAAGCACCGCGCCCCGCGGGTTGTGGAAATTGCTCACGGTGTGCACAACTTTGGGCCGAAGACCGGCGGCGAGTTTCGCCTCGAGCGCGTCGGTGTCCATTCCGTCCTCGTCCAACTGGACGGGAACGAGACGAGCCTGCGCCGTCCGAAAGACCTGCAGCGCACCGGTATATGCCGGTTCCTCCACGACCACAACGTCACCGGCGTCGAGGAGGACCTGCGCGAGCAGGCTCAAACCTTGCTGAGAACCGTGTGTGATCACAACTTCGGACACGTCGAGTGCCCGCCCGATCTTGGAGGATTCGCGCTCGGCAATCACCTCACGGAGGCGCCGCAGGCCTGACGTCTCGCCGTATTGAACGGACGAGGGGTCACCGAGTGCGTCGTGGGCTGCCTTCGAGATTCGTTCCCGCGGAATGAAATCAGGATCGGGTAGTCCGCCGGCCAAGCTGATGACGTCGGGTCGGGCAGTCAAGGTGAGCAGATCGCGAATTGCAGAACTACGGAGTCCGTCCATACGAGCGGACAGCGCGGCGTGTGTCATGTGAAGCTCCCAGGCACGCAGAATGAAGGTCAGAGGAAAACACCCTGAGCCGTCCTGGGTCAACGGGGCGGGAGAGCGCCGAGATACCGACCCTTGATTCGGTCGGCATCTCGACTATCTCACCAATACTTCAGTATGTGAAACAGACTTCTCACATTGTAAGAAGACTCTGGTCCGTTCTCAGTCCAGGTCGTCGTGACGCATGAGCTGACGAGCTGCCTCGGTGATCGATCCGGTCAGCGACGGGTACACCGAGAACGTCTGAGCCAGGTCGTTGACCGTCAGGTTGTTCTGCACGGCGATCGCAATCGGCAGGATGAGTTCCGAAGCGGTGGGCGCGACCACAACACCGCCGATGACCACGCCGGTAGCCGGGCGGCAGAAGATTTTCACGAAGCCGCGGCGCAAACCGGACATCTTGGCGCGCGGGTTGGTGTTGAGCGGCAACATGACGGTGCGAGCAGGCACCTCTCCGTTGTCGATCGCGGCCTGCGAAACACCCACCGTTGCAATTTCGGGGCGCGTGAAGACGGCCGATGCGACGGTCTTCAACTTGATCGGGCTGACGCCTTCACCGAGTGCGTGGTACATCGCGATACGTCCCTGCATCGCAGCCACCGACGCGAGCGGGAGCAGTCCGGTGCAGTCACCGGCGGCGTAGATACCGGAAACCGTGGTGCGCGAGACCCGGTCGACACGCAGGTATCCACCCTTGTCCAACTCGATGCCGACGCGCTCCAGGCCGAGACCGTTGGTGTTGGGGACGGAACCGACGGTCATCAGAGCGTGGCTTCCTTCGACCGTGCGGCCGTCGGAGAGCTTGACGATGATGCCCTTCTCGGTGCGCTCGACGGCGTCTGCGCGGGCGTGCTTGACGAGGGTGACACCGCGCTCGGCGAGGGCGTCCTCGAGCACGAGCGCCGCATCGGCATCCTCGCCGGGCAGAACACGGTCACGACTGGACACGAGTGTGACCTTGACGCCCATCTCGGTGTAGGCGGAGACGAACTCGGCACCGGTGACACCGGAACCGACCACGACCAGGTGCTCGGGCAGCTCGTCCAAGTCGTAGAGCTGACGCCACGTCATGATTCGCTCACCGTCGGGCTCGGCTCCCGGGATGATGCGGGGGCTGGCGCCGGTGGCGATCAACACGACGTCTGCGTCGATGGTCTTCTGCTCGCCGCTTCCGAGCGTCGCGCGAACCTGGTGTGCTGCCATACCGAGGAGCGGATCGGTCAGTTCGGCGGTGCCGGAGAGAACCTCGACGCCGACCGTCTGCAACCGTGCGCGAATGTCCGAGGACTGGGACAACGCGAGACTCTTGACTCGGGAGTGGATCTTCGGCAGTGACACCGAAGCCTGCTCCGGATCCAGAGTGATGCCGAGGTCGGATGCACGACGCATGTCGGTGCGGATTCCGGTGGACGCGATGAACGTCTTCGACGGGACACAGTCGAACAGCACACACGCGCCGCCGACGCCGTCCGAATCGACCAGGGTGACCGTGGCCCCGTGCTGCGCGGCTACCAGTGCCGCCTCGTAGCCGGCGGGTCCGCCACCGATGATCACGATCCGGGTCATGTGTCCTCCAAGTCCTCGCGTGGCCGGCAGGGGTCTCCCGTCGACCAGTGTCACGCTATTCGAGCACCACGTGTCGCGCAGTGCTTGTACCAGATTACTTGCGTCCGGTGGTCCGCTTCGCCACACCCTCGGACCACGGTTTAGGCTTGCGCCCGTGTCGATTTATGCCGCCTACGGTTCCAACATGCATCCCGAGCAGATGTTGTTGCGCTGCCCACACTCGCCCATGTCCGGGACAGGGTGGCTGCGAGGCTGGCGCCTGACCTTCAGCGGCGAGGACCTCGGCTGGGAGGGGGCTCTCGCCACCGTGGTCGAAGACCCCGATTCCAGTGTTTTCGTGGTCCTCTACGACGTCCCGGAAGAGGACGAAGTGAGTCTGGACCGCTGGGAAGGTGCCGAACTCGGTCTGCACCGCAAGATCCGCGTGCGGGTCGACACCGCAGGCGATGCGGTGCTCGCTTGGCTCTACGTCATGGATGCGTACGAAGGCGGGCTGCCGTCGGCCCGCTACATCGGCGTGATGGCCGACGCCGCCGAGATTGCCGGAGCGCCGGCCGAGTACGTGCGAGAGTTGCGGACGAGAAACAGCCGCAACGTGGGTCCGGGTAACGGTGTTACCGATTAGATAGCTGTCCTGCTCAAAGCAGCAGGAAATACGCGAGCACTGCAAGTGCTGCGAGTACCACCACAATCGTCAGGCCGATGAGCACACGCTTGGAACCGCGTGACTCCGATTCGCCTGCGGCAACTGCAGTTTCCGGCTCGACTGTTGCCACCCCGGTTGCAGTTTCAGCCGCCACCTTCTCACGTCCGAGAGTGTCGAACACCTCCGTCACGTCGTGTGAAGGCGGCAAACCGATCGGAACGATCGTGTGCGACGTCGAGGTGAAACCGGCAGCCAGAATTGCGGCCCCCAGCGCGGCCGACTGCTCCGGTCCGGGCCCGAGTTCACATCTGACACCGAGCTTTTCGGCGATTCCGGCCGCTATGGACATCATGGCTGCTTTGTCTGTCGCCGGTTCTCCGTCACCGGTGACGACTACGGCGTCCAGGTTCTCCGGCATCCAACCGAACGCACCCAGTGCCGTCGCGAGGCGTGAACTCGGTGAACTCCCGTCGCCGGCGAAGCCGAATGCGCGGCCGGCGGCGACGCCCGAACGCACCAGCGTGACCGCTGCCCCGGTGTCGTCGACGTGATAGATGCCGATGAGCGTGCCGGCGAGTGCCGCGATTTCCGACTCGAACCACGCCGAGACCGCCTCGGCGTCCGAGACGAGAGTGACCCGCTCGAGGCCTGCATAGACCAGTGAATCCTGCATGAGGGCCGCTGTGGACGAGTCCCAGCGCGACGGGTAGGTCGCGACGATGTCGGGCGCTCCCCCACTTTGACCACCACGATCGGGCAGCGGCTCGCATTCCTGCAATAGGCAGCGAATCGACGTCGCCACCAAATCCTCGGCGCGGTAACGGGTATCGGCCGTTCCGGAGACGCCACTCGGGTCCCCCACACGGCCGACAAAACCTGACCATGATTCCGAGAATTCACGGCCGGCACCCAATTGCTCGGTACCGCCGAGCACGGTCGTTCCGTCCTTGCGTTGATTGAGAATCGTGTCCCTGACCAACACCACCGGATCGGCCGAACCCGGATCGTTGGACGCAACTACAGCCGTCGACACCAATGTGCCGATTCGCACTCCCACACCTATGGACATGCCCGTACCTTCACTCGAACGACACGAAAAACGGTACCCCCGACGGGAACCGGAACTATCCCAGAACCAGGCTCGTCAGAACCTTCACACCGACGCCGAGTGCACGCTCGTCGAGATCGAAAGTGGGTTGGTGGATGTCGAGCTGATCGCCTTCACCCGACCACACGCCGAGCCGCGCCATGGCACCCGGCACGGTTTCGAGGTACCACGAAAAGTCTTCGCCACCACCGGATTGCGGGGTGTCCGCCAAAGCATCTTGTCCGACGGTCGCGATGGCGTCCTCGAACATCCGAGTGGACACCTCGTCGTTGACGACCGGTGGCACTCCGCGACGATAGTTGAGTTGGTAGCGAACTCCGGTGGGCGCGAGCAGTCCGTGGACGATTTCTTCCACGAGCGGTTCGAGCAACTCCCACGTGTCGTGATCGCCGGTACGTACCGTGCCCGTCATCATGCCGGTCTGCGGAATCGCGTTGGGCGCCTGACCTGCACTGACCGCACCCCACACCATCACGGTGCCGGTACGCGGATCGATACGACGGCTGAGCATTCCCGGCAGCCCGGTCACGACTGTGCCGAGTGCGTAGATGAGGTCCGTGGTCAGGTGCGGCCTCGACGTGTGCCCACCCGGAGAGTCGAGAACGACCTCGATCGTGTCTGCAGCAGAGGTGATCGCGCCAAGACGCATTCCGACCTGGCCTGCCTCGAGTCGCGGATCGCAGTGCAGAGCAAAGATTCTGGACACGCCGTCGAGCGCGCCGGCAGCGATGACGTCGAGTGCACCACCAGGCATGACTTCCTCGGCGGGCTGGAAGATCAGCCGAACCCCGACGGGAAGTTCGGGCAGCGTGGCCAGAGCCAATCCGGCGCCGAGCAGGATGGTGGTGTGGGCGTCGTGCCCGCATGCATGAGACACACCGGGGACCGTGGACGAGTACGTCGCCCCGGTCGCCTCCTGCATCGGCAAAGCGTCCATGTCGGCGCGAAGTGCGATTCGCGGCCCCTCAGGTCCGATGTCGCACGTGAGCCCGGTGCCACCGGGAAGGATCTTCGGCGACAGCCCAGCGGCGGTGAGGCGGGTCGCGACGAATTCGGTGGTCGCGTATTCGCGGCGAGCCAACTCCGGGTTGGCATGGATGTGTCGACGCCACGCGACGAGGTCGTCGGTGTGCGCGTGAATCCACGTGTCGATTGCCGCGTTCACCGGCGATCTACCCCTTCCAACAGACGGGTGCGTTGTTCTGGATCGGACGCTACCCGGACAGCAGTGCGGGCCAACGCAATTGCACCGTCGACTACCGCTCGATCTGCGGAGGTGGTGATACACGCGGCCGCGAACTCCGGCTGATGTGTCACTGCCCCCGATGAATCCAAGCCTATGACCGGGTGAATTCCCGGAATCACATTGGTCACATTACCCATATCCGTACTACCCAGTGGACGGGAGCGCTCCCATTCCGCTGCCAGTGGCACCCGCCCGAGGTCGACGATCTGTTCACGGTACGCCGCCGCCAGCCACGGATCGGGGGTCAACTCGGTGTAAGTGGGCGATACCGTGCGGATTTCGTGGGTGCATCCGGTGCCGAGTGCGCCCGAGGCGAAGCAGGCGTCGGCACGCTCGGACAGATTGGCCAACGACGCGGCCGTCTCGGCACGCAGGTAGTACAGCAGTTCGGACCGAGCCGGAACGATGTTGGGAGCCGTGCCGCCATCACTGACGATTCCGTGAATCTGTTGCCCTGGCTGGAGGTGCTGGCGCAACAGTCCGACCGCCACCTGCGCGAGCGTCGCTGCATCAGCGGCATTGCGACCGAATTCCGGCGCAGCAGAGGCGTGCGCTTCGCGACCGTGATAGCTGACGGCGATGTCCGCCAGGGCCAGCGAGGTGGCACCGATGATGTCGATCGGTCCTGGATGAACCATCATGGCCGCGCCGACGCCGTCGAATGCACCACGCTCGAGCATCAGAACTTTGCCGCCACCGGTTTCCTCCGCGGGAGTACCGATCACTCGGACGGTGATCCCCAGTTCGTCGGCCACGGTAGCCAACGCGATGCCGGCCCCGACCGCGGCGGCGGCAATGATGTTGTGCCCACAGGCATGACCGATCTCGGGCAGCGCGTCGTACTCGGCGCAGATCGCGATGACCAACTCTCCGCTGCCGTAGGTGGCATCGAATGCCGTCGGCAGATCGACGATCCCGTGAGTGACCGCGAAACCGTGCTGCGCCAGCAGGTCCGACACTTTGGCAGCGCTGCGGAACTCCTCGAAGGCAAGTTCCGGATCGCTGTGAATCGAATGCGACAGCGCAATCAGATCGGCCTCTACGGACCTGACTGCGCTGTCGACATTCTGGTTCACGCGATCATTGTCTCACCCGAAGGAGAAGTTGCTCTTGTCAGTCACCTGAGCGAGGTCCGCAAGCGCATCGCGGTGGATGCCTGCCTTGATTCCCGCCAAGTTCTTGCCGTGAGTCGACGTCAGTGCCGACGCCTTGGTCACTGCTGCGGCGAGTACTCCGTCGCCGTCGACCGTTTCCTGCACGATGCCGGCAGCAAGCGCGTCGGCGCCGCCGAATCGACGCCCCGTCGTCATCGCGTCGACTGCCGTCTGCTTGGGCAGACGACTGTTCAACAGTGCTGACATGCCGACAGTGAACGGCATGTTCAGTCCGACCTCGGGGAGGCAGTAGAAGCCGCGGTCCGCGCGCATGATCTGGAAATCGTGTGAGGACGCGAGCATGGCGCCGGCGCCGAACGCGTGCCCCTGCACGGCCGCGACTGTGGCCATCGGGAAGGTCAGCAAACGGCTGTAGATGGTGTGGACCTTGTCCAGGTAGCCGGGCAGACCGTCGAGATTGCCGAAGATCCACGTCGTGTCCAGGCCGTTCGTGTAGAACTTGCCCGTCGCCGTCGTCACCAGGGCTGCGGGTCCCTCGTGCGCTTCGACCTCGTCCAACTTGCTGTGAACAGCGTCGATCCACTCAGGGCCGAAGCGGTTCTCGTTGTCCGTTTCGCCCTCGTTGCCGAGGTACAGGATGAATACGTCGCCGTCGCGTTCGAGATAAGGCATGGATGGGAGAGTAACGCCCGCCAACTCACCCGGCGAACCGACCCGACTCCTCAGTAGGGTTGCTCACATGGGAACGATCGCCGAGGCCGCCGCCGCTGCTCTGTCCGCCATGACTGGCTCTTCGTCACCGTCAGTCGCCATCGTGCTCGGGTCGGGGTGGACCGATGCCGCAGACGTGTTCGGCGACGCCGGTGCGGACGTGACAGCCGAAGTCTCGATGGCGGATCTTCCTGGCTTCGCCCCACCGTCCGCGCTCGGTCACGCGGGCACCATTCGTTCGGTGCGCGTCGGAAACACCGAAGTTCTGCTGCTGCTCGGGCGCGCGCACGCATACGAGGGCCACGATCTCGGTACCGTCGTCCACCCGGTCCGGACAGCCATTGCTGCCGGCGCCGACACGGTCATCCTCACCAATGCGGCCGGCGGTATCCGCGAGGACTACGCAGTGGGGCAACCGGTGCTGATCAGTGACCACCTGAACCTGACGGCCCGCTCTCCCCTCGTCGGCGCAGAGTTCGTCGACCTGGTCGACGCCTATTCGCCGGAACTGCGCGCGCTGGCTCGCTCGATCGACCCGGACCTTGCCGAGGGTGTTTACGCCGGGCTTCCCGGTCCGCACTACGAGACTCCGGCCGAGATTCGAATGCTTCGTACACTCGGCGCCGATCTGGTCGGCATGTCGACGGTTCACGAGACCATCGCGGCTCGCGCGCTCGGCGCCCGCGTTCTCGGCATCTCCATGGTCACCAATCTGGCCGCCGGAATCACGGGCGCCCCGCTCGACCATCAGGAAGTGCTGGCGGCAGGCAAAGCCTCGGCGGCCCGGATGGGAGTGCTGCTGCGTCAACTGGTCGAGCAGCTGTGACACCACTGAACGTCACCGAGTGGATCGACGCCGATCCGGACCCAGTTACCCGCGCAGAATTAGCAGCCCTTTCCGAACATGAACTGACCGAACGCTTTTCCGCACCACTGACGTTCGGCACTGCTGGGCTTCGCGGGCCGGTGCGCGGCGGGCCCAACGGCATGAACCTCGCGGTCGTCATCCGGACCACGGCCGGTCTGGCGGCCTGGCTGACAGCTCGCTGCCAGGGCGGGTCCCGCGTTGTGGTCGGCCGCGACGCCCGGCTCGGTTCAGAGGCATTTGCTCTCGCCGCCGCCGAGGTCATGGCAGCGGCCGGGTTCGAGGTGACCCTGCTCCCCCGCCCACTGCCGACACCGCTGGTGGCGTTCGCGGTGCGCAGGCTCGGGGCAGCGGCAGGTATCCAGATCACCGCCTCCCACAATCCTGCCGCCGACAACGGTTACAAGGTGTATCTCTCGGGCGGAGCGCAACTCGTCTCCCCCGCCGATCGTGAAATCGAGAGCGAGATCGCCCGCATCGGTGGTGCCGCCGACGTCGCCCGGGCATCGGTGATTCCGGCCGACGATTCTCTGGTCGAGGAGTACATCGCCCGCATCGCGACCCTCCCGCACGGCGACGCCCGCTCGATCCGGATTGCGCTCACGGCAATGCACGGCGTCGGCGGGGAGACTGCGACAGCGGCTCTGCGAGCAGCAGGGTTCGACGATCTGCACGTCGTGGCGGAGCAGTTCGATCCCGACCCCACGTTTCCGACCGTCGAGTTCCCCAATCCCGAAGAGCCTGGCGCCGCAGACCGCCTGCTCGCCCTTGCCCGAAGTGTCGACGCGGATCTGGCGATCGCACTCGACCCGGATGCCGACCGCTGCGCCGTCGGAGTTCGCGACGGTGATCAGTGGCGCATGTTGCGCGGCGACGAAACCGGGGTGCTCCTGGCCGACCACGTACTGCACACGGCGCCCGGAGATTCGTTGGTGGCGACGACGATCGTCTCCTCGACTCTGCTCTCGAAGTTGGCGAAAGCTCGCGGAGCCAGGTTTGCGCAGACACTCACCGGATTCAAGTGGCTCACGCGCGCCGGCGACGGACTCGTCTACGCCTACGAGGAAGCGATCGGGCACTGCGTCGATCCGGATGTGGTGCGGGACAAGGACGGAATCTCAGCTGCCGTTCTGGTGGCCGACTTGGCTGCCACCCTCGCGGGCAGCAACAGAACCCTGTTGGACGTTCTAGGCGACTATGCCGTCGAATTCGGACTGCATCGCGGGGACCAAGTATCCCGCCGCGTCGAGGATTTGAGCGACATCGCCGAAATGATGAAACGACTACGCGCCGATCCTCCTGGCCAACTCGCGGGTGAGCCGGTCACGACCGAGGACTTGTCCCTGGTTCGCGGTGGTATGCGCACCGACGCAGTGATATTCGACGGGCCGTCGATCCGCGTGGTTGTTCGACCGTCCGGAACCGAGCCCAAGCTCAAGTGTTATCTCGAAGTTGTCGTCCCAGTGGCGAACCGCGACGACCTCGCGAACGCACTAGAGCAGGCGAAGGCCCGGCTGGCGGAACTCCGAACCTTCGCCCTTTCGCTCTAGCGGGGTCCGAACTGCCGATCGCCGGCGTCACCGAGACCGGGGACGATGAAAGCGTTCTCGTCGAGTCCGTCATCGATGCTCGCGATGACCAGACGAACCGGGTGGCCGGACGCTGCCAGCGCGTCGACGCCGGCCGGAGCGGCCACGACGCACACTGCCGTGACATCCGTCGCGCCACGCGCAACCAGCAAGTCGATGGTGTGCACCATCGAGCCACCGGTGGCGAGCATCGGATCGAGCACGAACACCGGGATACCAGACAGATCCGCAGGCAGGGATTCGAGGTACGGAACCGGCTGATGAGTCTCTTCGTCACGTGCCATTCCGACAAAGCCGACGCCGGCCGACGGAATCAGCGCACTCGCCTGTTCGACCATGCCCAGACCGGCCCGCAGCACGGGTACCAACAACGGCGGCTTCGCGAGCCGGATGCCCGTCGTCGCTGCTACCGGGGTGTCGACCGGAAACTCCTCGACCTCCGCGTCACGCATGGCCTCGTAGACCAGCATGTGCGTGAGCCTGCGAAGTGCGGAACGAAAAGTTGCGTTCTCACTGCGTGCATCACGCATTGTCGTCAAGAGGGCCGCCGCGAGCGGATGGTCGACTACGTGCGTTTGCATGACCATCAGAATAGTTCCTCGGGAACCGGAGCACCCCGCGCGGCGTCCAAGAAGGAGTAAGCGCAACGGGGGGAAGACAAGTTGACAAATCTGGATCTGGACACTGAAAGCATCGCGGAGTTCGCCACGCGGTTGGGCACTGTTGCCGACAACGTCGCGCAAGCTCGACAGGACGCGGCGGGTGGCGATCACTTGGCTCTGTCCGCTGTGCTGGGGCTGATCGGCGGCGACTTCGTCGATGTCGCGAGCCGAGCACAGCAAGCGCACATCGACGACATCGATCGACTGTCCGCTGTGATCTCCAGCGTCCAGTCAGCCACCCGCGACGCTCACGCCGTCTATCTCGACTCCGAGGAATCGGTACGAACGACTCTCGCTGAAGCCGCACGCTCATGATCGACGTCGACGCACTCGCACGACCGATCATCGATCTGGTCGACATTGTCGGGACTGGCGTCCCCAGCGCAAGTGGACCCGACGTCGGCATCCGAATCGCTACGGACGCCCTCGAGATCGCATACCAATTGGGAAGCGCTGCTCTGAGCGAACTGGCGTCCTCTCAGAGCTCGTCCACGGCACTCACCGCTGCGGTGACCAAAACCGAGCAGACGCAGACGTCGACGCGAAACCTCGCCGATCGTGGGACCGACATCGCCGGCGTCGTGGACGAAGCAACAACGTCCGTGTACGCGGGAATGACCGAACTCGGTGAGATTCTCCAGTCGTTTCTGACACTCGCGATCAAGGCCGGGCCGACGCTCATGACACCGACGGGCCAATTGATGTTGTTGTCGGCCGCGTTGGAGCACCTCGGACGCGCGGTATCGGTTATCGAGCGGGTACGCGGTGAGCTGGCGGGGTCGACCGACAAGATGTCCGCACTCGTCCCGTCCGTCCCGATACCCGATCCCGCACCTGGAGTCTCCGGTTCGGTGGGTGGTTCCGGTTCCGTCGGTGGTTCAGGTTCCGTCGGTGGTTCTGGTTCCGTCGGTGGTTCCGGTTCCGTCGGTGGTTCTGGTTCCGTCGGTGGTTCTGGTTCCGTCGGTGGAGTAGAGGTCGAACTTCCCGACGGCTCGATTGCCACCGCACCGAACGCCGAGGCCGCTGCTGCCGTACGCAACGCGCTTACTCAACAGGGTGTCCCGTACGCCTGGGGAGGCACGACACCCGGAGTCGGTCTGGACTGCAGTGGTCTGACGCAATGGGCGTACGGCCAGGCCGGAGTCGATATTCCGAGGTTGGCTCAGGAACAGGGAATCGGGAACCAGGTCGATCAGAACAATCTGATGCCGGGCGACCTCGCGGTCTGGGACGGCCACGTCGCGATGGTGATTGGCGGCGGCCAGATGATCGAAGCCGGCGACCCAGTCGAAATCAGCGCCATCCGAACCACGAACAGCGGCATGGGCTTTCACGGTTTCTACCGT
Organism: Rhodococcus sp. MPR-R1B; assembly: GCF_058793255.1. NCBI lineage: Bacteria > Bacillati > Actinomycetota > Actinomycetes > Mycobacteriales > Nocardiaceae > Rhodococcus > Rhodococcus sp. MPR-R1B. Next base: position 26,644 of record NZ_JBXAFO010000029.1, read on the forward strand.
CCGACAGAATGACAGGAAACATGAACGAGAACATGCGGGAATCACCGCCGATCATCACAGCCGTCTCCGTCAACCGCGCTGGAACCATCGCGGTCCGCGCCACGGAACACGCCATTCCCGTGGACCTGCGGATCAGCCAGGAGGAACTGCGGTACGGCGGGGAACGGTTGGCGCAACAGATACTCACACTGTGCTCGAAAGCAGCAATCGAGGCCGGCGCCCGCCATCGTGTGGAGCTCGAAGAGACCGGAGTCCCGGCAGCGATCCTCGATCGGCTCGGTCTCGCGACCCGAGACGAACTGGCCGATGTCGATGCCGCCGAGGGCCAGATCCTTCCGTCGAGCTGGATGCGTTCGATATGAGCGAGATTGATCGAATCATGGAGCTGGCGAAACACCGGACCGGACTCTTGCAGGACGCCGTCGACGGGGTCGGCGCTCTGCGGGCGGTCGTCTCGAGCGAGGGTGGGATAGTCACGGCGACTGTCGACGGGCTGGGTGCTCTGGTCGACCTACGGATTACCGACGCAATCACCACGATGAATTCTCGCACTGTGGCCGCATTGACTGTCGCAACAATTCACCAGGCAGTTCGACAGTCCAACGACGAACGAGAGCGACTGGTCAGTGAGCTCCGAGTGGCACTGAAACAAACGTGACGAACCCCCGCTATGCCTTTCGCTCTGCGGTGGATAGGCTTCCGCCTATGGCTGGAGACATCGTCCCTATCGAAATCGGACTCACCGACGGAGACCTCGTCACTTTGTGGGCACCCCGCTGGCGCGAGGGCGACGACGAGTGGGAAGCGTTCCTCGGCCATGAGGAAGACCTGTACGGGTTCTCCTCCGTCGCAGAACTCGCGGCCTTCATCCGAACGGACTCCGACAACGACCTGGTCGAGCATCCGGCGTGGGCCGTCGTCTCCGGACTGTCGGCAGCCGAGCTCGAACCGGAAGAGAATTTCACCTTCGACTTCGTCGGCGTGCCGGAACTGGCCGCAGGTGATCCTGAGGCACTGGCGGTCTCGGAACTCGAAGACACCTTGAACATGGCTCGCAACATCGGCGAGGTGTGCGAACTGGACGCGGTCATCCGCTTCTTCAGCGGCCATCCGGTTCTCGGCGCGCTTGCGACCGGCGCCGGCACCTTCGAAGGTCGCGAAGGCCTGGAGCTGTGGGACCAGGTCGGCGCTGCGATCGTCAAGGACTGGGACGCCGTTCTCGACGCCATCGACAAGGTGGTCACCTCCCCGAAGGTCGATGCAGCTGCCGTCGCGGTCGCCGAAGCTGAACTGCTCGCTGCCGCCGAGAACACCGTCGACGCCGACGATGTCGCTGAGGAGGGCGAGGACGAGGAATTCGACGAAGACGACCTCGACGAGGAGGAAGACGAAGTCGAGACCTTCTGGGGCGAGGTCGGTGTCGACCCGATCCGCATCATCACCTCAGCCGAGACGTTCTACACTCTGCGCTGCTACATGGGCGATCAGGCGATCTTCCTCGGCAAGGACGGACTGATCACCGTTTTCCGTAGCGAGCGCGCACTCGCTCGCTACCTCGCCGACAACCACGAACACGATCTCTCGCAGGTCAGCACGTACGGCGAAATTCAGAATGCTGCCGTCGACGGTTCACTCGAAATCGAGGTCACGGACGAGAACGTCTACGTTCTGCCCGGCATCGCCGACGACCTCGCCCAGGGCCCGGATGTCGTCGACGCCGAGCAACTGGAACTTGCCGTCGAATTGTTCACCGATGCAGCGGATTTCGCCGACGACGACTCCACCGAGGAGGCTCTGTCCGCGTCGAACGAGCTGGGTTGGTACGTCTCGTACCTCCTCAACCCCGATCCGTCGCGGATGGCTCCGAGTGCGCCGTTCACCAAGGAATCCGAGGCCTGGCGCGAACTCGAGCGTGAGTTCGAGGCCCGGCTGCGATCTGAGTAGTCGGGTGCACGTCAGCTAGCCGATGAGCACGGCGTAACCCGGCTTGATGACGTCGTCGATCAACGCGAGGCGCTCGTCGAACGGGATGAAGGCCGACTTCATCGCGTTGATAGTGAAGCGTTCCAGATCGGTCCAGCCGTAACCGAAGGTCTCGACCAACGCGGCCATTTCCCGGCTCATGCTGGTGTCGCTCATCAGCCGGTTGTCAGTGTTGACGGTCACGCGGAAGCGCAAGTCCGCCAACAGTCCGAACGGATGGTCCGCCAGGGCGGCTACCGCTCCGGTCTGCACGTTCGAACTCGGGCACAGTTCCAGGGGAATGCGCATGTCACGGACGTAGTTCGCGAGTCGACCCAGTTCTGCCCCACCTTGGCCACCTACGTCGATGTCGTCCACGATCCGCACGCCGTGGCCCAACCGATCCGCTCCACAGAAGGCGATGGCTTCGTGGATCGACGGCAACCCGAACGCCTCACCCGCGTGAATCGTGAAGTGGGCGTTCGCATCACGCATGTATTCGAAAGCGTCGAGGTGCCGGCTCGGCGGGTTACCGGCCTCGGCACCGGCGATGTCGAAACCGACGACGCCGCGGTCCCGGAATCGCACAGCGAGTTCGGCGATCTCTCGTGACCGGGCGGCATGCCTCATCGCCGTGAGAAGACACCCGATTCGGATCTCCCGTCCCGCGACCCTGGCAGCGGATTCGCCGGCCCGGAAACCTTCGAGAACGTGCTCGACGACCTCGTCCAAACTCAGGCCTTGTTCCAGGTGCTGCTCGGGCGCAAAACGGATTTCGGCATAGACGACGTTGTCGTCGGCCAGATCCTCGGCGCACTCGCGCGCGACCCGCGCGAGCCCTTCGGGAGTCTGCATCACGGCGACTGTGTGCGCGAATGTTTCAAGGTAGAGCTCGAGCGATCCGCTGTCAGCGGCAGTTCGGAACCATTGCGCCAGTTCGGATGCCGTATTCGCCGGCAGCTCGTCGTAGCCACACTGCTCGGCCAGTTCGAGGACAGTCTCGGGTCGGAGTCCTCCGTCGAGATGATCGTGGAGAAGAACTTTGGGTGCGCTGCGGATCGTGGTCAACTCCGGTGCGTTCATTCGCCAACGCTAACGCGAATCACCCACAATTCGCTCGATGAGCAACGGTCGCGAAACGGTGTCGGAATCGGCCCCGATCGACCAGCCTCCGCCGAGGCTCCGCCGCGCAGCATCAAATCTCTCGGGAGTGTCGGTGTGCAGTGTCATCAGCTTCTGTCCGGCGCGGACCACGTCGCCGGGCTTCGCGTGCATCTCGATACCGGCACCGGCCTGAACGGCTTCGCCCTGTCGTTCGCGTCCGGCTCCGAGCTTCCAGGCCGCGATGCCCACCGCCATGGCGTCGAGTCGGGTCAGTACGCCGTCTCGGTCCGCGGTGACGACGTCGCTGTGCCGGGCCACCGGCAGCGTCGCGTGTGGGTCCCCACCTTGTGCGGCGATCATCGCGCGCCACCGGTCCATGGCTGTGCCGTCGGCCAGTTTGTCTGCGGGGTCGATACCGTCGATCCCAGCCGCGGACAGCATCTCCCGAGCCAGGACCAGGGTCAGCTCGACGACGTCGGACGGCCCGCCGCCTGCCAGCACCTCGACGGATTCACGCACCTCGAGAGCGTTGCCAGCCGTCAATCCCAGCGGGGTGTCCATCCCGGTGATGAGAGCACTTGTACGCACGCCGGCGTCGTTGCCCAACTCGACCATCGTGCGTGCCAACTCTCGCGCGTCGCCGAGGTCCTTCATGAACGCTCCGGAACCGACTTTGACGTCGAGCACCAGGGCGCCGGTTCCCTCGGCAATCTTCTTGCTCATGATCGAACTTGCGATCAGCGGAATGGATTCCACCGTTCCGGTCACGTCGCGCAGCGCGTAGAGCTTCTTGTCGGCGGGGGCCAGGTTCGCTCCGGCAGCGCAGATCACCGCGCCGATTTTCGGGTCCGCGAGAATGTCGACCATCTCCGTCGCCGTGAGCTCGGCTCGCCAACCTGGAATGGCCTCGAGCTTGTCGAGAGTTCCGCCGGTGTGGCCGAGTCCGCGTCCCGACAACTGCGGGACTGCAAGACCACATGCCGCGACGAGGGGCGCGAGCGGAAGGGTGATCTTGTCCCCAACACCACCGGTCGAATGCTTGTCGACGGTGGGCAGCGGCAAGTCCGAAAAGTCCATCCTCCCGCCGGATTCGATCATTGCCTCGGTCCATCGGCCGGTCTCTGCTCGTGACATTCCTCGGAAATAGATCGCCATCGCGAGCGCCGACATCTGCTCGTCGCCGACGACCCCCTCGGTGAACGCCTGAACTATCCAGTCGATCTCGGTTCCCGACAACTCGCGGCCGTCACGCTTGGCGCCGATGATGGAAACTGCGTCAAACATGGCGGAGCCCCTCTGCTTGTTCCGGCCCGAAAGCATCAGGCAACAGCTCGCTCAGCGGCTTGAACCCACTGCTCGTGTCGACAAGCATCTCACCCCCGCCGTGCTCGAGAAGAAGCTGTCTGCACCTGCCGCATGGCATCAGAATCGAGCCCTTCGCGTCGCAGCACGTGAAGGCAACCAGCCGCCCGCCCCCGGTGGCGGCTAAGTTACCGACGAGTCCACATTCGGCACACAGGCTCAAACCGTATGAGACATTTTCCACATTGCATCCTGAGACGATCCGACCATCGTCTACCAGGGCAGCTGCACCCACTGCATAGCCCGAGTACGGTGCATAAGCCTGCCGCATGACCACTTGCGCGTTGTGCCGCAACAACTTCCAGTCGATGTCACCCATGGTTCGTTATCCAATCACGCCGACTGAATGGATGCAGAAACCACGCCGAAACCGGCTAGGTGAGATTGGAAAGGCAAACCTTACAAAGAGTTTGGTACGCGTACGAATCCCGCATCTGATTAGTTCCCGGTTTCACATAGGTTTAGAGTCTGAGTCAAGTCGGTTCAGGATCCCGTCGAGCCCGGGCTGAGGTACATCGAAGCTCTCTGCAGGCTCGACGCGTCCACCAATGACGTTGGAGGCACAGCACTCGATGAGTACTACGACTGAAGCCGCTCCTCAGAAGGAGCGCACGAGGTCGCTTTACCGGGGCGACCCCGGAATGTGGTCCTGGGTTCTACACCGGATCACAGGCGTCGCTACTTTCTTCTTCCTATTCGTACACGTTCTCGATACGGCACTCGTTCGGGTCAATCCCGATACGTACGACGCCGTAATCGACACGTACAAGAACCCCCTCGTCGGCCTCATGGAGATCGGCCTCGTCGGCGTAGTCCTCTACCACGCCCTCAACGGCGTGCGCGTGATGTTGGTGGACTTCTGGTCGAAGGGCCCGAAGTACCAGCGCGTCATGCTCTGGACCATTCTGACGATCTGGTTCCTGGTGATGATCCCAGGCGCCGGACGCATCCTCATCAACATGTTTGCGGAGCACTGACATGGCGACTACTCACGGACCCGAAGCCAAGAGCCTGGGCACCTCATACGACCGTCCCGCAAGCCTGGACAACCCGCGGTCCCCGCGCGCGAAGGCTCGGAACAACTTCGAGTTGTACGCATGGCTGTTCATGCGCTTCTCCGGCGTCGCCCTGATCGTTCTGGTCCTGGGCCACATGTTCATCATGCTGATGCTCGACGGTGGCGTTCACCGTCTGAACTTCGCATTCGTCGCAGGTCGCTGGTCCAGCCCGTTCTGGCAGTTCTGGGATCTGACGATGTTGTGGCTGGCACAGCTGCACGGCGGTAACGGCCTGCGCACGGTCATCGCGGACTACTCCCGCAAGGACTCCACGCGCTTCTGGCTGACCACGATCCTCGTTCTCTCGATGATCCTGATCATGGGCCTGGGCACGTACGTCATCTTCACCTTCGACCCCAATATCTCGGCGAGCTAGGGGAGCACAGACTTCATGCAGGAACATCGTTATGACGTGGTCATCGTCGGCGCCGGCGGCGCAGGCATGCGTGCGGCAATCGAAGCTGGCCCCCGTGCCCGCACGGCCGTACTGACCAAGCTCTACCCCACCCGCAGCCACACCGGCGCGGCCCAGGGCGGCATGTGTGCCGCACTGGCGAACGTGGAGGAAGACAACTGGGAGTGGCACACCTTCGACACCGTCAAGGGCGGCGACTACCTCGCCGACCAGGACGCCGTCGAGATCATGGCCAAAGAGGCCATCGACGCGGTGCTCGACCTCGAGAAGATGGGTCTGCCGTTCAACCGCACGCCCGAAGGCAAGATCGACCAGCGTCGATTCGGTGGCCACACACGTGACCACGGCAAGGCACCCGTCCGCCGTGCGTGTTACGCAGCCGACCGCACCGGTCACATGATTCTGCAGACGCTGTACCAGAACTGCGTCAAGCACGACGTCGAGTTCTTCAACGAGTTCTACGCGCTCGACATCGCCATCACCGAGACCGAGGACGGCCCGGTTGCCACCGGTGTCATCTGCTACGAGCTCTCGACCGGCGAGCTGCACATCTTCCACGCCAAGTCGATCATCTTCGCGACCGGCGGCTCGGGACGTATGTACAAGACGACGTCCAACGCGCACACCCTCACCGGTGACGGCATGGGCATCATCTTCCGCAAGGGCCTGCCCCTCGAGGACATGGAGTTCCACCAGTTCCACCCGACAGGACTCGCCGGTCTCGGCATCCTGATCTCGGAAGCCGTCCGTGGTGAAGGTGGCATTCTCCGTAATGCCGACGGCGAGCGCTTCATGGAGCGCTACGCCCCCACCATCAAGGACCTCGCTCCGCGTGACATCGTGGCCCGTTCGATGGTCCTCGAGGTTCTGGAAGGCCGCGGCGCCGGCCCGAACAAGGACTACGTCTACATCGACGTGACGCACATCCCCGAGGAAGTTCTCGACGAGAAGCTCCCCGACATCATGGAGTTCTCGCGCACCTACCTCGGCGTGGACCCCGTCAAGGAGCCCGTGCCCGTCTACCCGACGTGCCACTACGTCATGGGCGGTATCCCCACCAAGATCAACGGTGAGGTTCTGCGCAACAACGACGAGGTCGTCAAGGGCCTGTACGCCGCCGGCGAATGTGCCTGCGTTTCCGTGCACGGTGCAAACCGCCTCGGCACCAACTCGCTCCTCGACATCAACGTGTTCGGCCGCCGCGCCGGCATCGCTGCCGCCGAGTACGCGAACTCCACCGAGTTCGTCGACCTGCCGGAAACCCCGGCTGCGATGGTCGAAGACTGGGTCGGCGTCATCCTGTCCGATCACGGCCACGAGCGCGTTGCGGACATCCGCACCGAGCTGCAGCAGTCGATGGACAACAACGCCTCCGTCTTCCGCACCGAAGAGCGCCTCACCCAGGCACTCAAGGATGTACGTGCTCTCAAGGAGCGCTACAACCACATCACGGTCCAGGACAAGGGCAAGCGCTACAACAGCGACCTGCTCGAGGCCATCGAGCTGGGCTTCCTCCTCGAAATGGCAGAGGTCACCGTCGTCGGCGCCCTCAACCGCAAGGAATCGCGCGGCGGCCACGCTCGTGAGGACTTCCCGGATCGCAACGACGCCGAGTACATGAAGCACACGATGGCGTACAAGGAGGGTGACGGCCTGCTCTCCGACATCCGTCTGGACTACAAGCCGGTGATCCAGACCCGCTACGAGCCGATGGAGCGTAAGTACTGATGTCTGCGCCTGCTGTAGATGCACCCAAACTCCCCGCTGTTCCCGAGGGGGCCGTCATGGTCACTCTCAAGATCGCGCGGATGAATCCCGAATCGGGCGAAGGCCAGCACTGGGACAGTTTCCAGGTCCCGGCACTGCCCACCGACCGTCTGCTCAACCTGCTGCTGTACGTGAAGGGTTACCTCGACGGCACCCTCACGTTCCGTCGCAGCTGCGCACACGGTGTCTGTGGATCGGACGCCATGCGGATCAACGGTGTGAACCGTCTGGCCTGCAAGCTGCTGATGAAGGACATGCTGCCCAAGGACGGCAAGCCGGTCACCATCACGGTCGAGCCCATCAAGGGCCTGCCCGTCGAGAAGGACCTGGTTGTCGACATGGAACCCTTCTTCGACGCATTCCGCGCCGTGAAGCCGTTCCTCATCACCAGTGGCAACGAGCCCACTCGTGAGCGCATCCAGAGCCAGCACGACCGTGCTCGTTTCGACGACACGACGAAGTGCATCCTCTGCGCATGCTGCACCACGTCGTGCCCCGTGTACTGGAGCGACGGCAGCTACTTCGGTCCCGCTGCCATCGTCAACGCACACCGGTTCATCTTCGACAGCCGTGACGAGGCCGCTTCCGAGCGTCTCGACATCCTGAACGACAAGGACGGCGTGTGGCGTTGCCGCACCACGTTCAACTGCACCGACGCATGCCCCCGCGGCATCCAGGTGACAAAGGCTATTCAGGAAGTCAAGCGAGCTCTGCTCTTCGCTCGATAGTCAGGCCTTCGGCCCTGTGCGCGGTTAGGGAGTCTCCGGACTCCTTAACCGCGCACAGCTATGTCGGGGGCATGTTGAGCGGTGTCACGACTTGAACCGGTGACGTCGTAAAGCCGAAGTGAGCGCCCATGGCGCCGTGTTCCTTCATGACCACCTGACAGGCAGTGCGAACATCCGCCCGCAGATCGTGGTGGAGCACCGCTGATATTCGCCTCTCCCCCAGCAACTTTCGATTGTCACCGTCGAGATCGTGAGCGATGAAGACACTGCACTCCCGGTTCAGTTCTTCGAACGCGTCGACAGTGGCCAGGTTGCCACCACCGATCGAATACACGGCACGGATCTGCGGATCGGATTCGAGTGCCGCTCGCACCAATTTCCTACTCGTCTGATCCAGACCGTCACTGTTCGGAATGTCGATCAAACGGCGATGCGGAGCCGAGACGCGCATAGCGGAGCGAAATCCCATCTCCCGTTCTTCCTCCCCACGGAAGAAGCCGCTACTCATGCTGACCAGCACGTTGCCGTCCCGATCCCCCAGCCACTGATCTATCAAGTACGCGGCGGTGGCTCCGGCGGCTCGGTTGTCGATGCCGATGTAGGCGGCTCGCCTGCTACCGGGAACATCGGTCACCAACGTGACGACCGGAATCTTGGCCGCCACCAACCGGTCGATCGCCGCCACGACTTCCGGAGTGTCGGGAGCCTTGACGATGACTCCGTGGGATCCGCGTCGGCGAATCTTGTCGAGCGTCGACGTCATCGCTTCGACCGAACCGGTTTCACGAAAGTGAAACCTGGAACGAACTACAGCGGGTGCAAGGGTGGGCAGTTCGGCCTCGAGCGCGTCACGGACTGCGTCGGAAAACCTTGCGGGAGTTTGCAACACGACGTCGACGATGAACGTGCGCCCGACCAGTTTCAGTTGCGAGCGTTGACGTTCCAGGTCCGTGATCGCCTGGCGAACCTCCGATCGTGTGCCGTCGCGAACTCCAGGACGGTCGTTGAGCACCCGGTCGACGGTGGCCTCACTCAGGCCCGACTGCTGAGCGATCTCCCGTACTTTGAATCGATGCGCCACAACTACCTCACGATGATGGATATTTGATGGTTTTTCGCTGTTGCTCGAGGTCTTCGTCACAGCCAGACTAAACCCATGACTTCTCCGCCGGGCGTAACCAGGCCCGCACTCCTAGCCGACACCGTCGTACTGGTCAGTGGCGGCTCGCAAGGCGTCGGCGCCGGCGTCGTACGCGCCGCAGTCCGTGAGGGCGCTCAGGTGGCTTTCACCGGCCGACGCCCGGACGTCGGAAAGGCTCTCGAGGCAGAACTTCCGGGAACCCACTTCATCGAAGCCGATGTGGCGCAGACCGATTCCGCGCTCGCCAGCGTGGCCGAGACGATCTCACATTTCGGCCGCGTGGATGCCCTCGTCAATTCTGCCGGACTCACCTCGCGCGGCACGCTGCTCGACACCACCGAGGAACTCTTCGACCAGCACATCGCGGTGAACCTCCGTGGTCCGTTCTTCACGATGCAGGCAGCCGTCAAGGACATGCGCGAGCGTGCGGTCCCCGGGTCCATCGTCAACATCATCTCTACGTCCGAACTCGGCGGGCAACCGTATCTCGCGCCGTACGTGGCAGCGAAGGCAGGGCTGGCGGGGCTGACCCGCAACGCCGCCCATGCGCATCGCTGGGATCGCATCCGGATCAACGGTCTCGACATCGGGTGGACACAGACCGAGGGAGAAGACCTCACGCAGAGAGCTTTTCACGACGCCGGTGACGACTGGCAGGAACGTGCGGGCAGCACCCTCCCCATGGGCAAGCTCGGACAGGTCGACGAAATCGCCGACTTCGTCGTCTTCCTGCTCTCCGATCGCAGCGGAGTCGTGACAGGCTCGATCATCGACTGGGACCAGAACGTCTTCGGAGGGCTGGACTGATGGGCGCTCGTATCGGAGTCATCGGCCTCGGACGAATCGGCAGCTACCACGCCCGAAACCTGCTGACGACGGACGGCGTCGACGCACTGGTTGTCACCGACGTCGACGCACGTCGAACCTCGGACGTGGCAAGCGAACTCGACGTGGAGTCCGCTGCCGATCCCGACGCGCTTTTAGCGTCAGGCATCGACGGTGTTCTGATCGCCGCGTCGTCGAGTTCGCACGCCGACCTGATCGAAGCCGCTGTCCGACGAGACATCCCGACGTTCTGCGAAAAGCCGGTAGCCGACTCGATCGAATCCTCGGTTCGTGTACTCGCGACTGCCGAGCAGACGTCGGTACCAGTCCAGATCGGATTTCAGCGCCGATTCGACCCGTCATTTGTGGCGGCGTACGACGCAGTTCGATCCGGAGAACTCGGTTGGATCCACACTCTCCGATCGACCACCCTCGACCCCGCTCCCCCGCCGATCTCGTACATCGAACACTCCGGCGGCATCTTCCGCGACTGCTCGATCCACGATTTCGACATCGTCAGGTGGGTCAGCGGCCGCGAAGTCACCACGGTTTTTGCCACCGGCTCGAATCAGGGTGATCGCGGGATCGCCGATGCCGGTGACGTCGACACCGCCGCAACGGTTCTCACTTTCGAAGGCGGAACCATCGCGGTCGTGTCAAATACCCGCTACAACGGCCGCGGCTACGACTGCCGACTCGAGGTACTCGGCTCGGCGGACTCCGTCGTTGCCGGGCTGGACGACCGCTTGCCACTCCGCTCGCTCGACCCCGGAACATCGTTCCCCTCGCGGGAGCCGTACACGTTCTTCATGGACCGCTTCACGTCCGCCTACCGTGCGGAACTCGAAGCATTCCTCGGCGTTGTCGCCGGGCGTCGGGAATCACCGTGCACGCCCACAGATGCGGTCGAGTCGGCCTGGATCTCCGAAGCTGCAACGCACTCTCTGCGCGAGGGTCGGCCCGTCACGATCACCGAAGTCAAAGATCTGTTCCTTCACGACAAGAATGAGGCACACACATGAGCACTCCTCGCATCGCCGGCGCACCGATCTCCTGGGGCGTGTGCGAAGTCCCGGGCTGGGGCTACCAACTCGACCCTGCGCAAGTCCTCCGGGAAATGCGCGAAGTCGGTCTGGCGGCAACGGAAATCGGACCGGAGGGCTTTCTGCCGACAGCACCCGCCGAAATGGCCAAGGTGCTCGCGGATCATGACCTGAGCGCAGTCGGCGGGTTTGCACCAGTACTGCTGCACGATGACGATCATGATCCGGTGCCCGGCATCTCCCCCATCCTCGACGGTTTTGTCGCCTCGGGTGCCGAGGTGTTGGTTCTGGCCGCCGCGACGGGTTCCGACGGCTACGATTCACGCCGAGAACTGGACGAGCAGAGTTGGAAAACCCTGCTGCACAATCTCGATCGCCTCACCGACGCCGCCGCCGAGCGTGGAATCAGGGCAGTTGTCCACCCTCACGTCGGAACGATGATCGAGCAGCGCGACGAGGTCCTGCGAGTGCTCGACGGCTCGGCCATCCCACTGTGCCTGGACACCGGCCACCTGTTGATCGGCGGCACCGATCCGGTCGACCTGGCGCGTCAAGCTCCCGAGCGCATCACCCACGTGCATCTCAAGGACGTCGACGATGCCCTCGCATCACGCGTTCGCAGTGGTGAGCTCACCTACACCGACGGCGTGAAGGCGGGAATGTACCGTCCACTCGGTGGCGGCGACGTCGACATCGCCGGTGTCACAGCCATATTGCAGCGCCACGGTTTCGACGGATGGTACGTGCTCGAGCAGGACACCATTCTGACCGAGGCTCCGTCCGACGAGGGACCGGTGCGTGATGTGCGAGCGAGCGTCGAGTATCTGCGGTCGGTTCTGTGACACCTACCCCGCTGCGGATAGGCATTCTGGGAGCCTCACGCATCGCCGAGAACGCGATGATCAAACCTGCAACGGCCACCGGGCACCGCCTGGTGGCCGTTGCCGCACGCAGCCCCGAGCGGGCCAGAGCCTATGCGGCCCAGCATGGGATCGAACGGGTGGTCGGTTCGTACGCCGAGCTGATCTCGGATCCGGAGGTGGACGTCGTCTACAACGCGCTGCCCAACAGCCTGCACGGACCGTGGAATCTCGCCGCCGTTCAGGCCGGCAAGCACGTGCTGACGGAGAAACCGTTTTCGAGCAACGCGGTGGAAGCGCGTGCTGTAGCCGAGGCAGCGCGCGTGAGCGGAGTGACGCTGCTCGAGGGGTTCCACTACCTCTTTCATCCGGTGAACCGGCGCCTGCTGGATGTGGTTCGGAGCGGCACAGTCGGCGCGGTCACTCGGGTGGAAACCGTACTGCGGATGCCCAAACCATCCGAGAATGACCCGCGGTGGGAGCTCGCCTTGGCAGGCGGGTCACTGATGGACCTGGGCTGCTACGGGTTACATGCTTCCCGGATGCTGAGTGACGTCTGTGGTGGTGCGCCGGTGGTGACCGGGACCCGCCACGAGGAATACGCTTCGGGGGTCGATTCGTGGTTCGACATCGAACTCGAGTATCCCGGCGGAGCGCGGGCATCCGTTGTGACAACGATGTTGGACGAGAAGTACCACTTCACTTTCCGGGTCTTCGGAACCAACGGAGACGTCCTGGTGCACAACTTCCTCCAGCCGGACGTCGACGACCGTGTCTCCGTCACTGTCGATGGGCGCACGAGTATCGAGCATCTGGGCACGAAGTCGTCGTACACCTGGCAACTCGAAGCGTTCGCCGATCATCTGTCCGGGGTCTCGGCGCTGCCGATCGGACCGGGCGACGCGGTAGCCAACATGACGATGATCGACGAGGCCTACATGCATTCCGGCCTCGGGGTTCGGCCGACGACCATCCTCTGACGAAACGACTACAGCCTCGGTTCGATTCGAACCGAGGCTGTAGTCGCGAGGTTTTGATCTAACGGCGAAGCTCGTGGGTCAGTGTCTCGAGCTCGTCACCGCCCGCCATCTCCTTGGTCAGTTCTTCGAGTGAGATGTCGTCGTACTTGGCGTCGAGCTTCTGCCTGCCTCGGTTGAGGAGCACGAAGTGATCGCCGACCATGTACGCGTGGTGCGGATTGTGCGTGATGAAGATGACGCCGAATCCCTGTTCCTTGGCAGCGGTGATGTAGCGCAACACCATTCCCGACTGCTTGACGCCGAGCGCTGCTGTCGGCTCGTCGAGAATCAGCACGCGGGCACCGAAGAAGATGGCGCGGGCGATGGCAACACACTGACGCTGACCGCCGGAGAGACTACCGATCGGTGCGTCGACGTCAGGCAGTTCGATGCCCATCTTCGACAGTTCCGAAAGAGTCGTCGCGCGCATGGCGTTGGCGTCGAGCGACTTGATCAGACCACCCTTGCGCAGTTCCTGCCCAAGGAAGAAGTTGCGCCACACCGGCATCAACGCAACAACGGCGAGGTCCTGATAGACCGTCGCGATGCCTTTGCCAAGCGCCTCTTTAGGCGAGTGGAACGTTGTCGGTTCGCCGTCAACGAGTAGTTCGCCTTCGCTCTGCTGGTGCAGACCGGCGATGATCTTGATCAGCGTGGACTTGCCTGCGCCGTTGTCACCGAGCACACCGGTCACTTCACCCGCACCGACGCGCAGGTTGATTCCCTTGAGCGCGATGATGTTTCCGTATTGCTTACCGACGTCCTTGAGCTCGATCAGTGGCACGTTGCCGCCCGAGTTCGAGAGAGCCGGAACTTCAGCTGTGGTACTCATGTGTCACCTTTTCGCAGCGTAGTTGCGGAATGCGTTGTTGGCGATGACCGCGAACAGCAGCATGGCGCCGAGGAAGAACTTGAACCAGTCCGGGTTCCAGCCTGCGTAGACGATGCCCTGGTTGGTCATACCGAAGATGAATGCGCCGATCGCAGCACCGATCGCGGTTCCGTAACCACCGGTGAGCAGGCAACCGCCGATGACTGCGGCGATGATGTACAGGAACTCGTTACCGACACCCTGACCGGACTGAACGGTATTGAACGAGAACAGCAGATGCATGCCCACGAACCAGGCAGCAAAGCCGACGGTCATGAACAAACCGATCTTGACTGCGGTCACCGGCACACCGATCGCGCGGGCACTGTCCTGATTGCCGCCGACCGCGAAGATCCAGTTGCCGATCTTGGTCTTGAACAAAACAAATGTTGCAATCGCGGTGAACAGCAGCCACCACACGACCGTGATCTTGACGGACACCCCGAAGACCGAGAACGACGACGCGAATACCTTTTTCGCGGAATCGAATCCGGCCATGTCGGAGACGCTGGGTGTGGCAACCTGACCACTCACGAGCTTGGTGACGGCCAGGTTGATTCCGGTCAACATCAGGAACGAGCTCAGGGTGATGAGGAAGCTGGGAATCTTCGTCTTCATGACGAGGTAGCCGTTGAAGAATCCGACTGCGAGCGAAACGACGAGCGCCAGAATCGCACCCACCCACAGATTGAGGTGCAGGTTGTAGGCGATCATCGACGCGGCGAGCGAGGACGTGGTGACTGCGACGCCGGCGGAGAGGTCGAACTCGCCGCCGATCATGAGCAGGGCGACCGCGCAAGCCATGATGCCGATCGTGGAGCTGGAGTAGAGCACTGTCGCAAGCGCTTCCGGCGTACGGAACGGTGCCGCGACGATACAGAAGAAGATGAAGATGGCGATGGCGCCGACAAGTGAACCCATCTCCGGGCGGAGCAGTAGGCGCTGAATGCGCTTTTGCTCCTTCACCCGTTCATCGGTCACGACTTTGTGGGCGGCAAGGTCGAGATCTGCCTGAGTGGACATGATTTCCCTTCCGTGCTGGACAGGCGCACGGAGGGCGGACTCTCAGCCCTCCGTGCGCCTGGATCAGCGAGTTCCGTTCTTGGCGTACTCGGCGACCGAGTCGATGTTGGTGTTGTCGATGAACGCGGGTCCGGTCAGGGTCGGCAAGCCGCCACCGATCACGTTGCCGTTGTTGAGGTAAAGCCACAGCGAATCGATGGCGAGGTAGCCCTGCAGGAAGGGTTGCTGGTCCACTGCCCACTGCACGTCACCGGATTTGATGGCGTCGACGAGCGCCGCGTTGGTGTCGAAGGTGACGACCTTCGCCTTGCTGCCCGCATTGCCGACCGACGTCACGGACGTCAAAGCAAATGGAGCACCGAGTGCGAGAACTCGATCGATTGCCGGGTCCTGTTGAAGTTTCGCGGTGATGGTCGATTCCACCGACGGCATGTCCTTGCCGTTGACGTTGAGAATCTCCGTCGTTCCCTTGAACGACTTCTTCACTCCGGCACAACGTGATTCGAGGCTCACGTTGCCCTGCTCCTGAATGACGCACAACACCTTGGTGGCACCTTCGGTGTTGAGTCGCTCGCCGGCAGCTTCACCGGCAATCGACTCGTCCTGACCGAAGTACTCCTTGACGCCCATGTCCTTCCAGGTCTCGAGGCCCGAGTTGAGGGCGACAACCGGAATGCCCGCGGCGGTGGCACTTTGGACCGCGGCAACCATGGCGTCGGGCTTCGCGAGGGTCACGGCAATCCCGTCGACCTTGCTGTCGATCGCACTCTGAACCAAGTTGGCCTGATTCGGCGCCTCGGGATCGGCGGAGTACCGAAGCTCGATGTTGTCCTTGGCCGCTGCGGTTTCGGCTCCCTTGCGCACCAGATCCCAGAACGTGTCACCGGGAACTTCGTGAGTGATCATCGCAATGGTGGCGCGGGGCGTGTCCGCCGTACCCGCGCCCATTCCGGATCCGGAAGAATCCGGCTTTCCGCCGGTGCTTGAACAGGCGGCCAGACCCAAGACCACGACTGAGGCTCCGGCCAGTACGGCAACGCTCTTGCGTCCCGTGAGAAACGACATGTGAACTCCCTCTCGACATCAACCAACGGCCCGCGAACGGATGGTGCTCGGTTGTATGTGAAAGATGTAATACCCGTCACAGTCGAATGTCAATAGTTTGTTCTGACATTAGGACTGCTTATCAAAGACCGAACAAACTGATTGAAGTCGAAACTGCAGGTCAATGCCCTGCGGGTCCAGTTGAACCTCGAACCACCAGTTGTGGCTGCGCGACAATGTCCTTGCCCAATGGCCCACTTCCGCCGTCGAGGCGTTCGGAGATCCGCTCCACCGCGGCGCCGCCCAGAAACGCCGTGTCCTGCCCGACACTGGTCAGATCGATGTGCGCCAAACCTGCCAATGCACTGTTGTCGAATCCGATCACGGAAACGTCGCCAGGCACCGAGATCCCGGCACGCAGGAAGACGTCGAGAACTCCGAGCGCGCAGCGATCGTTGAAAGCGAAGACCGCCCCGGGTAACCCACCCTCGACCATCGACCTGGCGGCAGCTGCGCCGAACTCCTCCGTGAGACCGCCGGGAAGAATTCTCGGCTCCAGACCTGCCGCTCGCATGGCCTTGCGGTAGCCCTGACGCCGTTCCTGGGCACCAGGGCCTCGCCCGCCGTCGACGTGGGCGATCGAGCGGTGCCCGAGTTCGACAAGGTGATTCACGGCCATCACCGCGCCCGCCTCGTCATCTGTTCGGACAACATCCACGTGCACTGACGACATCTTCCGCGCGATTACGACAACGGGAACCTTGTCGGCCAGGTCGACGATCTCTGCTTCCGGCGCCTGTGAACCCAACAGCAAGATCGCCTCACACCGGTCGTCGAGCAGGGTCCGCGTTGCACGAGAATCCGGCCGTCGCTCCGAGACCGCACTGAGGACGACGTCGTAGCGCGACCGTTCGGCGGCCACATAGATTTCGTCTAGCAGCTCCGCGTGAAATGTTTGCGCCGCAACGTAACTGACACCGATCAGGCGGCTGCGATGTTGGCGCAGCAGTCGCGCCGCGTTGTCGGGTCGATAGCCGAGTTCGTCCGCGGCAGCCTTGACCCGTACCCGCGTCGCATCGCTGGCACCTGGGACATCACGAATGACGATGGACACCAGAGCGCGTGACACACCAGCCAGGTCTGCTACGTCTTGCAAGGTGGGGCGTCGACTGTTCACCTCCACAGACTAGATCGTTCCAGCGAATAAGCACCGAAGCATTGACGCGCGCCGCATCCGGCGCTTTACTGGCATGGACTAGAACGATCTAGTTCCTCATTCTCACTCCGAACGGAGCCCCCATGTCTGCCTCTGTTGCAGTCGGTCTCATCGGCGCCGGATGGATCGGCCGCTTCCACGGCGAGTCCGTCGCGCTGCGTATCCCCGGCACCCGTCTCGTCGCCGTCGCCGATCCTGCGCCCGGCGCTGCGGCGTCGTTGATCGAACGTGTCAGTCCCGACGCCCGCGCGTACACCGACGCCCTTGAGCTGATTGCCGATCCGACCGTCGAAGCGGTGCTCATCAGTACGCCCGCATCAACTCACACCGATCTCGTGGTGGCCGCCGCGGAGGCCGGCAAACATGTCTTTTGCGAAAAGCCGATGGCCTTGACACTCGAGGACGCCGATCGCGCGATCGGCGCGTGTGCCGCGAACAACGTTGCGCTGCAAGTCGGTTTCAACCGGCGCTTCGCCGCCGACTTCACCGCGGCCCACGACGTGATCACCGCCGGCGGGATCGGAACCCCACAGCTACTTCGTTCTCTGACCCGCGACCCAGGAATCACCGCCGACGTCGCCTCCCGAGTCAAGCCGTGGACGATCTTCAACGAGACACTGATTCACGACTTCGACGCTCTGCTCTGGCTCAACCCCGGGGCACGCGTCGTCGAGGTGTTCGCGCAGGCCGATGCTCTCATCCATCCGCAGTACAAGGAGCAGGGGCACCTCGACACGTCGATGGTTCAGTTGCGCTTCGACAACGGCGCCCTCGCGTCGGCCGAGGCCAACTTCCAAGCCACCTACGGTTACGACGTTCGCGGCGAAGTTTTCGGTTCCGGTGGAATGGTGAGTGCAGGCGAGGTCACGCGGACCGCGATGCGTCATTACAGCTCACCGGGCGTTCTGGCCGACACACCTCGGGTGAACATCGAACTGTTTCACGACGCCTATGTCGCCCAACTGGCGCACTTCGCAGACTGCATCCGCTCCGGCAGCGCGCCGTCGGTCGACGGTCTCGATGCTCGCAACGCCCTGGAAATCGCACTGGCCGCAAAAGAATCCGTGGAAACCGGACTGCCCGTCTCGTTGCTGGCGGTGCCGCAGTGAGCCCCTTCGACTTGGCGGTCTCTGCCGAGATGACGTTCACCGAACTCCCTGTCGTCGAGCGTGTTCGGCGGATCTCGGAGGCGGGGTTCGCAGCCGAGATCTGGAGTTGGCAAGACAAAGACCTCGAAGCTCTGGTCGCCACCGGAGCTCGGTTCTCCTCGATGACCGGCTATCTCCACGGCGATTTGTTCGACGAAGCCGGCAGCGCCGAACTGGTACGCACAGCGGCGCTATGCCTCGCTCCGGCAGCGAAACTCGGCGTTCCCCGGCTGAACTTCCATACCGGCGAGCTGATCGACGGACAGGCTGCGCGCCCGCAGTATCGAACTACGGGAGCGATGTGGCTGACCGCCCAACGCGCTCTCGAGAAGATCGCGAGACTGGGCGAAGAAGCCGGAGTCGTCTTCTGCCTCGAGAATCTCAATACGATCGTCGATCACCCCGGCGTACCGATGGCCCGCGCCAAAGACACTCTGGCACTGGTGGAATCCGTCTCACACCCCAACTTCAAGATGATGCTCGACCTCTACCACGCACAGATCGGCGAAGGAAACCTCATCGAACTCGTGCGGCGTTGTGGTGACAACATCGGCGAGATTCAGGTGGCCGACGTACCCGGCCGATGCGAACCCGGAACCGGCGAGATCAACTACCCCGCCATCGCACGCGTGCTCGCCGACCAGGGTTACACCGGCACGATCGGTTTGGAGGGCTGGGCATCCGGAGACAGTGACACCGCACTCACTGCTTTCCGGAAGGCCTTCACGCTCTAGCCCTCACCCGGGAACGTGATCCCCACCTGACGGCGGATCTCGTCGAGGATGTCGAGCGTCGCAATGGCCGCGTCGAGCGGATGGACCGGCGACTCGATATCCCCGGCGGTGATCCGCCGCGCCGCCTCGGCCGCCTCGAACGCGAGACCTCCGACGTATCCGTCGACCGGATCGTCGTAGCGCGCAGATCTTCCGTCACCTAGCCGGACAGTGAAGGCCCCGGGCCGGTAGAACGTCGAGTCCAGAACGATCATCCCCTTGTCGCCGCAGATCGAGGCCGTGTTGGGCGTGTCAGCAAGGATCGTGGTGTTCAGACTGGCCTGAGCAATGCCTGCCCAGGACAGAACCGCTGAGATCTGGCCGTTCACCATGTCATTCGCCGGCTCGCCCAGGGCAGCAACCGCAGTAGGAACACCCAATACCCGATACGCGAGACTGACCGGATAGGTCCCGAGGTCGAGAAGTGGCCCACCCGCAAGCGCTGGATCGTAGATACGATGATCGGTCTCGAACCGTTCGCCGTGATCGGCCAGAACCGTACGTATGGTTCCCAGCAGCCCCGCCTCGAGGATCTGGTCGATCACGTCGAACTTGGGCAGAAACGACGTCCACATCGCCTCCATGCAAAACAGTCCGAGCGCAGTCGCCCGCTCCTGAATCGCCCGTCCCTGCGCTGCGTTCAAAGCCAGCGGCTTTTCGACCACGACATGCTTGCCGTGATCCAATGCCGCCATCGCGCAATCGAAATGAGCAGTGTGCGGTGTTGCGACATAGACGACGTCCACATCCTCGGAGGCAAGCAAAGCGTCGTAGCTACCGTGAGCGCGTCGGATCCCCCAATTGTCCGCGAAGGCCTGAGCGCGGGTGAGTCCGCGCGAAGCGACGGCCGTGACTTCCTGCGCTGTATTTCTCTGCAGTGACTCCACGAAGCGTTGTGCAATCCAGCCAGGCCCGAGGATCCCCCAGCGCAAAGTCGGAGCGTCGACCGGATCGGGGACCCGGGTGCGAGGGAGTTCCAGAACTGTAGAAGAAGTCATGCCTCGAACTGTAGAGTCGAATCTCGAAATATGTAAGGACATTAGGTTGTCCGTTTCAATCCTCTGGAAGTAGGAACCTCATGTCGATTCGTGTCGGTGTGATCGGAACCGGCGTCATGGGCGCCGACCACGTCCGCAATCTCCACTCCACGGTCTCCGGGGCAACGGTCTCTGTGGTTGCAGACCTCGATCAAGAGCGAGCAAAGTCCGTAGCGTCCGCAGTCGGCGCACGGTGGGTGACCGATCCGTTGAAACTGATCAACGACGCCGGTGTGGACGCCGTAGTCATCGCTTCCCATGATTCAACGCATGCCGACCTCACGCTTGCTGCTGTCGAAGCCGGAATACCGGTTCTGTGTGAAAAGCCCCTCGCAGTGACAGCAGAGGACTGCCGACGCGTCGCTGCGGCCGAGAACCCCGAAAGCCCCCTTGTGAGCGTCGGATTCATGCGCCGCTTCGATCCGGGATACGTGGCGCTGAAGGCCGAAACACATTCCGGCCGTATCGGTGACCCACTGATCGTGCACTGCTCGAGTCGCACTGTCAGCGCCTACCCGGGTGGCAGCTCGGAATCCACGGTGACCAACTCCGCGATTCACGAACTCGACATCGTGCCGTGGATCTTGAACTCCCCCGTCGTCGCAGCCAGCTGGCACTGCGGGCGCTCGAGTTCGCTGGTGACCGATCGCCAGGATCCGCAGATAATCATGCTGCGCACCGCCGACGGCGTTCTCACCACGGTCGAGGTCTTTCTCAACGCGCGGTACGGCTACGACACTCGGTGCGAGGTCGTGGGCGAAATCGGCGCCGCTCGTCTCGCCGAACCGGTGGTCATCCACACCGACGCGGATCGATCCCACTCGTACGGCTATGCGGCGGATTGGATTCCGCGTTTTGCCGAGTCGTATCGGCGCCAACTTCAAGAGTGGATCGACGCATTGAGCACCGGAAGACCCTCGACGTTGGCCACAGCCGCGGACGGCCTGCGGGCAAATCTCGTGGCAGCTGCCGTGATCAAGTCGATGCACTCCGCGGGGGCAACTGTCTCGGTCGAGCCCGTGGGGGAAAGTTTCTGATGTCTTTTTGATGGATTTCAGGGGTAGTTTCGATGGGTTCTCCTTGGCAGTCTTTGAGGTACAGCGCATCTTGAACACCGCAGGAAAGGCCCCGAATGACTCCATCACTGACCGACCACACCGTGCCGTCCGCAGGTAGGTTGCACCGAGAAGACTGCAACATCGACGACTTCGCCGCTTTGGTCGCGCACGACACCGCCCTTGCCGACTACCCGTACGCCCATTCAGTGGCCGACGGGGTTCTTCTGTACCGCTCCGAAGCATTGGTAGAGCAATCGTCGAATCCTGAAACCCGGGCCGAGATCCAAGACGAGATCGCCCGGGCGTTACTCACCGGCCCCGGTATCACAGTCTTTCAAGGCGCATTCGACGCGGAGATACTGGATCGCGCCAGCGCGGTCTTCCGTGAACTCATTGCGCGCCAACACGAATCCGGTGCAGCGTCCGGAGATCACTTCGCCAAACCTGGTGCCAATGACCGAATCTGGGGCGCACAACTGAAGTTGGCGCTCGAAGATCCCAAGGCTTACGTCGACTACTACGCAAACAGCATTGTCGCTTTGGCTTCGGAAGCGTGGCTCGGCCCCATGTATCAGGTGACGTCGGACGTCAACGTCGTCAATCCCGGTGGCGCCGCACAGAATCCACATCGCGACTACCACCTCGGTTTCATGTCGAGCGACGTAGCCGCGAAGTTTCGGGCGCATGTGCACCGCTTGACCCCTGCCCTCACCTTGCAAGGTGCAGTCGCCCACGTGGATATGCCGGCCGAGACGGGGCCGACGAAGTATCTGCCGTACTCGCAGCAATTCGAATCCGGATACCTCGCGTTCGAGCGTCCCGAGTTCAAGGAGTTCTTCGAAGCCAACTACGTCCAATTACCTTTGAAGAAGGGAGATGCCGTCTTCTTCAACCCAGCGCTGTTCCACGCGGCAGGCCACAACAAGTCCGCCGACGTCCTGCGTATGGCAAATCTTCTCCAGGTGTCGTCGGCCTTCGGTCGAGCCCTCGGAACCATCGACCGGGAGGCACTCGTCAACGCGATCTATCCGGCACTGCTCGCTCTCAGCGAGTCGGGGTCCGACGAGGCAGTTCGGTGCGCCGTCGCCGCCTCGGCCGAGGGCTACGCCTTCCCGACCAATCTGGACCGAGACCAACCGATCGACGGCCTCGCGCCTCAGACGCAGGCCGAACTCGTGACGGAGGCGGTTCGCGAGCGGATCTCACCTGGTCGACTGGCCGATCTACTGAAGGCACAGTCCGAGAGACGAATGAGCTGAGGGACGGCAGCACTGAAGAGACTTGTGCCGCTTAATGCCGATCGGTCGGTACGCTCGAAGCATGGGGTGGGACTTGTTAGTGCTGTTCGCCATGATCGGCCCGTTGGCGACATTCGGGTGGGCGGCTGTTCGGGCGAAGCGCCGCGGACTCGGTGGCTCGTTCGTGGGGCCGTTTCAGGAAATGTTCGATCCTGGTGCGGCGCGAGCACAGACGGTCATCGAACAGATCGCGGAACTGCCGGATCCTGCGGACTCCGGCGACCCGGACAACGATGACGATGTGCCGTACACAGTCACCTATGAGGGTGTTCGGCTCCACATCAATCCCGGTAGGGCTCGACAGCGTGGAGGCGAAGGGACCGTCAAGCACGCTGACTGAAAGTTGCACCAGATCCAATGTTCAGACAGCGGTCCGCGCGACGCGGGAGAGTAAACCGGCGCTGCACGGCGGTGAGGAACGTAGCGGTCGAACGCGAACACTCTCGTTGCGTTGGGCAGGAGCAGAGCGGAACATGAACCTCATGCCTGTCTCCGAACTTCTCCGCCTAGGTACCGCGCAACCGATCATTCGCTGGGGCACCCCTGTCCTTCATACGCCAGCTCGGCCAGTGACTGAATTCGGCAGCGATCTCCAAGATCTGCTGGCAGACATGTTCGCTACCAACACCGCCGCAAACGGCGCAGGACTCGCAGCTCAACAGATCGGCGTCGACCTCGCGGTGTTCATCTACGACTGCACCGACGAGGTAGGGACGCAACGCACCGGCGTCGTCTGCAATCCGGTCGTTGACCTTCCTGAAGGAGTCGACCGGCAGCTAGTCGACTACTGCGAAGGCTGTCTGTCCCTACCCGGCGCCTACACAGACCTCGCGCGACCCGACTTCTCGACCTGTCGCGGAAACGATCAATACGGCAACCCGATCGAAATCACTGCAGGTGGCACCCTCGGGCGCTGCTTCCAACACGAGACCGACCACATCAACGGCATTGTCTTCGGCGACCGACTTCCAACGCGCAAACGCAAACAGCTCTATCGCGACCACGACGAAGTATCGGATCAATACACAGCCCATTGGCCGGCGTGTTAAGCGACCAGTCGGCTTAGAGGTGGAACCAGATAGCCCTACGCCGTTGGCCGGCCGAACCACTTAAACAGCTGAGTATCCAACTCCGCCTGTGTATCCCCGACCCATGCCACATGACCGTCCGGCCGAAGCAGGAAAGCCGGAACTTCCAATTCAGTGCTTGTGTCAACGATGTGGTCGGCTCGATCGCTCCAACCATCGACGGACAGTTGGCCACCCTGGTCGAGAAGAAGTCCGCGGCCGGATCGCATCAGGTCGTACAGGTTGCCGCGGGTCAACGCGATGTTACGCAGCCTCCGACCGAGTAGGTCGTCGCCTTCGCCGAAATCGTAGCGAATCGAGATCGCAGTGATCTTCTCGGTCAAATAGCGCTTGACGTCTTCGAATTCCATCAGCTCGGAGATCAAGCGCCGCACCGCTTGTGGTCCGGCAGCGGTGGAGATCAACTCGGCCTGGGCGCGCGTGTTGTCCAGAACGTCGGCAGCCACCGGACGCCGTTCCGATTCGTACGTGTCGAGCAGGCCCTCCGGTGCCCAGCCGTTGATCTCGGCGGCGAGCTTCCAGCCGAGGTTGAAGGCGTCCTGCACACCGAGATTGAGACCTTGACCGCCCATCGGTGGGTGGATGTGTGCGGCGTCGCCGGCGAGAAACACCCGGTCGCGCCGGTAGTGCTCCGCCAGACGAGTGGCGTCGCCGAAGCGCGAGAGCCACCGCGGCGAGTGCACACCGAAGTCGGTACCGGCAATGGCCAGTAGCTGTTGTTTGATGTCGTCGAGGGTGGTCGGTGTTGCGCGACCGTCGGCAACTTCGGCTGCAGGGACCACGACACGAAAAGCACCATTGCCTGCGGGACCGACTCCGAATCGTTTGTGCGTTTCCCGGATTTCGGCGACAACGGCGGCCAGTTCATCAGCCGGCATGGTCACGTCCATTTCGCCGATCAACGTGTCGGCGCTCGACGGCTCGCCGGGAAACCCGACGTCGATCAGCTTCCGAACAGTGCTGCGGCCGCCGTCGCAGCCCACGAGGTAACGCGCGTGAAGTGTTGTGCCGTCGGATAATTCCGCTGTGACCTTGTCGGCGTCTTGACGGATCGCGACGACACGCTTCCCTCGCTGAATTTCCGCGCCGACTTCGGTGGCATGTTCGGCAAGAATCCTGTCGATCTCGGGCTGAGGTATTCCCAGTACGTACCCGTGCGCAGTATCGAGGTGCGCAGGTGCCGGCTTGCTGATCCCCGCGAAGAATCCACCGAGCGGATACTTGCGGCCGTGCGCGAGGAACTTGTCCAGCAACCCGCGCTGCTCCATGATTTCGATGCTGCGCACATGGATGCCGAGGGCACGGACGAACTGAGTCGGCTCCTCGTCCTTGTCCACGACGACGACATCGACGCCCTGTAGCCGGAGCTCACCTGCCAGCATCAATCCAGTTGGTCCAGCACCGACAATGATGACGTCACTCATGCGATCCCCTCCTTCGGGCAAGGCTTTTGCTTGCTCGCAGCAGACGAGTGTGCACCATCACCGGGGCCTTGCCGCAAGCCCCGGGTCCCGCGTTATGATGAAGGTGGCGGAAGACGCTTCATTATCGGCGCACCAACACCACAGCACCCGTATCGCGTGGGAGCCGCCAACTCTCGATCACCGTCGGCACCAGCATGGCCCCGAGAACACCCAGCGTCAGAGAAAACGGCACTCCGGCGCTCAGATCCTCCGACTCCGCCAACGGTGTGCAGAGCGTGATCACCAACGCGGACAGTGCAATACCTAGACCGGATGCCAACTCTTGCAGCGTTGCATGCAGAGTATTTGCATCGGTCAGCTCATCCGAGTCGACGTCGGCGAACGCCAAGCTGTTGTACGCGGTGAACCCGATGGATCGAAACGCGCCACTGACAAACAGTGCGACAGCGATAACGACGTCCGGTGTCGTCGACGAGATCAGTACCAGCGCACCGAAGCACACCACGGACAGAACTCCGTTTCCCACCAGAACTCGTCTGATCCCGAATCTGCGCATGAGCGGAGTGGTGAGCGGTTTGATCGCGATATTCCCCGCGAACAGAGCCATCACCAGCAGACCGGCCTTGAACGCCGACATTCCGAATCCCACTTGGAACAACAACGGCAGCACAAACGGCACGCCCATGATCACGAGCCGGTACAGCGAGCCGCTCGACGCGACGAGCCGAAACGATCGAAGTCGGAGGACGTGGAGCGCGATGAGCGGGTGATCCGACCGGATGAGGTGAATGACGGCCAAGCTCAACAAGATCAGAGCCGCAATGATCCCGAGGCCCACTCGTAGCCAGTCGGTTCCGGCACTGTGCACGCTGTCGAGCGCCACGACAAGCACTGCGACGCCTGCTCCGATCACCACCAATCCCAGCCAGTCGAGGCTCCGTTTCTGTGTTTGCCGAATGTCGGGCACCATGCGCAATGCCAGCAGAAACCCGACGATCCCGATCGGAACGTTGATCAGAAAGATCCAGCGCCACGAAGCGATCGACACGATGGCTCCACCCACAGCGGGCGCAAGAACCGGCGCTGTGAGCGCCGGCCACGTCAAGTAAGCGATAGCCCGTACGAGTTCCGCCTTCGACGTCACCCGCAATACTGCGAGCCGCCCTACCGGCACCATCATGGCGCCGCCTACCCCTTGTAGTGCGCGCATCCCCACCAGCATCGGGAGGGAGGTGCTCAGTGCACATCCCACCGACGCCGCCGTGAAAACGGCTATGGCAGAGATGAAGACACGTCGCGTTCCGAACCTGTCGGCCATCCATCCGCTCGCCGGGATCAGGACGGCCAACACCAGGAGGTACGAAGAAACGGCGACATTGACGTCGACGGCGTCAACTCCGAAGGATTGGGCGATCGACGGCAGTGCGGTTGCGAGAATCGTCGCATCGAGCATCTCCATGAACAGTGCTGCTGCCACCAGCAACGCCAGTCCGCGGGGAAATGTCACTGCGCCAGAGCCTTTCGGAGCAATTCTCGATCAGCCGAGAGAAATCCAGCCACCGGAGGAGACCGAGGCAACCATCGCGTCCAGAGCCTGCGCCGACGCGACAGCATCAGCGATGGTCGCGCCCTGCGGCGCTCCGTCCACGATCGAGGAGACGAAATTGCGAGCCTCGATGACCTTCAGGTCGTCATAACCCATGGCGTTGGCCGCGCCGGGTTGGAAGCGGCCGAACTCTCCCGACTCGGGGCCGACCAAAACCGTCGTGACGGATTGGTCCTGATACTTCGAGCCGAGGCTGGTGCCCAGTTCACCCATCCGGCGGTAATCCCAGAACACGGCACCCTTCGTACCGTGAATCTCGAATCCGTAGTTGTTCTGCTCTCCCACGGCGACTCGGCACGCTTCGAGGGTGCAGCGGCCGCCCGAGCCGAGCCGCAGCAGTGCGCTGACGAAGTCTTCGTTCTCGACAGCTCCCATCTCCCCGCCGCTGGCTCGGGCATGTCCACTGGTAGCGGCGGACGGACGCGCACGCTCCGGGATGAAGATCGCAGTATCAGCAACGAGAGCGTCGACGTCACCGAGAAGATGACGAATCAGATCGATGCCGTGCGAAGCCAAGTCGCCCAGGACGCCGGCGCCGCCGCGCTCACGCTCGTATCGCCAACTCAAAGCGCCTTCAGGGTGGGCCGCATAGTCGCTGAGGAAACGAAACCTCGAGTGCGTGATCGTGCCCAACTCCCCTGAGTCGATCAGGCTCTTTGCCAGGGCTACAGCCGGCGCGTTTCGGTAGTTGAAGCCGACGGTCGACTGCACACCGGCCTTCGAGACCGCTGCGGCAACAGCTTTGGCGTCTTCCGTGGACAAGCCGACGGGCTTCTCGATCCAGATGTGTTTGCCGGCTTCTGCCATTGCGACGCCGATTTCACGGTGCAAGAAGTTCGGGGCCGTGATGCTCACCGCGTCGATGGCCGGATCGGCTGCGATATCGCGCCAGTCCTGGGTGAAAGCTTCGAAACCGAATTGGTCCGCCGCTTCCTCCCCTCGGCCCGGCACCTCGTCGGCGACGGCGGCCAGGCGGATCACGGGAAGCTGGGGATAGTGCTGCCGCAGACGCAGATACGCCTGCGTGTGTACGCGGCCCATCCATCCGAATCCGGCAACTGCTACTGAAATGCCTGTCATGAGGCTCCGTTCGGGTCAAATGATCGAAGGATCGCAGAAATGCTGGGATCACAAATCACCCCCACTGACTCGGTCAGGCGGGTACTCGTGTCACCGGGATCGAGATCTAGCGGTCGACCACGGTGGTGTCGAAGTAGTAACGCGACGCTCGGTAGCAGTGGCTGCCGTACTCGACGGCACTACCTGAATCGTCAAATGCAGTGCGGCTCATGGTCAAGAGGGCAGCACCCACTTTCTCGTCGAGCAATCCTGCTTCTTCGCGAGTCGCCGCCCGAGCGCCGATTCGCTGCCGCGCCACACGGATGTGAACTCCGCGAGTTCGCAAGGTTTGGTACAGCCCTTGCGTCTCCAACTCCTCGGGATCGGGTGCGATGTCCACCGGAATGTAGTTGGTCATCACTGCCAGCGGTTCGCCGTTGGTGCTTCGCAGACGCCTGATGGTGGCCACTTCGGCGTCAGGTTCGAGGTTGAGTTCCGCGGCAACGTCCTCGGCGGGAACTCCCACCGTGAACTCGAGCAGCTTGGTCGTCGGCGCCTGGCCGGCCCTCGCAAGGTCGTCGAACAGGCTGGTGAGCTCGACCGGGCGGTGCACCGGACTTTGCACCACCTGAGTTCCGACTCCCCGCTTACGAACAAGTAGGCCCTTGTCCACCAGTTCCTGGATCGCACGTCGAGTGGTCGGACGTGAGAGATTGAGCCGTTTGGCCAACGCCAGTTCGTTCTCGAAGCGATCACCTGGGGCAAGTTCGCCACCGAGAATAGCGCCCTCGATTGCCTGGGCCAGCTGAAAATACAGCGGCACCGGGCTCGAGCGGTCCAACTCGACGGCGAGTGCTGCGACCACGGTCAACTCCGATCTGTCTTGGGAAGGCGCCGTATCGACGCTACTTCTCTCGGCAGTGTATGCGAACACTAACATTCACTTGACCGCAAGTCATAATGTCCAGACAAACTATTGACAATCGCTGTGTCGCGGCGCACAGTTTCAGTCATACAACGGTGCCCTGCGCGGGCAGCCCACCACGAACTCTCGGGAGTCAGTCTTGACAAGCATCAACACTCACCAGAGCGGGTCACACATCCCTGACGCACCATTCGACGTGCTTGCCATCGGCCGATCGGGGGTGGACATCTACCCACTTCAAACCGGTGTCGGACTCGAAGACGTCGAGACCTTCGGCAAGTTTCTCGGCGGCAGCGCAGCAAACGTCTCGGTGGCGGCTGCACGCCTCGGCCGGCGAGCAGCACTGATCTCCGGCGTAGGCAGCGATCCCTTCGGAAAGTTCGTCACACGCGAGTTGGCACGTCTGGGCGTCGACAACAGGTTTGTCGTCACCAATTCCGAGTACCCGACACCGGTGACGTTCTGCGAGATCTTCCCCCCTGACGACTTCCCGCTGTACTTCTACCGCAAGCCGCATGCGCCCGATCTTCGGATCACCCCGGAAGATATCGACCTCGACGCCGTTCGAGGAGCATCCCTCTACTGGTCGACTGTGACGGGACTGTCCGAAGAACCGAGTCGCAGTACACACTTCGCTGCTTGGGAAGCCCGCGAACGACGCCCGCTGACGGTCCTCGATCTGGACTACCGCCCGATGTTCTGGTCGACACCCCAAGAAGCGACCACTCAGGTGCAGCGCGCTCTCGCGCACGTGACGGTAGCCGTCGGAAACCGCGAAGAGTGCGAGATCGCGGTCGGTGAGACCAACCCGAACAAGGCCGCTGACGCGCTTCTCGACCTCGGAGTCGAACTGGCGATCGTGAAGCAGGGCCCGAAGGGTGTCCTCGGCAAAACACGAAAGCAATCGATCACCGTGCCGCCCAATGCCGTCGACGTGGTCAACGGGCTGGGCGCTGGCGACAGCTTCGGCGGATCACTGTGCCACGGACTGTTGGCCGGGTGGCCACTGGAGAAGGTACTGCGCTATGCCAACGCGGCCGGTGCGATAGTCGCATCTCGGCTCGAATGCTCCACTGCGATGCCAACCGCTGAAGAAGTCCACGATCTCGCCGAAGCCACAGCCACGGAGGCAGTCAATGTCTGACAAGCTCGCCGCCCGCCCCCTCGCCACCACCTACGCCGACGTGACGGAACTGCGTGCGAGCGATCCGCAGATCATCGAAAAGGCCTGGGCAGCACGAACTCCTCGTGCCACCGTTCGAGGCAACGGACGACTGATGATCGTCGCTGCCGATCATCCAGCGCGTGGGGCATTGTCTGTCGGCGGCAAGCCGACAGCGATGAACAGTCGTACCGATCTGCTCGACAGATTACGCACGGCGCTCGACAATCCCGGAGTCGACGGCGTTCTCGGTACCGCGGACATTCTCGACGATCTGCTCCTCCTCGGGGCCCTCGAGGACAAGGTCGTCTTCTCGTCGATGAACCGCGGCGGCCTGGCGGGCGCGAGCTTCGAACTCGACGACCGCATGACCGGATATACCGCGGCGGGCACCGCGAAGTTCGGAATGAACGGCGGAAAGATGCTGCTGCGCATCGCCCTCGACGACGCGGGCACCCTGCCCACCATGACGGCATGTGCCGAGGCCGTTGACGAACTGGCCGCGGCCGGACTGATCGCGATGCTCGAGCCGTTCCTCTCCAGTCGCGTCAACGGCAAGGTGGTCAACGATCTCAGCCCCGACGCCGTCATCAAGTCCATCCACATCTCCCAAGGTCTCGGCTCCACCTCGGCGTACACGTGGATGAAACTGCCGGTCGTCGACGAGATGGAACGCGTCATGGATGCGACCACCCTCCCGACGCTGCTCCTGGGCGGCGATCCGCAGATCGCGCCGGAAGAAACGTACGCGAAGTGGGGCGCTGCCCTTCAGTTGCCGTCCGTGCGCGGACTGATCGTCGGGCGCGCGCTGCTCTACCCACCGGACGGCGACGTGACCGCGGCCGTCGACACCGCAGTCAAGCTCGTCCACTAGAACCGACCTGGCAGGAGCAAGATGTTCAGCAAGTATTACGTCCCCGCCGGATCGTCCGCCGACGGTGATTTCACGACAGTGGTCACGCCGGAGTCCGCCGGGTGGGCCGAATCCAGCTTGTGGACACTCGAACTCGCCCCCGGCGCGAGCGTCCACCTGCAGTCCGGCGAGAACGAGATAGTCGTCGTTCCACTGTCGGGTTCGGCCGTGATCGTTGCCGAGGGGACGGAGATCGCCCTGACCGGTCGCGCGTCGGTCTTCGACGGACCGAGCGACTTCGCCTACATAGGACGCGATTCCGACTACACAGTGGCCAGCGCAGGTGGAGGCCGCTTCGCCCTGTGCGGAGCGCGCGCCGGCGCAAAGCTCCCCCATCGCTACGGTCCCGCATCAGGAGTTGCCGTCGAACTCCGCGGTGCCGGTAACTGCAGCCGACAGGTTCACAACTTCGCCACCGCAGACACTTTCGAGGCAGACTCCATCATCGCGTGTGAGGTCATCACCCCCGGCGGGAACTGGTCGTCGTATCCCAGCCACAAGCACGACGAGAACAGCGACGTCGAATCGGCCCTGGAAGAGATCTACTACTTCGAGATCGACCGCAGCCCCACCGGGACCGAAGGGTTCGGCTACCACCGCGTGTACGGAACCGCCGAGAGACCTATCGAGGTGCTCGAGGAAGTCCGCTCGGGCGACGTCGTCCTCGTGCCGCACGGCTATCACGGCCCGTCCATCGCAGCGCCGGGCCACCACATGTACTACCTCAACGTCATGGCAGGTTCGGGCGAGATCCGGGCGTGGAACATCTGTGACGATCCGCAACACACCTGGCTGCGTGGAAGCTGGGATCACCAGGACATCGACCCTCGACTGCCGTTGCAGTCCCACAACTGACGGAAGTGAAAGCTGTGGCACCCACCAACAACGCAACCGGCAATCGTCTACCTCGCGACGAGCCGACCGTATACCTCACCGTTTCTCAAGCTGTCGTCCGCTTCCTCGCCAACCAGTACACCGAACGCGACGGCCAGCGCACCAAGCTGTTTGCCGGCTGCTTCGGAATCTTCGGGCACGGCAACGTCGCCGGACTGGGGCAGGCACTCTTGCAGGCCGAGATCCAGGATCTCGACGCCGGCCGTGAGCCGACACTCCCCTACGTGCTCGGCCGCAATGAACAGGCGATGGTGCACTCGGCTGTCGCGCACGCCCGCATGAAGGACCGCCTGCAGACGTGGGCAGTCTCGTCCAGCGTCGGCCCCGGCGCCACCAATATGATCACCGGCGCGGCACTGGCCACCATCAACCGTCTACCTGTATTACTCCTTCCCGCAGACACTTTCGCGACCCGCGCCAGTGCCCCCGTCTTACAGGAACTCGAACTCCCGTCGAGCGGCGACGTCACAGTCAACGACGCTTTCAAACCGGTCTCACGATACTTCGATCGGGTATGGCGCCCGGAGCAGTTGCCGAGCGCTCTGCTCGCCGGGATGCGCGTTCTCACTGATCCCGTCGAGACCGGCGCAGTCACCATCGCCATCCCGCAGGACGTGCAGGCCGAGGCATTCGACTGGCCCGAGTCCTTCTTCGCCGAACGGGTGTGGCACGTGGCCCGCCCGCTCCCCGAGCAATCGGTGATCGAACGCGCCGCCGCAATCATCCGCTCGGCTCGCAAGCCACTGATCGTCGCCGGCGGCGGCGTGATCTACAGCCAGGCCACCGACTCTCTGGCAGCGTTCTGCGCGCAGACCGGAATCCCCGTGGGGCAGAGCCAGGCCGGCAAGGGTTCATTGGTCTACGACCATCCACAATCCGTCGGGGCGGTGGGGTCCACCGGCACTACGGCCGCAAACGCACTGGCCACCGAGGCGGACGTCGTCATCGGAATCGGCACGCGGTACAGCGATTTCACGAGCGCGTCCCGCACCGCATTCACCAATCCCGACGTTCGCTTCGTCAACATCAACGTCGCTTCACTGGACTCCGTGAAGCAGGGCGGAGTCAGTGTTGTCGCCGACGCACGTGAGGCACTCGACGCGCTGGCACTTGCACTGAACGACTACCGGGTGGACGACGAATACGCGTCCAGGATCGGTGCACTCGCTCGCGATTGGGATGCGATCGTCGAATCCGTCTACAACCCAGCCGAACCCGCTGCCGACGGGGCACTGAATCAGAATCAGGTGATCGGCCTGGTCAACACTCTGTCCGATCCACGTGACGTCGTCGTGTGCGCTGCCGGGTCCATGCCGGGTGACCTCCACAAGCTGTGGCGAACCCGTGATCCCAAGGGGTATCACGTCGAATACGGGTACTCGTGCATGGGATACGAAGTTGCCGGCGGTCTAGGCGTCCGCATGGCGTGCCCCGATCGCGACGTGTTCGTGATGGTCGGCGACGGTTCCTATCTGATGATGGCCACCGAATTGGTCACCGCCGTACAGGAACGCCTCAAGGTCATCGTCGTCCTGGTGCAGAATCACGGATTTGCCTCCATCGGTTCGCTGTCCGAGTCGCTGGGTTCCCAGCGCTTCGGCACGCAGTACCGCTACCGCTCGAATGACGGACGTCTCGACGGAGGTGTTCTCCCGGTCGATCTGGCCGCGAACGCCGCCAGCCTCGGTGTCGACGTCATCCGCGCCAACACCGCCGCCGAGTTCGCCGACGCGATCAAAGTCGCCAAAGCAAGCGACACCAGCACGGTCATCCACGTCGAAACCGATCCGCTGATCGGCGCCCCGGACAGCGAATCATGGTGGGACGTACCGGTATCAGCTACTTCCGAACTGGAATCGACCAAGAACGCCCGGACAACCTACGAGTCCTGGAAGAAGATCCAGCGACCGTATCTACGTCCATCCGAATGAAAACTCCGCACAGCCACACCCCAAAAAGCTTGCCCGCGAAAGGAATCTAGACATGAGCGCGATTCGCGTCGGATCAGCCCCCGACTCCTGGGGTGTGTGGTTTCCGGACGACCCTCAGCAGACCCCGTACACGCGATTCCTCGACGAGGTGTCCGCGTCGGGATACGAATGGATCGAACTCGGTCCGTTCGGATACCTTCCGACCGATCCAGCCAAGCTGACTGACGAACTCGGAGCACGCGGCCTCAAGCTTTCGGCCGGTACCGTTTTCGAACACCTGCACCAGGACGATTCCTGGGATGCCGTCTGGAATCAGATCAAGGACGTCGCCAAGTTGACCGCAGCCGTCGGTGGCAAGCACGTAGTCGTCATCCCCGAGATGTGGCGCGATCCTTCCACCGGAGAAGTACTCGAAGATCGAAATCTGACTCCCGAGCAGTGGCGCAAGAAAACCGACGGCATGAACGCTCTCGGCAAGGCGATGCTCGAGGAGTACGGCGTCATGGCGCAGTACCACCCTCATGCCGACAGCCATGTCGACATCGAGGACAACGTCTACAAGTTCCTCGAAGGTACAGACGAGCGTTTCGTGAACCTGTGCCTCGATACCGGCCACATCAGCTACTGCGGCGGCGACAACCTGGCCATCATCAACAAGCATCCGGAGCGCATCGGGTACCTGCACCTCAAGCAGGTGGATCCGGCGATCGTCGCCAAGGTGGAGGCGGAGGACCTGCCGTTCGGCGAAGCGGTCAAACTCGGCGCGATGATCGAACCACCGCGCGGAATCCCGGACATGCCACCGCTTCTGGAGGCCATCGAGAACCTCGGCATCGACGTGTTCGCGATCGTCGAGCAGGACATGTATCCCTGCCATCCCGACACACCGCTGCCCATCGCACAGCGCACTCAGAAATACCTGTCCACCTGTGGCGTTCCCGCCGTCCGTTTCAGCTGAGCAACACAATCGAGGAGTACCACCGCATGTCTGACAACCAGGATCTCCGGATCGCAGTGCTCGGCGTCGGCATCATGGGGGCCGATCACGTCGACCGCATCACCAACAAAATCGGCGGTGCCCGAGTCACTGTCGTCAACGACTACTCTCTTGCCCGCGCCGAGGAAATCGCAGCATTGACGCCGGGGTCACGCGTCGTCGTCGATCCGTTCGATGCCATCGCAGCCGAGGACGTCGACGCCGTTGTGCTCGCAACCCCGGGCCCGACCCATGAGAAGCAGGTACTTGCCTGCCTCGAAGCAGGCAAGCCGGTTCTCTGCGAGAAGCCGCTGACCACCGACGCGGACAGTTCGCTGGCGATCGTCAAAGCCGAAGCAGCGCTGGGAAAGAAACTGATCCAGGTCGGTTTCATGCGCCGGTTCGACCACGAATACACCCAGCTCAAGGATTTGATCGACAGCGGCGATCTCGGTCGCCCTCTCGTTGTGCACTGCGCGCACCGCAATCCTGCGGTTCCGAACGGCTTCGACAGCGCGATGATCGTCAAGGACTCGCTCGTCCACGAGGTCGACGTGACGCGATTCCTGCTCGACGAAGAGATCACCTCGGTGCAGATAATTCGGCCGTCTGCGAATTCGCTTGCTCCCGAGGGCATTCAAGACCCACAGATCGCGATATTCGAGACCGAGTCCGGTAGACACGTCGACGCCGAGGTGTTTGTCACCACCGGAGTTGCCTACGAGGTGCGCACCGAAGTTGTCGGCGAACTCGGAAGCGCGATGATCGGACTCGACGTGGGACTGATCCGAAAGACCAAGCCCGGAAACTGGGGTGGGCAGATCACCCCAGGATTCCGCGAACGCTTCGGGCAGGCATACGACACCGAGTTCGCCCGGTGGATCAAGGCAGTGAAGACGGGCGCCGGCACCGGCAACTACATCGACGGACCAGGTGCCTGGGACGGGTACGCCGCGGCCGCTGTCTGCGCCGCTGGCGTGAAGTCTCTGGAGACGGGTCAACGCGTCGTCGTGGACATGGTTGCGCGCGACTCTGTGGCCGGAGCGTAGCGATGAAGGTCGCTCTCGATCCCACACCGTTCCATCACGATTACTCGCTGCTGGAGCTTCCCCGAGTTGTTGCCGATCTCGGGTACGAGTACCTGCAGCTCACACCGCACGTCGACATGATCCCGTTCTTCAATCACCCGAAAGCCGACGACGCGCTCGTCACCGAGTTCCGGAAGGCCTGCGCGAGTGCGGGAGTCGGCATCGCGTCGGTGCTCCCGGTCCTTCGGTGGTCCGGCCCGGACGAGGACGCTCGCGAAGCAGCAGTGCGTTACTGGAAGCGGGCCATCCAGATCACGGTCGATCTCGGTGTCAACGTCATGAACACCGAATTCTCCGGCCGCCCCGAGAAAGCCGAAGAGTCCGAGCGTGCGTTCTATCGTTCGATGGAGGAACTGCTTCCGATCATCGAACGCGAGGGGATCGACGTCCTGATCGACCCGCACCCGGACGATTTTGTCGAAGACGGACTTGCCGCGATCCGCACGATCCGTGGCGTGAACTCCAAGAACCTCGGCATGGTGATCGTGGCGTGCCACCAATTCCACATGGGTGGGGACCTTCCCGCCATCATGGAGGCCGCCGGCGACATGGTCCGTCTCGTACATGTGGCAGACACCATGGATCATCACCGTTCCCACGGACTTCGCTACATCACCAATCCGCCAGGCAATGCCGTTCGAGTGCATCAACACCTCAAAATCGGGGACGGAGACGTCAACTGGGACGAATTCTTCGGCGGCCTCGGCAAACTCGGCTTCTACGATCGTGACAACACCGTGATGGTGTCGAGCGTCTTCGCCGAGAACGAAAACGCACACGAGGTTTCCCGGTACCAGCGCGAGACGATGAACGACTATGTCGCCAAGTACACCTCCCCGAACTCCTGAGCCACCAGACCACTAGGAAATACCATGACCAGCACTGATACTCGTGTCATCGCACACTGGTTGGACGGCAAGTCGTTCGCCGGAACATCCGAGAACACCGCCCCCGTCACCAACCCCGCCACCGGACAGATCACCGGCCGACTCGCCCTGGCGAACCTCGAGGACGCTCGCACCGTCATCGACGCTGCTGCGGCGGCCTTCCCTGCCTGGCGTGACACCTCCCTGGCCCGTCGCACACAGATACTGTTCAGCTTCCGCGAACTCCTCAACGCTCGCAAAGGTGAACTCGCCGAGATCATCACAGCCGAGCACGGCAAGGTTCTCTCCGACGCCCTCGGCGAAATCAGCCGCGGACAAGAAGTAGTCGAATTCGCCTGCGGAATACCGCATCTCCTCAAGGGCGGATACAC
The DNA here is from genome assembly GCF_058793255.1 of Rhodococcus sp. MPR-R1B. NCBI lineage: Bacteria > Bacillati > Actinomycetota > Actinomycetes > Mycobacteriales > Nocardiaceae > Rhodococcus > Rhodococcus sp. MPR-R1B. Next base: position 63,720 of record NZ_JBXAFO010000029.1, read on the forward strand.
CGAGAATGCATCGACCAAGGTCGACGTCTACTCCATCCGCCAACCCCTCGGCCCCGTAGGCATCATCTCCCCCTTCAATTTTCCCGCGATGGTCCCGATGTGGTTCTTCCCGCTTGCCATCGCCGCCGGGAACACCGTGATTCTCAAACCCTCGGAGAAGGACCCCACCGCGGCGATCTGGCTCGCCGAACTCTGGGCCGAAGCCGGTCTGCCCCCCGGCGTCTTCAACGTCCTCCAAGGTGACAAGCTCGCCGTCGACGAACTTCTGGAAAACAAAGCAGTCAAAGCGATTTCGTTTGTCGGATCCACCCCCATCGCCCAGTACGTCTATGCCACCGGCACAGCCAACGGCAAACGCGTGCAAGCACTCGGCGGCGCCAAGAACCACGCCATCGTTCTGCCGGACGCCGACCTCGACCTCGCCGCCGACGCAATGGTCAACGCGGGATTCGGCTCCGCGGGCGAACGATGCATGGCGATCTCCGCCCTGGTCGCAGTCGGCGACATCGCCGACGAACTGGTCGCCAAGATCGTCGAGCGCACCACTCCCCTCGTCACCGGTGACGGCACCAAGAACTCCGACATGGGTCCGCTCGTCACCAAGGCCCACCGCGACAAGGTCGCCTCATACGTCGATGCAGGCGAGAAGGACGGCGCCACCATCGTGGTCGACGGACGTACAGTCCAGGCCGATGGTGGACCGGACGGCTTCTGGCTTGGACCCACCCTCATCGACCACGTCACCACCGACATGTCGATCTACACCGACGAAATCTTCGGGCCTGTTCTCTCCGTCGTGCGCGTCGATACCTACGACCAAGCCCTCGAACTGATCAACAACAACCCGTACGGAAACGGCACCGCCATCTTCACCAACGACGGCGGCGCTGCCCGACGCTTCCAGAACGAGGTGGAGGTCGGCATGATCGGCATCAACGTCCCCATCCCAGTTCCCATGGCCTACTACAGCTTCGGCGGCTGGAAGAACAGCCTCTTCGGTGACACCCACGCTCACGGGACAGAAGGTGTTCATTTCTTCACGCGAGGTAAAGCCGTCACCAGTCGCTGGCTCGACCCCAGCCACGGCGGCATCAACCTCGGCTTCCCCGAAAACAGTTAGCCGCAAGACATCTGTGGCCGAGACTCTCGAAGAGGCTCGGCCACAGATGTTTTCGAGAGGTCTACGCGACCGTGGGGTGGTACGTCAGCACCTGAACTCCGGATTCGTACCGACGATCGTCCTTCAACTCGAGGTCGATCTTGTCGGCCGATTCGGGGAACACTCTCCCGCCGGACCCGAGAATGACCGGGAAGACCATCAGCCGTAGCTCGTCGACCAGACCGGCCAGCAACAACGCGTGGACGAGCGTCCGACTTCCCGCGACCAGGATTTCGCCGTCGATCTGCTCCTTCAACTTCGGAACGGATTCCTCGATGGGACCGTCGAGCGCCGTCGAGTTGTTCCATTCGAGCGGCTTCGTCGAACTCGTGACGACGTACTTGGGCATCTCGTTCATCTTGTCCGCAAAGCCTTGGTCGTCTTCGCGCTCAGGCCAGGCACCGGCGAAGCTCTCGTAGGTCCGTCGACCGAGTAGAAGCACGTCCGCGGCGAGGGTTTCGTCGAGTTTGAACTTCATCTGATCGCCCTCCTGGTACGGAAAGACCCATCCAGTGTGCGCATAGCCCGGTTCGCCACCGGGCGCTTCCATGACCATGTCCAAAGACACGAATTCTGTCACCACGATCTTGCCCATACCGATCCCCTGTCGTCAGTGCGTGTGCGCCATTCGAGTAGTCGACTACCCCACTGTTACAGACTCTGCGTGGTGGTGGAACTCATCGGCGGCGATCGTCCACTATGACCGATGTACAAACCGAATCGCCTGTTTTCGATCCCTCTGCTTGCGTGGCGATTCGGACGTTCCCTCACGTTCGCATACCCTCGTATATCGATGATGTGGCGTCGAAAGTGTGCAGTGGCAGTGGCCGGAACAGTGCTCTCAGGGAGCATTGCGTTTACCGGTGTCGTAGGGACCTCGGGAGTGGCCGGCGCCCAACCGGCCCCGCCGCCGCCCACC
>NZ_JBXAFO010000030.1:0-64692 GCF_058793255.1 Rhodococcus sp. MPR-R1B
CTCGGAATGCCTGGATTCGGATCGATCTCCGGAAGGACTTCCACATGATTGCCAAGCTAGAATTCTTGTTCAGAGAAACAGGCGTGTTCGTGGCTACAGGGAGTGGCGTACGGACGGCCACAGTCCCCGAGCTCGAGCTTTCGGGTCTGGAAGTGCTGTTGGAACTCGGTCCATTCTGCGTTGGTGGGTTCGCGATACTCTTCAGCCGGGCGGACGGATCGCCGGCCATCAAGGAAAGCTCGGTAAGAGCGAATAAGCTCTTCGTCGAACACAGCGGTGTAACCCTGTGTTGTCACCAATCGGTTGTGCCCGAGAATCTTCGCGGCGATGTGGATAGGCAGACCACCGGTGACCATTTCGGTGGCGAACATGCGCCGAAAGTCGTGCGCGGTCACCTTGATCGGCTCGCCGGCAGCGTTGCACACACCCATCCGGTCCCATGCTCGCGCCAGCAGTTGGTTGACCATCCCGGCGATGATGACCTTGGACCTGTAGTCGCGATTGCGTTGGAACAGATGCGGCAGCGGCGGTCCCCAGGCTCGCTCATGAGCGTCGTGGCGAGCGACCAGCGGGATCGATCCGCCACCGATGGCGCGCAGCCGACTGACGACGCTGGCGAGGACGCTGGCCAACTCGGGCGTGACGACGAGCAGCCTCTCCTGGTTCGTCTTGGACGGAACGATCTGGAGCAGCGGGATGACCTCACCCGTGTCTGGCAGGCGGTGACTGACAATAGCGAGTTGGGTGAGCTCGAGCAGCTCTTCGACTCGGACGCCGGTGTGTCGCAGTGTCTCGACGATTGCCCACGTCCAGAACGCCTCGTCCTCGAGGTGAGAGAGATCGAGTCGCTCTGCCGTGGCGACGATTTCAACCTTGACCGGTTCCTTGACTGTTCGGCGGGCGGGGCCGATCTCGTCGACCCTCAGCGCCAGCCGACGGTAGCGAATGCCGATGTGTTCGAAAGTCTCTTCGTAACCCGCGGATTGGCCGGCGGCGAGAAGATCGGCCTGCTGGCTCAGGTGGTCTGCCACAGAATCGGACAGGCGCGTCAAGTGCGGCAGCCGGTCCCGGATGCGCTGATGCATACGTGCGGTGACCTGCCTCTTGTTCTTCATATAGCCCCCGGTGTCGCTACGCCGCACCGGGGACGGCACTGCCCAGGGCGCCCAGGACGGGTCTTCCAGCGCCCAGGCGGCGATGTCGAGATAGAAGGCTCGCACTGGTACGAAGATGTTCAGGACGGCCAGTCGTTCACGGACCGTGCCGTCTGGTCGGACGACGGTTCGTGTTCGCTGTCGCCATGCCTCAGCGACGTCGTTGGGCAGGTGCAGCGAGTCGGTGCCTGGGTGGTGGGCTTCGATGTCCGCCCAGAACGCAGCAAGGACGCGAGCGAGGGTGGAGAAGGTGCTGTAGTCCAATGCCGGGCGTCGTTCGTCGAGGTAGCGGACGATGACGTCGCGGATCGGCCGACAACTCAGATTGATCGAGTCGACGATCTCACCGGTCGACAACTGGCCACGCATCCGCATGGTGTGAAACGGCGCATCCGGGATCTTCGCGATGCCCCGCACGAGATCCCAACCGGTGCTGATACTTCCGCGAGTTTGCCCGCCAGGCCGCCCAATTGCATGTCGTAGGTTCATGAAGTCGTCGAAGGTGAGCTCGTCAAGGTTGCGCCCGCAATGGAGGACTATCGCGGTGAGGGTATTCAGAGCGTTGACTCGAAGGGGCTTGCGGATCTGCAGCCTTTGGGCGTTCTGTTCGGCTAGTGCGAACAAGTCCGGTTGGAACGTGGCGCGAGCCTTCCCGTAGAGGACCGGCGAACTAAGGGTACGCAGCAGTCGATGGCTGGGCAGGATGAACCGAATCAGCATCAGGCAGCCCAGAGCGTCAATGAACACTCTCCGCTTGGCATTCAGTGACCGCGGATCATCTCTGGTGATCGATTCGATCCAGTGGAGGGTGTCGTCCGGGTTCGCGCACTCCCAGCGTGCCTGCCACCCGTCGCCGGGGTGGCTGGCGAGCCAGACGAGGATTACTCGGACCGCGGCGATGATCGGCTTTTGTTGTCGCGGCGAGCGGCGGGCCATCTCGGGCGAGGATTTGAGGGCGGTGAGCACATCCTCGGTAGCCGTCTCGTCCAATTGTCCGCCGACTCCGCCTCGCGAGCCCCACCGCGCGCGTTCGTCCTCGCTTGCCCGCCAGACGGGTGAGCGCTTGGCTGGTGTCGGTGTCGGCGCTCTCACTGCGCGGATCCGCCGAGAAGGACAGTTAGGTCCGTGGGGTCGTACCGCGTAGTCACAGGCGGCGGCTTCGGAGCGGTCTCGTGTTCCCTGTCAAGGTGGGCCAGAACTCGCGTCGCAACCTCGATGTCTTCCTCGAACAAATAGGTCGACGCAGTGGTGTCGATATCGGCGTGGCCGAGGATCACCTGTATGTCGCGCAAGGTTAGGTTCGGGTCGCGTGACATCCGCAGCGCCGCGGTGTGGCGCAGGTCGTGCATCGACCAGTTCGTCCCTAGCGTCCTGTTGACCCGCCTGAACACCGCCCGTAGCGCGTCATAGGTCAGTGGTTGCTCCGCAAGTCCGGTGCCGCGGTCGCGTCGACGCACAGTGCGCCAGATCGGCTCATTCGGGCCGACGGGAACGCTCTCGCCCAGATAGAGGCGAAGCCAAACGATGGCTTCGGCGCTGACTGGTAGCCACTGCTCGGCGCGGCTACCCTTGCGGATCACGCGCACCAGTTGATCGCCCCAATTGATGTCGACACCACGAAGACCGAGCAACTCACCGGCGCGTGCGCCGTTGCTCAGCGCCAGCGCCAGCAACGCCCGGTCCCGGTGCGAGCGCAATGCGGCGAACACATCACGCCACTGCTGGTCCGATAGGGTCCGTGGCCGCCGCTTCGCGATCGGCGGGTTGTAACGCAGTCGACCTTCGGGCCGGAACGGCTCCATCGGATTGTGGTGCTCGTTGGGTCGAGCGTGCACCGCCCGCCGTACCGGGTTGACGACCGGCCCCTCACCGAGATCGGCCCAATAGTCATAGAACTCCCGTAGTACCGCCAATGCGTGACGGACCGTCCGCGGTTGGTAACGGTCGTTTAGGTAGGCCTTCCGTGTAATTGGGTTGACCGTTCCCGCTGTCGTCGACGACACCGTGCGTGCGGACGCGCCTGGCTTGGTCGCCGCACCAAGCCAAAGCGCATAGTCGCGAATCTCGTCCGATGTCGCCCGCTGCCACGGCACCTCGACGATCCGCAGCCATCGCCACCACCGCAGTAAGTCGTAGGCGTAGCTGCGCGAGCTGCTCGCCCGGTTACCGCGAGCTGAGAATTCGACCAGATACCGACGGATCGGCTCGATCGCTCCACCAAGATCGTCGACCACCAGCCACGGAGAAGAACCGGAAGCTTCGACCACCGAACCCCACCGCTCGAGTTCAATCCGTATGCGATCCACTATTCACCCCTTCGAGAGTCGCCGTCATCAAAGAGGTCTATGCCACTGCCTGCCACGCGAACTGCAACGAGGACGGCGCGTCGTCTCGTAGTCCGGTCAACATCCCCATTTGACCGTTCTGAGCTGGCGCTGGGGCTCGGAGTCGGGTTCCTCGCGTGGGGTTCGTTCGAGGATCACGCGGACCGGTTGTGTAGGTGCGACGTTGTAGGACGGTGGGAGTTCGTCGCCGACGGTGTGCATGGTGTCGAAAAATGACTGCAATTCTTTATCTGTGCTCTTTCGTGCGTAGCGCCCACACATGGTCTGACCTCCTCATCCTCGACTACTGCCTCTATTGAACAGCGTAGGACCGACACCCGCACAAGTCTTTCGATGCCAACGGTGCGAGTAGTTCCAGGGGCACTTTCTGCTACCGCCGATGAGTCGTCAATTTCACTGTCACGTCGCCATAGTTGCGGCCGCGAGGTCTGACAGTTCCGCCATCGGTTTCTCGACGGCATCGATCCACTCTTGTCCACCGGTGATCATCGTCTGTACCGATTCCCAATGCCGCCCGTCCTCTAGAATTTGCAACACCTCGACTCTTCCGTGCGGCGGCAAATCCTCGACGTCGAGCATTCCGACGTTGCCTTCGCTGAGAGCAACGACCACCTCGTGAGTCTCTAGGTCCGAGATCATCGGAATCAGCGCCTCCAGAGCGAGAGCAAAGACTGACGAACTGGCAGTCCAGCGAGCTCCCGACGCGAAGAAGATCGTCCCAGCCATCAGAGCCTCTTTCCGGTAGTGAACGCAGCAGCGGGTAGGCACGTCACCTTTCTAATTGAACCGCGATGGTCCGAGTCCCGCGTGCTGCGGTGCCGTGTCATGCTCTCTGCGAGTACGTCGTCGGTTGTCGCGAAAGGGCCCTCCGATCACCAGTCCTCGGCCGGCGCCTACCGATGTCGCATTGGCGATCGCGGCCGCCGCGGTCCTCGGTGTCACTGTCGGGGTTCTCCTAGCCGACGCGATAGCCGGTGTCGCGGTCGGAGCTGGTACCGCCGTGGTCTTCCGCTTCGTACTGCGGACGATCATCACCCGGAAATGACGGAATCGTCGCAGGCCGGGCGTCCTAACTGATCGATGCGAGCCTTTTCTGTCACACCGTGGTCGTCGTTTTGAAGTGCAGGGGCGCTGGCCAGGTCAGTCGTTTGCTTGCAGCTTGAGAACTCGATGATTGTTCCGGTCTGCGACGTACACGTTGCCGGAATCGTCGATAGCGACATCGGACGGCTGGTTGAGTTCGCCGAATGAGAGCTCAATGGGTTCAGTCGATCCGTTCGGCACCTTGAGGATGTGGTCGCCGAGCTTTCCGTCGAGGATGACCATATCGCCGGATTTGTTGATATCGATCGAGATGGGAAATCGTTCCTTGCCTTTGAGGAACGAAAGCTCCTCCAGCATCTGCGATGACAGGACCCTGAGGATTCGAGGATCGGGCAGCCCCGTGATCGCAACGAGTTTCCCGTCATTTCCGAGAGCAATATCGTTGAAGTACTGATCGAATCCCGGAAAATTTGTATGGACGAGAGCTACTTCGATTTCGGTTGACTTCGTTTCAGGAATGAACTTGTAGATGACTGGGCTACCGAAGTCGTAGAAGTAGACAACCCCGGAATCACTCACAGCGAGCGCACCTGGATGCTCACGCGTTGTCAGAACCTCCTGCGAGGTGCCACCAGCTGGCATCTTCAGAATCCGTCCCTGCGAGTTGGTTCCCTCTCCCTCGCTGACGTACACGCTTCCCTCGCTCCCGACCGTGATACTGGCAAGGTCGGTGAGATCTCGGAAGGGAACCTCTGACTGCTCATTAGTCGCGTCGTCGAGCCTGACAACACGATCGTGGCCCCAGTCCGTCACGAATACGTTTCCGGCCGAATCGACTTCAATAGTGCTCGGAAATTCGAGTCCCTCGAAAGACAAGACCTCGGCGTCACCAGTGCTGGGTCCGGTACTGCATCCAGCCAAGGTAGAAATCGCGATCGCGGTAGCGGCAAAGAATGCAGTCGTACGAAGCGTGGATATCGAGACAGCCCTGGCGACGATCATGGCGGCACTCCTGAATAGTCAGTTGCGACCAGAGATGACCGCCGGGAGAGAACCTTACGGCTCGAGAATTCTGGTGAAGGCAACGACGTAGTGGAAAGTTAAGTGTTTGCATCCAACGGAATCACCCGGACCGCCCAATTGCCGTGAGTCCAGCGTTCTGCCACCAGAGCGTCTGCTTTGATATTCCGATGGCCGCTTACAGATACGCCGGTTCAGGGTCCACAGTCGAGTTCGACGACGTGGCGGGGACCGTCACATTCGAGCACACGCACTGGCGTCAACCGCGCAATAAGCGGGCAGCGTCTCCCTGGATAGTCCCAGTAGGTGCAATCGAGGGCATTTCCTGGCGTGAGGCGACCGCATCCAAACCCGGCGAGATGAGATTGCTCCTTCGTGGACGCAAAGGGCATAACCGTGACGGCCGTGCTGACTTCAACTACATCACTGGCAAGGACAAGATCGGCGCGCTGGTCGCCGCACTCAACGCTGCCGTTCAAACTGCCGTGCCGATTCTTGGCTTCGGCGACGATTTGACTCCGCAGCGGGCGCCGGCGCCGGCCGCGGTGTCGGTCAATGTGCCGGTGGATCCCGCTGTTGGCCCACCGCCTCCGGAGAAGGCAGTCTTCGGCGGGTTCAAGCTCGACGGCAAGATCCTGACGTACAAGGGACAGCGCTACAGGGTCGCTGGGGTCCGAGCGTCCGTCGAGATCGGGGGCACCCAGCAACGTACGACCCTCACGCGCATGGCGCTAGGTACAGCGATCAACCCGGGCGCCGGAACCATGATCGGTGCGATGGCCAAGAAACAATCGCACAACCTCTACCTGACGATCGAGTTCCCGAGCGGCACAGAGATCATGGTCGAGGTTCCCGGCAATGCCGAATTGCTGGCCCGCAGTTTCGCATCCGCGCTCAACTCAGCCAGTCGAGCGGCAGAGAGCTAGCGCTCCACCGCTTGTCCCGGCATGGGACAACATCAGACGTACCTCGAAGTGCTCACTTGGACCTGATGGCCGGATACACCTAGTGCGAGCTGCGCAAGCTATCGATTTTCAGGAATGACAGCGAGTCGGGCCGGCCGCAGCCTCAACCGACCTCACGGTTACTCATCCTCGGCGCTCTGCTCGATTTCGTCGCACCATTGCTGGTACGCAGGACTGAGCAGATACACACAGACCGATGAGACGCCGATCTGGGCCCTAACCACCAGGCCCGGAAGGTCCCAGCGCAGGCCGCGGGTCGGTTCGATCCACCAATCCGTGGGCCGCTGCCCCAGCAGTTCGAACATCCGCTGCACGAGTGCACTGAAAACTTCATCCAACTCCGGCTCCAAGTCGCTCTGACCGAGAACCACATCACTGGCACGGAAGGAGATCATATTGATCGCTCGCGACAATTCGGTTGTCGATATGTCCGCGACGAACACCGACACATCAGGGCGGTTGACTTCGAGATTGGTCACGGCTGCTGGCACCTGCTCATCGAGGCCGCTGAACTGCCAACCGACCTGACCGCAGAACGGCGGCAGGTCATTGACGGTCCACGTCCAGTCGAACTCAGCGGCCGCGCGCACCGCCTGGGCAGCGCGTTCGATATCTGCTCGCATCTTTTACAGCTCTCTCTCGTAGTCAGAGTTGGTGATTCGGTAGTGGCCGTCACGGCGGCCGTAGCCTCCCACATCACGACGGGGCCAATTACGCACAGGTAAGTCATGCCGCGGAGTCGTTCTTCATCCGAGACGATCTGTCCGGGCGGCGTTTGCTGCACGACGTTGACGGTGCGGGCCGGCTGTCACCAACCTGATGGCCGGTACACCTAGATCGGATCAGGGAGGGCAAGTCCCCACAGTTGAAGAAGGGCGCGGGCAAGGCGCGCCTGTTTCGTGAAGGCTCCGCGCGGTGTTGTGTCCGCGAGTGTTCCTTCGATGTGGGGCTCGTCGTGATCAAGAAGTGTCCACAGAGCCGCCGGCAGCTCGGCTCGCAGATGGTCCCAGGTCAACCAGTGAAGGTCCTTTCGGTAGCGGTAGGCCTGGTAGGTCCGACCATCACTGCCGTCCAGGGCGGGGCGAGGGATGTCTATCACCACAGCAGGCACGTCGATCCCCTCTTGGTCCCACCAGAAGAGCAGATCGCCGATGTCGAGTGGTGGTTGGTCCGCTTCAATTGCGACGACACCGATGGCGAATTCGGCGGTGGCGTGGCCGCGTCGGATCGCTTTCCTCGCTTGCGATGAGGTCGCAGCGTCGACGTCTACGGTGTCGTCCTTGCAGATGTAGAAGTACGCGTCTGGGTTTGAGATCAATTCATCGACCGACTTATTGACACCTGGAACACCGAATCGCGGATCGGCGTTGAGTCCTTCGTTCCACACGGCCCTTAATCGTGGGAGGTCTTCGACCGTGATTTGCTCGGTGGCGTCGAGCGCGGCAAGCTCACAGTCGACGAAGTTCTTTACCTCTGAGACGATTTCGGAGTCGTTGGTGATGATCGCGGCTTCGTTCGTTCGCTGCGCTGAGTGGCGTGATGCGTTCGCGGAACCGACGATCGCCCACTTGGACGTCGCGATGACTTTTGCATGGAGTGCAGCTGACGACCACACTTCGACGCCTCGGCTGAGATAGTCGCTGATCGCGTCCGGGCTTGTTGAGTGGGAGCGCAATGCGGAATCGGATGCGTTGCAGACGAGAACGTCGTTTTCGGTCAATGGCATCAGTGATGGAGCTTCCCGTCCAAGGAAGGCTACGGCGGCTTTTCTGGGGCCGCTCTTCTTGATGGTTGCGGTTATCTTTTCCCAGGCTTTCGGTCCGGCGAAGGTGTAGTCCATTGAGGTATCCAATCAGCTGCACGCTTCACGAACGTATGACCGATTTAACTCCAACCAGCGGTGCATCAATCTGTGGCACTCTCTCGGCAGCAACAACATTGACACGGCAGGGACGATCAACGGATGGCAGACGATTGTGGGGACATCCACCGCCCCCGCTCGGTGCGGTTCGTGGACGCAGTGGAGCGGCTCTGGGCAAACCCACGGAAGCGGGCCATGTTCATCGTGGTCGGCGCCCTCTTGGCTGCAACCATGACTGGTTACCTGTGGTTCGGGTCCAACTATCATTCCTTGACCTGGCCATTTCATACACCGGAGCGGATCAGCATGCATGGTCGCGACTATCAGCGTGACCGCTTTCCGCCGCTGGACGAACCCCCGGAGTTGGATCGGCTCTCGAAGATGAACACGATGACGCCGTTCGACTACCCGATCCTCGGGTATGCCGGTTACGACACCAGCACGGTCATCTACTTGCAATGGCGTGACGGGGAGTACTACGGATATTCGCTGCAGGGGAGCCCCTGAACGGCCGACCGCCGCGATCTACTGGAAATCCCAGACCGACCTCCAACAAGTCGAACAGGCTCAGATCGTCTCTGCGGGTTTGGGTGTGCGTCTTGACCATCGATAAAACGCATGATTTTGAATATGGACCGAGCTGCAAGGCGTATTGCCTGTCCTCGAAGCTGGTGCGCGACACGAGGGCGGGAGCCGGTCGGCATTGACCCCTCGTCAAGTCGGGTTTCCCCACTCTGCCCGGACGGCGAGCGTGGCTGAAAACCACTTGCGCAGATATTCGTGGTCGCGCTGCAGTGTCGGATGTCCAGTTAGGTAGTTGACGAACCAATCGGTCATCCCATCCCAGGTCGACAGGTTGCTGGCTGGGATGAGAGACCAACCCAACTCGTCGAGCGTCCATTGCGATTTGGCGGAGTTCCGCAACATGGAGGTCGTCACCCAGTTCGATTGGTTATCGAGCCCGCCGCGAGTTACCGGGACAACATGGTCGATTGTGGGGAACAGTTCCCAAAAGGCGAAGTGAGTCTTGCTCGTGGCCCAGTTCGGATGGAACGGGAACTCGTCGGGCAGCAAGACCGACAGGAGGCGCAGTGCACCTGGATGGATGAGCTGAGTTCCGGCGTAACGGTCAACGAACCCATCTCGGAAGAAGACCCTCATGCAGTCTCTCGGGTTGTAGCGGCGAGTCATTTTAGCCACAGGAGTGAACGGATACCGACTGTGCAATATTTCGCGTGCATCGTCTAGGTCGTCGTTCTTGAGCGACTCGCATACCTGAGCCAAGGTGTTGGTTTTTTCCTTATCGGGCGTAGATGTCTGCACACGGCTCAGCCTGCCACCGATTGCTTGGGGTGGTCGGCATGCGGTCAACGCCGCGTAGCTAAAGACCCAGCAACCCATAGGTCGATTCGCCCACGAAGCGCTCGCATCCTTGCCGGAGCGGACCGCGAAACCGAGGGCTCGCTGAGCTCCCTTCTACGGGTTTCAGTGTGCGTTTTGGACCTTCGACAGCAATCGAGCGATTGTACGAATCACTGGTGCACCCGATACCGCCGACTTCCTGCCGAGCCCCACCGGTCTGCGGTCTCAGCCAGACCAAATCTGTTGCACGATCATCCGCAGCCACTCACGGACATGCTGCGGAAACGGGCTCCAGTACAACCACCCATTGTCCACAATGAACCTTCCTCAATTGTGCTGTTGCACTGACTCAGTGACGACCTGGCAGGTTGAGTGGCGGATGTGCAGTATTCGAAACATGCACTATTCCCCGTCCGGCCAGAGAGGCCGATCGGGGATCACTCGTCGAACACGAACCTGACGCTGCCATCTTCTGGCAGCTCGTGAACAATCACCTCATCACCAAGGCCCGTGACGATGGATACGAAAGCCACAGTCTGGCCATCGATTTCGACGAACCAACTAACCGAGACACCCCGTTGACGGGGAACCCGGCGAAAGATCGACCCGCCGCCTTCTACGACTGAGTCGGGGTGTAGCGACTGGGCCGTGTCGATCACTGTTCGCCGAACGACATCCAGGTCGATCACGTCATCGTCGGGACCGATCAGTGACGGCTGGAAACTCGTCAGAGCGAACGGTAGGTGGATCATCACCGGCTCAGGCGCGGGAATGCGCACCGGGTTGTCACTAAATTCGACATCCCAGATCAGGGTGCCGTCCTCGACGGTAGGGACCAGTCCAGAGTGTTCGACACCTGACTCGAGGCTGATGCGTACCGAATCGACGTACTCCGCCAACGACGCCGACTCCGGATCGCGTTCATCAGCGCCCTCTGCGCCGAACTCGCGGACACAGCCTTCTCGCTCCCCGCCGCGCGTGTCCACGCACAACAGATCACCGCATCCGTGCTCTGCGAACGGAATGTATTCGCTGAGGAACATGTGCGCGATCTCGCCGGCCGGTTGTTGCCGGGCGATATTTCCCCAGTCGTCGCCGAGGTATTCGGTGTCGTGGAGGTGATCTCGTAAAGATCGGTGCTGTGTGATGATGTCGGCGAGCGGGAGCAGCTCGAAGCTCGGGAATACGCTTCCGACGAAGTCTTCTTCACCGATCGGTCGTTTCTGGCCGTCGTGAAGGGAAAAGAACTCTCGAAGCTCGGGGGTCCACGGTGCTGTAGCGCGTTCGGCGTCTTCTCGCTCGGAGAGCGGTCGTGGCGGGCGAACCGCGGCGGCCGTGACCGGCGCCTTCTCGTGAAGGACCTGCATGTACCGGCGCCATGCATTGGTGAGAGTCATGTCCTGAATGTATCCGTCAGGTCGGCTGTTAGCCGTTCACCTCGTTGTCCTCTTCGAACGCAGTCAGCGTGGCCCCAGCTAGGGCATGTCTGACGACTGGCTCGCCCAGAGGCGGCAGCGGCGCGCGTCTACGCAGCCGCTGCCGCAGAACCTCTCAGTGGTGTACCCGGGCGCGGGATTGTCTTCTGCGTTGCGGCGGCGACCAACCCAAGGGCTGCCAAGGGGACCGCGAAGAGAAGAGATCCCCAAAAAGAGCTCCAGTTCGCCAGCCCGGCGATGGACAAACCAACGAGTGCGGCGACGGCCAACCACGAGACCCACTTTCGCATTGCCAATGCGGCCACCACAGGTGGTGTTGCGAGCAGCAGCCCCAGGCCGATCAGTGGCCAGGCACCTAGCACGTGGACGATGTGGTCATCGCACCGGAAGGAGGATCCGCTCTCGCCGGTCTTCGAGCACGCCAACGACACTTCAGCCATCGTCCATGAGGCGCCGACCCACACGGTGAAGGCCAACGCAGCCCCGACAAAGATCCACCACACTGCTCTCGACACGCCCGCAGCCTAGCCCGGCGCGCGGGTGTGCGGCCCCACATCAACCCGGGTAGGCCCGTCGAGAGCGCCGAGGGGACGAGTCCGTCAATCAGCTGAGTGAAGGTTGCATCAGATGCAACATTGATGCGTCTGTTTCAGCGCTGATTGCTCGTCATGTTCGGTGGTCAGTGGCGTCCGGGCAGGTCAACTTCATCGGCGGTCTTGTCCACGCGCAGACCTTTGAAAGCTGGGTGTCTGAGTCCGCTGCCTGTGTAAACCGGTGGACGGTAGGTATTCGAACCTTGCGCTATTCGTTCAATCTTTGCCGTTATCGGGGCATCACCCCTGCCACCTGCTCCTGTGAGAAACACCGCAGATCATCATGGCTGTAGAGATTCGCGATCGCCATCGGACGTCTGCGGCGAACCTAGCGAAAGTCAGCCCGAGATTCGCCAAGTCGCAACGTGCGGAGGTCTCCCGAACCCACTGCTCGGTTCATTGCCTCGCGATACTGGCTCTCGCTGTTTCGCTGCGCTTACCCACTACGACAGACCTGCCGGCTGCGGCCAGTCCCATGACGGGCATATTCGAGTAGATCGACTCGTGCCGACCGGCTCCGACGCGGTAGGTCTCGTGGTACACCCCGACGTCGCCGCTGGTGCCGACCTTCTTGTTGAAGGCTTTCCATGCCGGCAGGTGTGGATCGTTCGGATTCTTTGCGAACGCTTCGAGTTGGTCGAAGCTGCGCCAGTACTGCACCACAGTGAAAGTGCGTCCGCCCAGCGCTATTCGAGCCCCTAACATGCCTTTGTCTGGGTGCAGGCGCAGCTCGCGCAGCATTCGAGGCATCGAGAAGAATGGGCCGATCCACTTGTGGATCTTCCAGAGTTTGTTGATACGGATGCCGATGAGGAAGACAACGAAGTCGTCATCGATCTCTGCGGTGTAGCGGCCGGTCTGGACTCGACTTCGGGCCATCGGAGCGTCCCCTTCGTTGTCGGTCCCGTGATCGATTCACGGTATGGATAGTGCTCTTATCCATAATGGATAGTGCTACTATCTACTTTCCATAATGGATAGTGCTACTATCTACTTGTGAAGTCAAGGACGGACGAGTGAAGGTTTCTGAACTCAGTCAGCGCAGCGGGGTGTCGGTTTCCTCCATCAAGTACTACTTGCGTGAGGGACTACTGACGGGCGGTGTGCAGACAGCCACCAATCAGGCTGTGTACAGCGAACAGCACATTCGGCGACTGCGTCTGATCCGCTCCCTGATCGATATCGGCGGTCTCTCGATTTCACATGTGCGTGCCACGCTCGCAGCGGTTGACGATGAATCGACGCCCATGCACGACGCATTCGGGGCGGTAATGCACGGCCTCGACGAGGCACCCACCGAGACCGTGTCCACCGATATCCAGACGGCCTACGACGAAGTGCAGGAATGGCTTTCGTCCAGGGGCTGGGACATCGATCCGGGCGCGCCCGCGCCGCATCGGCTGGCCGAACTTGTCGCTACGCTGCGCCGGTTCGATTTCCCGACAACGCTCACCGATTTCGACAGTGTCGCCGAGATGGTCGAGCGCACTGCGCAGATCGAAGTGGAGTACGCCCGGGCCATGCCGGATCGGACGTCCGCCGTCGAGACGATGCTCATCGGAACCGTAATACTCGAACGAGCCATCGTCGAGGTTCGCCGACTCGCCCTCGAAGCCGCCAGCTCCCGGATCGACATCGCTCCGCGCACGACGACGCGCCGTGCGCCGTGACCTATCACCTTGCTCCCATTTGTCGGCTCGGTCCGTAACAGCACAACCAGGTGTTTCGAATTTCCTCACTGCTGATAGCCGAATTCGATTGCTTACCTGGACTTGTCCTGCGCCGCTAGGTACGTCGCCCAACTGGTACTCGCATACTGAGCCCATTTATGTGCCGTCTTAGGGGCAACGCCGAAGAGATCGCTGACCACGACGGCGTCGAGATGGGTGACGTTGGCGATCATGGCCGTGTTCCGAGCAGCGCGGGTAGGCAACCCGTGTTCTTTCAACTGACGCCACAGAAGTTGGGTACTTCGAGGTCGACTCGGCGGCCTCCCCGGAAACAGGTAGGCCGGATGCCGAATATCGCTGCTTCGAACATTATCCGTTGATTTTCGGAGTAGTTCATCGATGAGTACAGCCAGCGAAGGTGGGACCATGACGGCATTCTCGTCAATCGTCAGGTAGGCCGCTGCATCCTCGTGCCGGAATCGGTCGGTGGTGAGTTCGACGATGCGGACGACAGGTAGTCCATAGAGCCTGATCAGAGCCCCGACTACCCGAATCTCGAGCGGCAGGGAGCTATCGGTGAGGCATCGCCGCAGCTGCTCGGCATGGTCTTCCTCATCCTGAAACTCTTGTGGGAGGGCATCTTTGGGACGGACTATATCGATATCGGTAATGAGGCCGCGGGCACCCATCCAGGAGATGAAGGTGAACAAGGCCTGGACATTGGCGGGGCTCTTGTCGAGGTAGGTATCGAGATGCTGCTGGCTCAGTCCTGCAACAGAAGTTCCTTTGGAATCGAGCCATATCACGAAGTCGATGGCGCAGCGGATTCGTTGTCGGTTCGACCGATTCGCTGCCTCGCGGAACGTGCCGCGCGCAGCGCGACGGCGGGCGCGGCGGATGATGTGCCATTCGGAGTAAGCGCGGATGAGAGGCTGATGTTGATGCGGCAGAGCTGAAATGGTGCGGTCAGCCCAAAGTTGCAGCTGGGCCAGCGCCTCGTTGCGTCGCGGGAGAACGCCTGCGCAGACGAAGGATTCGCGGATATGGTGCGTGCGGGCGTTCTGCGGAAGTAGGTCAAATTCTTCGTGGGTGATGTCGGCACCTCGTGCAGCCAGGCTGGCGAGCAAAGTGAGGGAAGCTTCGTTGGTGATCCAGGTGTGGACGCTGCCTGGGTTCGCCGCCGCGAGTGCTGTGAACAAGGGCTGTAGGTGCGAATTGGACGCTGGGTCGTCGATGTCGAGCAGTCGAGCGATCTTGGTCATCACGAGACAACGATTGCATTTGCCGTCGCGAAAGCCGGGGCCCTCCTCACCGCAACTGCGGCAGGTGAAGTCGAGGTCGACTCCGCCGCAGCGGGTGCAGGTGAAAGCGCCAGTTTCATCGACGCAGACCAGGATGCGTGTGGCATGGCAGTCCGCACAGGGTTCAGGTCGTTCCAGACGCGAGCGGTAACAACGCTGGCAGACTGACCCGAGCGGCCACCTGACGCTGATTGCTTTCGTCTCACCACAGATAGCGCAGGGTCGTTTCGGCTTGGGCCAGCAGGTTGAGCAGTAGAACGGGCCACCGCGATACCGGCCTCCGCCGCGGCGCCGACCACAGCCAGCGCAGTCACCCATGCGAGCGCATTTGTAGCAGACGTCGGGGCGGTCGCCCCCGTCTCCGCGCCGCTGGATCCGACGTATCTGCCCACAGATTCCGCAGAGCCGGGGTGGGCTGCTGTAACAGTTCTTACAGACCGGCCCTTTGGACGTATTTGCGCTGATTCTCGCCACCCTGCCGCACTGGCAGCACGGCTTCTCAGCCTTGGGGGTGCACTTGCTGCAGAGCGGAGCGCCGTCCTCGGTTCGCCCCGCGAGCGGCCTGACCTCGCCGCATCGTGAGCATTTGGCCTGTCTGGCCGGATCGTGAGCATAACAACTGCGACAAACGGGGCCGTCGGGACGCCGGGTGACAATTCTGGCGGTCTTGCCACAACGAGCACACTGCCGCCGTTCGACACGCTCAAGGCATCGATCGCAGCACCGACCTTCGGGCGTTCGGCGTTTGAGCAACTTGTCGGTACGCCCGCATAGTGCGCACCCCAATAGGACAACACTGTCTCCGAAACCGTTGGCGGTGAGTAGTTTCAGCAACCGTTCCAGGGACAGAGGACAATTCGGCGAGGGAGCGGTGAATGCATCTGGATGTTCAGCGAGGTGCCTGTCCAAGTCGCGGGCGTTGCCTGACTGGTTCCATGAACGCGCTTCCTCGAGCAGTTCCTGTGCGTGCCCGGCGGTCAGGCGAGGCCCGGCCACCTGTTGCAGGACATCGACGAGTCGCTCACGGATGTCACTGAGGTCTCTGGACGGCATTGCTGATCAGCCTCCTGCCTCATCACTGACCCGGCCGACGAACTACTGTTCGGCGCGGTGCAATGGGCGTTGGCTCGGCGCCGCCTCCGGCAGTCTTGCTGACCTGCTGATTGACGACCTGCGCTTCGATCAAATCGTTCGGCGTGCAGCCGAGGATGTCGCAAAGCGCGACCAAGACGTCCATGCTCAGTCGCTGCGGGGGCTGGGTCACCAGCCGGTAAACCTGTTCCCGCGACAGGACAATTCCGCGTTCCGCCAACAGCGGCACCAGGTTTGACGTCTGAAACATCTGCTGGTCCGCCATCAGATCCCGCAACCGCCAGCGGTACCCCATTTTCTTGATCACACTCTCACATCCCAATCGTCGCCAAGGCGCGCTCTCAATGACGCAACCAACAACTGATTGCGGAACTCGTTGGACACACCGGTGTAGATAGCAGTCGTCGCCGCATGCGAATGCCCGACCTGCTCCTGGACAAACCGTGGCGGATAACCGAACTCGGTCCAATGCGTCACCGCGCTGTGCCGAAGGCAATGAACATCGAGGTTCTCGTCGAGACCGGCGTCACGGCGAGCCGCCACAAACGCTTCGTTGATCGATCGCGGCGAGATTCTGCCCAATCGCTCGGTCACCCAGAGCGCCGGGTGATTCCCTGGCGAGAAACGGGGCCGCAGATCCGTCACCCATTCCTCGAGCACCTCGACAGCCCAATCCATTTCCGGAACCAACAGCACCGAGCGTCGCTTAGGCGCAGCCCCTTTGGAAGACTTTCCGAACCGCACCATCACGCTGGCGAACCGGCCGAACTGCGGCATCTTCGGGTTTCGACGTAAGTCAGCGAGGTCCAATTTCGCAGTCTCTGTGCGTCGCAGCCCGTAGGCGTAGATAGTTTTCAGGAGCGCGGCATCGCGTGCTGCACCAAGTGCACCCTTCACTCCTCGCTCCGTGATCTTTCCCGGGCGGGCTTCCGCAGCCTCGAACAGCGCCTGGATTTCGTCGTATGTGAACGGCCGCCTGCGTGGATCACCCTCGTAGTCATCCTTATGCAGGATCGAGTTTCCTTCATGGAAAATCTGTTGCGGCGCTTCACCGAATCGGTCCTGACACACCTGCGACCACCCGTACCGCGAATCCAGTAAGAACTCCATGAACATGCTGATCGCGACCTCGTAACTGCGAGCCGTAGACAATGCCAGAGGCCCATCCCCACCGCGAAGATGGTCGATGAAGGCTTCGCCTTCCGCCGGTGTCCACTGCCACGGATACAACCCAGAGAACGTCACCAGGCGCTGCATCAGCCGCGTTCTCCGCACCACCGTCCCCTCCTTGAGGAACCGCGCAGACTGCTGCCTGCGCCAACTCTCCAACATCGCTGCGAACACCGCCGGTGCCGGATCGAGGTGAACGACATTGTCCGCCAGCACTAAGTGCGCCGAGCCAGGCGGATGCGGAGTCACAAGTATGTTGTATCAGATACAACATTGATGTGCCACATGTTGATGCGCAGCTAGCGCCGATGAACGTCACCGCTACCATCGGAAACGACAAGGCTGACCAGCGAAAATGATGCACGAGCCTATGCCGAATTGATGCGTTCAATGCAATTCCGCTCAGTTCTCCCGATACTCCACATCACACACCAAAAGCGGTTCAGCCCAACGTGCTTCGCGTGCGATCGCTCGTGGTGGCGCGATCGCGAACGGACTAGTGGGCCGCTCGATCTCGAGAAGCTGGTCACGTAGTTCACCGCGCAGTCTCGAAGAAAAGCCCGTACCGACACTTCCTATGTAGATGAGTGATCCGAAATCGTCATGGGCGCCGAGGATGAGCGATCCGATTCCGCCGGCGGCGCTGCCGGATCCAGGAACGAATCCGCACAGAATTCCCTCCGTGTTGGAACGTATGGGCGTTTTCAGCCAGCTCGGGGACCGTTTTCCGGGTTGGTAGGTCGAGGTGATGCTTTTGGCGACGATGCCTTCGAGGTGGTGTTTGCGGGCGACCTCGAGCATGGTCGGTCCGTCGACGTTGAGCCAGTGGGGTGGGACTTTGATTCGCTGGTGTTCGAGGCTGAGGTTGGCGAGCGCTTCGCGGCGTTCGAGGTAGGGCAGATCGGTGGTCGAGGTGCCGTCGATGTCGAGGACGTCGAAGACGTAGTAGGTGGTCAGGGCGTCGTTGCGGAGCTGCGCGGTGGGTTTGAGGACGTGCATTCGGCGTTGCAATCGAGAGAAGGACGGGACACCGTCCGGTCCGAGTGCGACGATCTCGCCGTCGAGGACGGTTTCGCGGTGATCGAGCACAGCGCTGAGCGCATCGACGATCTCAGGGAACGACGCGGTAATGTTGTTGCCGTTGCGGGACCAGAGTTTGGGCGGAGTGGAACCCGTTGTGGCAATGGCTCTTTGGCCATCCCACTTACTCTCGAAGGCCCAGCGCTCCCCGGTTGGGGGATGCCCGAGCGTGGCGAGCATCGGCGGCACTGGCTTTCCGGAGGCGGCGCTCATGCCTTCTACTGTGCGCGGGTTTGTACTGGTTTCGGCCGGTTTTCCGAGGTTGAGACAATAGCGAGATGAGCGAGAATGCAGAACCCGATGGGGTCCAAGGGTGGAGCCCGGCCCCGGACGAGGGCCAGGCCGGCACGGTGCTTACGAAGGATGGTCAGTGGGCTTACCGGTACAAGGACGGCGCGGAGCTCATCATGATGAAGATGCCGGATCGTCCAGCCGCGAAGTAGCCGGCAGGAATTCAATAAGATCAGGTCGCCACATGTGACCGATCTGCAAGGATCTTGCAGGTCAGGACCTTGGCTCTCGCTGCGGTCTGGTCAGTGTGGCGACCTGATTCTCGTCGCAAGACACAGAGTAGTACGCGGGCCCGACATCTCGATGCAGAGATCTAGGGGCCGGTCTCCGGTTACTCGATCGGGGAGAGCGCGGACGCGCGTAGGAGGGACGAGGCTCCGAGTAGTTCGATACCGAGGAGCCGTCCGTCTCTGTCGTAGTCGAGGATGATCTGGCCGTCAGAGCTGTCGCAGTGGACGTGCTGTTGGCGCACGGCGTCTCCGTTCGCCCTGTCGGAGGCCACATAGATGTATGAAGCGTCGGCGTCAGGGTCGTATGTTGCTGCGAATGTCAGATGCATATCGAGAGGATAGTTCGGGGCGGAGCGTGGGGCGACTTGACGCTGTGGCCGTGCGGAGGACAGTGATCGTCGTGTAGGTGTCGGACATGATCGGTCGCCCGAAGTTGTTCCACCGCTTCAAGACTTCCGCTAGGCGCCATGCACGGTCCCCGGCGAGTGCGTGCAGCCAGTGCTCCGGTAGCTGTCGGCGGTCCTGCGCGGTGAGGTCGTCGATCTCGACCAATTCGGGTGCGACGACAAATCTCGCAACATGCTCCAGATCCACTCTTCCTCCATCTGCGACGTCGAGTTGCCTGTCGCTGTTCGGCATTGACCGGCGCTCATTGCTGAGGTGGCCGCTTATTGGGTTGGTGGTCCTTGTCCCAGGCGTAGTGGAGGAAGGGCCGCACGTGGGCGAAGGTGTTGATGACTTGGTGGACTATTCGCTCGATCGCGGCCGCGCCGTGCAGCGGGGAACCCTCCGAACTGCCCAGTTCCCCTTCGCAGATCACGCCGGCGGCAGAGCGGATTTCCAGCACTGCGCTGTCCGCGACTTTCAGTCCGTAGCCCCTGGCAGTCTCCATCTCGGTGGTGGGGTCTCGATGCACGTAGGTGCTCGTCAGTCGTCCCGGTGTGGGGAGAAGCACGATGCCGTCCTCGACTGCTTGTGCGATCACCACCTCGGCAAGCTCAACAGATGGAGCAAACGGAATATATGGGATCTCGCCGCGTACGTACGCGGCTTCCAGTTCCGCTGGCGAGGCGTCTACAAGGCCGACTGGGAGCCAGGTAAGCGCCCACTGCGACACATCGCTCACGATCAGGAAGGGCCATGTGCGGGAATTGAACTCGGCTTCCGCCCGCTCCCACGCTATGCGTTGACGCTCGTAGAACTGTGTGTGCGCAGTGGGAACCTCAGGCGTCGCGACCTGCACCTGCCCCGACCCCTGTGGTCCTGCCGGCCGCGGTCTCCGTTGAAACCATCTCCGCACCGACCAGCCCATCAGTCGAGTAAAGCACCTTTGCCTCCCGGCCTGGCCAGGCGGTGCAGTCGGTCCGGGGCATAGGTAACTCTCGGCGCCTTCGAGGTCGTCTCGGTGCCGACAAGGGTTGCTAGGGTTACCCGGTCATTGGAGAGATTCCTATCGAATTGGAGACGATGTTGCATGGCTGAGAGAGTGATTCGCCAACTTATCGACGATCTCGACGGTAAGCCGATCGACGACGGATTCGGCGAACGCATCCAATTCTCGTATCAGGGGTCGGACTACCTGATCGATCTGCGGCCGACGAACGTCGACAAGTTCAACGCCGCCCTCGAGCCTTTCGTGAAGGTCGCCGAGAAAGTCGGAAAGGCACGCCGCGGCAGTAAAGCTGATGTGACGGCGAAGGATACCGGTTCAGGTCGCTCGAAAGAGCAGTTGCAGGCAGTGCGGGACTGGGCAGTCAAGAACGGCTACGACGTGGCACCGCGGGGGCGGGTCAAAGCGGAGATCCTCGACGCCTTCGACGCCGCGCACTGAATTCGATCCGTTTGAGACGACACGACATTCAACGCTGATACGAAAGCGGGTGTGAGGGGAAGCGTCTCTCACACACCCGTATCTTCCTAACCCGGCGTGGATTCCGCCACCGGCCGTCAGCTGTTGCGAACTGCAGGTGTTTCCAACGGAAAACACCCGAGAATCACGCACCCTTCCTGAGTCGAAGTGTGCCGTCGTTTGCGCTCGGCCCCCGACTGCCACTGCGACCAGCAGAGATTAGACGCAGTCATCTCCGGGTACAGTTCCGCCAGCAGCCTGCGGAGTGCGCGCATACAAATCCAGTCGGTCCACCGTCGACGTCTTGCGCTCATTCTGCAGGCTGCACCTGCAACCGTCAGTCCCGATCAATACCCGAGTTCTCTTGCACGCGAGTAGGCCGGCAACGAAGCATCAGCGACGGCCTTACGCAGTTCACTCCTCGTTGAGCCAGACACCGTCGGTGGCTTTGATCTCGCGGATCATCGATGGGCCTCCGGAGGGCCAGGTTTGAATGAGGTAGTCCTCGGTGGGGGTATCGACGTCGAGGTCCCAATGCGTGGCCCGGCCGCGGGTGGCGATGCGGAAATGGCGCGCTCCCTTAGGAGAGGTGAGTTCGCCGAATTCTTCGACGATCTCGTTCTCCAAGGTGATGAAGAGCATCGGTTCACGGCATACGACGGTGACTTCCTCGATGTTGTCCCATGCATCGAGATCGATGTAGGGTCCACCGTTTTCGAAGATGTGGTCTTCGCCGGAGAGCAGTTCGAGTGTGACGTTGACCGGGCCGTAGGCGATGCCGGTGTGGACCGAGATGAGATTGTTGCCGGCGTCGAAAACCTGGCCCGTGGTGTATGTGTCCGTGGGATCGGTGTCGGCTGCGGAGATGAGAAACGTGTGGTGCCCAGCGCTGATCAAACCGGTGATCGTCATCCGTCGATTTAAGCAGCTTGAACCTTGCAGGTCCGTCGATCCCCCTCAGACGAACGGGATTTCGCGGGGGAGAACCGATCATGTCCAGCGCAGCTGAATCATCCGCCGACGACGCGCGATCCCCACCATCCTCACCGGCTCGTACAGAGAGATCACCGCGAACGTCGCAATCATCAACCCCGCCCCCGATGGTCAGGGCAGGCATACTAGGCGGCATGAGCTACAACCTGGCGTTCTGGGCTGGAGGCGATGATCTCGACCCCGACAACGTCTACACGCGCCTGAACGACGAGCAATCCGTCAAAGGTGTCGACGTGGTGGACCGGGACCGTGTCTTGCGGGCGTTTGCGGAGGACCTCCCAGGCTGGACGTGGGACGGGCAGTTCCTGCGCCCGCCCGGGACTGACCCTGAAGGAACGCCGGCCTATGACGTATCCATCGGTGAGCAGTTGGTCGAGTTCATCGGCTACAAATTCCGAGGAGAGCATGCCAACGAGATCATCGGCGCGATGCACTCACTCGGCTATCGCCTCTACGACCCGCAGATTAGTGAACGATTCGCCTGAGCCGCGACGGAAAAGGAGTGAAAATGCCGTCGACATCACTGCTCCGAACCATGACGGACGGACTGACCTTGAGAGCCATCTCGTCTGAGGGGCCGCCAGCATCCGAAAGTGTCACCGCCGCTCTCGTTGTTCGTTCGCTGCAGTTACTTCGCGACATCGACCCGGTCTTCGGTGTCGACCTCTATCAGTCGGTAGGCGACGATCTCCCCGCCCGAGGCGACGGTCGAGCAGATACTCGCCTCGAACGTTCGGCAGATCCTGGTGCCGCCGACGGAAGAATCGATCGAAGCCACATTGATCGAGAAGCGGCGATCACGCCACGCCACCGGTGGGATGTATCCACTCTCGCTCCCACAACACCTAAGCCTGTACTCGAATGCCGGCGATATTCGCGTGGTGGCTGGTTTCGGGGGCACTTCGGGGACGGGAAGTTTCATCTGCACTTTCGCCGACGAATCTCGGATCACACTGGCATTGAACCTCGTTCAAGGGCTCACTGATATCTGGGACGCCCCCACAGCGGTCCTCTACCGGCGAGCTGAGTCGCGGGTTCAGAGTTACGTGCCCGGCGGTGCGACGATCGGCAGCTGCACCTATTTGGGTCAAGAGTTCCCCGTCGACGAAACCCAGCTCCCGCCCACCGTGGAGGCATTTCCGTATCGGGACGGCACCGTGGTCATCCAGCGCGATCTGTCAGCGCCGTTGACTGCCGATGACATCCGCAGCATCCGTGCCGCGGCAAGCCTGCCCACCGAACGACGAGAAATCAGGCTACCGAAAGGCTCACGACTGGTGTTATAGATCTTCGTAGCGCTGAAGCGGGAGCTGCTCTGCCGGAACGAATCTCACCGCATGGCCGCAGATTGACGGACTTGTCGGGGGATATCTTGGGGACAACATGGGGTTCCGTAGCGATCGCCGTCAGAGTGGGGAACGGGTTCTTCAGAGGCAACGTATGTCCCAAGAGCGCTGACGCGATCACCGTTGTCGAATCACTAGGCAGTGACGACCACGGAATGTTCGAGTACCGCGTCCGATGCCCAGTGTGCGGCTGGTGCGAGCACGGGCGGGCGAGCGAGATCACTCCAAAGGACTCCGACGAGTGACGCTCAATTCTCAATGGAGGTGCAGGTAGGGCAAGGCCGTCGAGCGACGGTTCGACTGGCGTTCCACAGGTGCGGATCAGGCCTGTCCGGGCTTCGAGTGACTTGCAGGTTGGTGAGCGGGCCAATCCGTCGGCGTGCACGTTCAAGATCTGGATTATCTGTCTCCAAGAACGGTATAGGCAGCATGACCTTTCTCAGTTCCTCGCACGCTCTGTATGCGACCGATGACAGTTGACAATCGATTGGTCGGCATTCTCCCAACCCCGCCGAAGTTCTAAAAGCCTCACACACAGCACACAACCCCACGACGGCGCCGTGTGTGTGGCGATCTCATCGGAAGCGAAGTTGCAGCCCACCCCGCTGCGGCCCGCACAGAACCGAGGAGACCGGATGCACAAGGAACAGCGCCGACTCGTCGCCAAACTTCACGACGCCGGATACGTCACTCGCCGCACCAGCAGACAGCACCTTCTCGTGCTCCATGACGGGCAGATCATCACCTGCTTCGCCGGCACACCGAGCGACTTCCGCAGCTGGCGGAACTCGCTGGCTCCGCTGCGCGCCTCGGTTTCTGTGCATGACCTCTACGAAGGGAACACCGATCATGACGATCACCCGCACCACGTGTGCTGCTGCCTTGTTGGTGCTGACGGCGGTGACGACGTTGTCCGCCTGCAGTAGTGAATCCCCGTCCGCGTTGACGATCGCGATGACGGCGACCAGCAACGAACCTGCCCCCTCGACCGAGGCGATCATGGATCTGCTGACCGAACACGCGGCTGGATCTCTGAATCCTGAAGACGGCATCGTCACCCTGGTCACTCCGGAAACGACCACCACCGTCGATCTGACTCCGATGCGCGGCGAGGCCGTCGAGGCTACTGACGGCAAGGCGGAGAAGAAGATCGCCGCGAACATCGAGAACCTTCAGCAGACTGCGTCTTCAGTCAGCTCGAGCCACCCCGGGTTGGATGTGTTGGGTGTCCTCGATCGGGCACTCGAGGCCACCACCTCCGGAGGTCGGGTAGTCCTCATGAGCAGCGGATTCGCCACGGTCGACCCGATCGATCTCAACGCCGCCGGCAACTGGATCACCGCTCCTGATCAGTTCGTCGACGCGATCGATGATCGGAACCTGCCCGACGCGGCGGGCAAGAACATCACTTTCGTCGGCCTGGGCTACCCGGCTCCCGGTAGTGCTCAGACGGTCGCTGGTCCGGCGGTGAGGACTGCGTTGCAGACCATGATGACCGGTCTCTGCTGGCGGATGAATGCCACTGCTTGCGACGTGCTTCCGGGGCCGGTGAGTGATCTGCCGCCGGTGTCGACGACTCCGGTACCCGTCGTCGAGCTCAACCAGCTGAGCACACAGTGCGCCGGTCAGATCGACATCGACACCAGCATCGCGTTCGCCCCGGAAAGCGACATCCTGCTCGGCGGTGTCGATGGCGTGCTTGCACCGATCGCGCAGGAGTTGAACAACTGCCCCGGAACGACGGTTGTCGACGCGGTCGGCCACAGTGCCTCCGTCCCTCACGAGAGTTGGGGTGGTGGCCCTGACCTCGAGAAGCGCCGCGCGCAGGCCGTCCTCACCCGACTCCGTGACCTCGGCGCTCCCATCGCGGCGATCGGGACCGCCCGCCCCGGCGGGCAGATCATCGACAACATGCCCGGTGGCAACTTCCGCGAAGACCTCGCGGTGCGCAACCGCATCGTCACCCTCACCATCAACTAGTAGAACCAACTACTAAGGCGGTGGGAACGGTGGACGGTATTTGGCTCTTCCCCTCGGAAGATCTCAAACTTCTTGGGAAGATCTCAAACTTCTTGGTCGTTTCCCCGACCTTAGGCGTCAAGCACATTGGAGATCTCTTCAAGTAGAGCGAGAGCATCTTGAGCGATGTCAGTTGGTGATGTCGCGGCAACTTTCTCGAGCATGGCGCGTGCAGTGACGAGGTCGTTGTCTTCGTACGCTAGGACCGCGGCGGCTACCTCTGATTCAAAGTGGCCAAGTGCGCCCGCCATCTCGAACCATATTCTCGCGGTGCCGTGATCATTGTCGTCGCGCGCTTTCTTGCCGAGGTTGGCCATGGCCTCGGTCTGGCCGTGGGCAGCCGCGCATGCAAACCAACCCCACGCCCTGGGCATGTCGTTGTCGATATGGCACAAGACCGCGAGGTTGAACATGGCGTCCGCTTCGCCGTACGTGGCGGCCATTTCCCACCAGCTTCGAGCCGCGTCGACGTCTGCGCGGTCGTGAGCGTGCACCCCGAGGTTGAACATGGCGCCGCTGTGACGATGGTCCGATGCCACTTTGAACCAATGCTCCGCCGCGACGTAGCGCTCTGAGTTGTACTCCCACTGCCCGGCGTGGAACTCGGCATTCGAATCGAGTTCGAGGCCAGTCAGGAGATTGAGTGAACGGGTTGCAGCTCTCAGGTGTGGGGTGAGGGCGTCGAAGAGTTGATACTCCTCCTGATCATGGTCGGGGGTGCGGATGAGGATGGCGTGGGGAGATCCTTTGTAACCTTCGGCGGCCCAGCCGAAGGCGTCGTCGAATTGACCAGTGCGCCAGGGGAGATTGGGGCGAAAGCGCAGGTAGTGCAGCTTGCAGAGTTGTTCGAGTTGTTTAATTTCGGCGCCGGTGGGGTAAAGAATGGTCGCATCGATCGCCGCTTCGATGAGAGCAGCGCGGATACCGCCGGCGGCGAGTTCTTTGGTGGCTTCGGATTTGAAGTGATCTACGGAAGCGAGCGCTTCGGCCAGGCGTGTGAAATCGAGCCCTGCGACCGGAGACGTTACGTTGTCCAATAGTGCTGTGGCTGTTCCTAATTCGGAGGCGTCGAGGATTGTTTGGTAGTAGATTCGGTGTTCGTCGAGGAGTTCGATCAGTTCAGGTGTCGCACCGATCCGGGACAGATCGGCATCAGCGGTGACGGTGCGGTTGTTGATCTGATTGCGCCATGTGCCGAGGTCGTGTTCGTGGACGATGACGATCAACCGGCTCCTCGAGGCGAGTTCGGTCAACCGCTGCGCGTTGAGCCCGTCCATAGGGTTCACACCCAAAAACTGGGCGTCATCGAGAACGACAACGCCAGGGCCGGCGTTCTTTTCTTTCCTATGCAGATCAACCAGCGCTGGCAGGACCCCAGGGGCGGGGTTGATCCATTGCACCGTGGCATCCGGGACCGCACCGGCGAGTGTTTCGAGGACGCTGCGCGATTTCCCGGATTTCGGTGGGCCCACGACCACGGTGATACCTGTGGAGATCGCCGTGAGCCGTTCCGCAAGCTGAACGTCCGCGGTCCGCGCGACGTACGGAGGTATTCCGCCGCCGAACATCGACGACCCCAGATTCAGTGCTTTCGGGTCGAGTTCGGCTGCCGACACAGGTTCCGTGGCGGTGAGATCGCGGGTTTTGCGGGCGCGTTCCTCCGAATGTGCGCCTTCAGCTGCTTGTTTTGCCGTACTCGTCCGTGACGCGTCTTTCGCATTGTGGACTGCCCAGAACACCTTCGCGAACGTGTCCCACCGGCCGTCGGGATCCAATCCCAGTCTCTGGATACGCTCAGGCGGCTGCGGAACGGCGTCACTCACCACCGCGATGAGCGCTTGCTGTAGGGCATCCTTGTCCGGCGTCGTCGGCACCGGCGCAGGGTCCTCCGCGCGCCCTTTTCTCCATTGGGTATACGCGCTAGACGGCGTCTTATTGCCGACGTGCCACCCCTTGCCTAGCCCGTCCAAGAGGTCATGGTCGCGAAGGTATCGCTGCATCCACCGGTAAACAGCGGGCAAGTTTTGGTACGCCTCGATTGTCTCCTCGAGCCATACCGAATACGCGCGTTGCGCTGGTGTCCAGCTCAGCTCTGGCTCGTTCGTCAACATCGCCCCTTCGAGGTTCAGACCGGACGGGCGGTCAGACGATTCTCGGACCAGGCGCGTACGCGCCTATCTATTTACAGCACACACAGCACACAACCCCACGACAGCGCCGTGTGTGTGGCGATTTCGTTATCTCATCGCCCCGGAATCCTCCGGAGCATGTGAGAGTCGAAGGGGCAGTCACGATGACTGACATCGAGAACTTTGAGAACCAGTTCGCCCGGTGGGAGGACCCGGCCGGCAAGCCTGCACGCGGGGAGGTGACGATTCCGCGGGGGGAGAAGATCTCCTCGCTGTTCGGTCTCGGCCCTATGCCGGCGTCGAAGATCCCCGCAGTCCAGGCGCTGGTCACCGAAAGCCATCGCCTCGACACCCGTCCTGTGGTTGGGGAGCTGACGCTCGGTGAGCAGGCGGTGCGCGCGAAGGTCGTCGGCCGTGCGGAGAAGGGGTTGGCGAAGGACGTCGAACGCAAGGTGGTCCCGTTGATCGCCAAGCTCCGCAGCTTGTACGGCCAGATCAACATGCTCGACAAGCTGATCGGCGCTGCTGACATCATGTCGCTTCATGGTCCGAACGGGGAGTTGCTCACTCCGGGTGAGGCGCAGGACGCGCACGACACCATGCGTGATCAGGTCACGCGCAAGATCGGGGAGGGTTCCAAGGAGCACCTCATCGACCGCGATTACAGCAAGGCCCGGAATCGGCGGTTGATGATGCTCGATTTCCCGGTGTTCCTGTTGGCGATGATGGGCTTGCTCAACGTCAACCTGCGTCAGGTGTTCAATCTCGATGGACCCGCGTTGGTCGGGGCTGGCACCGCGATCGTGTTCGCGATCTTCGGTACCTGGCTGTTCGCGGAGATCATGGGCCGTAGCGGTGCCCGGCACCGTAGGTTCAAGGACGCGGACACCGCGCTCGGGGCTCCGGATTCGACCCGCAAACGGATGCGCGCCGAGCAGATCGCGCTTGCCGCGATCGTGATTTTCGCGTCGTCGGTAATGGGGATCCGTATCTTCACCGAAGGGATGGAAGCGGATACGCCGCTGGCGTTGGTGCTGACCTTGAGTGGATTGCTGGCGGTTCTCGTCGGTACGGCGGGCTACTTGAACTACATGTCCGAGTACGAGAACGGCTCTGATCAGACCGATCGCGTCAAGCATCTGGCCAGTCAGCTCGGGAATCGTGAAGCGACCATCCAGCAGCTCGGCAAGCAGCGCGCTCTTCTCGTGGAGGAGTCGGGGATCG
This sequence comes from Rhodococcus sp. MPR-R1B, assembly GCF_058793255.1. Taxonomy (NCBI): domain Bacteria; kingdom Bacillati; phylum Actinomycetota; class Actinomycetes; order Mycobacteriales; family Nocardiaceae; genus Rhodococcus; species Rhodococcus sp. MPR-R1B. The sequence goes on from NZ_JBXAFO010000030.1 coordinate 28,175, forward strand.
TCCTTGCTACCTTGCACCGGACCCTCGCTGCTGCGTCCGAGGCCGCGGCGCAGAGGGTCACCGGCAGCAGCGCCGACAAGGCGATTCGCGCGTCCCGTTCCTACGCCGGCTCCCGCACCGCCGTGCCTGCGCCGGCCTTCGACAGTCCGACCATCCTCGAGATCGGACGTCAGGCCAACGAGTTGACCGAACACCACGCTCTGCTCAATCCGAAGGAGAACTGACCACCATGGATTTCAAGAAGATGAAGGCGGCCGGGAGCCGGATCGGCGCCACCGTGGGCGTCCTCGGGGCTCTCGGTGGACTCGGGGGCGACCCGGTTGCCCGCAACAGCAGCACCGGCTTGGGACAGCAGTACGCCAAGTACGCCAAGGACGTGAGGCTCCCGAGCAGCGAGAAGGAGATCGCGCGGATCTTGCGCACGGCCACTCGTGAGAAGGGGACGCGTCTCAAGGGTGGTTACAGTCTCAACGGCAAGGACATCAAGAAGTTGAAGTAGCCGCCTCGACACCCTGTTGGCCCGGAACCGATCTGGTTCCGGGCCAGTGGAGTTCGCGGATTGCTGAGTAGTCGGCACGCTGAAAGTGCTTCCCACCGTTTTGCTACATAACTACTATTATGTAGCAAAATGAGTGGGCCTGACCCCACTCCCCACGCTGTCGACGAGAGGCCCCCGAACTGTGAGCACCTCCCTCGACGTCGCGTTCGATACCTTCATGAACTGGCGCAAGGGCGGAACCATGTCTACCCACACCGCTGAGGCTTACCGCCACGATTTCGTCGGCATCGCTGACGCCCTCGCCGCCGACTTGACCGTTCCGATCGAGCACCTGACGACAGCCGTCCTCGACAAGGACCACATGCGCCGTGCGTTCGCCCGGTTCGCCGAAACCCGCGCTCCGGCGAGCGTGCGGCGTTGCTGGTCGACGTGGAATACGTTGTGCGGCTTCTGGTGCACCGAGGATCTCCTCGAAGCCAACCCGATGTCGACGGTTCGGCGGCCGGCGATGTCCAAGCGGCAACCGTCGTCGTTCGACGGCGAAGCTGTCGCGAAATTGTTGGCCGCAGTGGGTGATCCGGACGACACCCACGCTCGAGCCTGGCCGGAGCGTGACCTGGCGATCGTGCTCACCTCCCTTCTGACCGGCTGCAGGCTCTCCGAACTCGTCGGCCTCGACATCCGAGATCTGCGCGATGTGGACGGCGCCAACGGCGCGAAAGCGGTACGCGTGCGAGGAAAGGGAGACAAGGATCGCACCGTCACGATCGAAGCTGGCCTGGTCGACGTACTCGGTGAGTACCTCGCGTCGCGGGCGATCCGTTTTCCTCACACCGGTCGCGTACGTGCGCGATCTGATTCCACACCGTGGACCCGTTTCCGGGCGACCGATCCCCTGTTCGTCGGCCCGGACGGTGCTCGCGTGTCGAGATCGCTGGTGCAATACCGCACCAAACGGGCGTACTTCCGGGCCGGTATTGAGGACCAGAAGGTGCGCGGAGCTCTGGTGCACCAGTTGCGGCATACTTTCGCCACCGGTCTTGCGGACCAAGGTGTCTCGGTTTACGAGTTGCGGCAGATGCTCGGGCATTCGTCGATTCAAACGACGTCTCGCTACACCGCGGCAGCCGGGCAGGAGACACGCGTCGCCGCAGCGGCGAACCCCGTCTACAAGATGCTCGAGTAGAACTCGCCCACGTCGACCCACTCCGACGTCGAGCCGCCGTACGATTCACCGGTGACGCGATCCCCCGCCCTACCCGTGCACATCGGGTGTGCAGCTCCCTCCGAGCAACCAGCCACACCGGCCAGGAAGCATTCGGCGACCGGTGACGACACTGATCAGCAGACACCGATTAGTGCCGCCGCGATCGACTGGGATCAACTAGATGTTGAGCCGCGGTGGCTAGGACAAGAAGCTGCCGATTGCGTGGCCGCGATCGACCCACACATCTTTGACCGTAGTGGTGGCGCCGACGAATTTCGACGCTTCTCAGCCGGAGCAAACGAGCGAGATGAGCCAGCACTCGTCATCAGTATGCTCGGCACCGCCAGCCGCGCCGAACCAGTGAAATCGCTCTTCCAAGGCTCAGATAGCTCCTTCCTGCTCCCCGACGCCCGCGGCACGATCGGCGGCGGGCGGCTTCCGGCCGGTGCCTGGCCCATACTCGCTCCTGGCCTGAACGTCGCCGATAAGGATCTCGGACTGCGATTGCTCAACCGCCCCGCTACCGCACCGTGGTGGTCCCTGGAGTTGCTCGGCACCGCCTTCGAATCGCCAACGGGCGCTCAAACTCCGAGCCCGCCGCGCGGGAGCTTCGAACCCATCCTGATCGATGCCCTCGGCAATCCCGTGGTAGCAGCATGGGCGCCCGCTGACGGCAGCATGCGGTGGTACGTCATCCCTGATGCGGTCGACTGGACCCAGATCATCGATTGGTTGGTTCAGCAAGCGATCCCGCATTTCGCTCCGATGGCCGCCCGCCGGTACAGGATCGCAGGGTCAGTTGCACCCGAATGGCAGACCCCGAGAGAAATCGCAGCCCAGGATGCGTTGGCCGACATGGAGAAGCGGCACGAGGAGGAGTGCGCCCGGCTCCTGGCGGAGCTCGAGGAGGCGAGGGAGACTGCGACCAGCATGCGAGACGGCCTGCTGTACGGGAGTGGCACTGAGCTCGAGAAAGCCGTCGCGCGAGTGTTTGAGGACGCGCACCTCGAAATACTCAATCTGGATGAGACAGGCAAGGGTACGTGGTCGGCGGACCTGCTCGTCCATGATCAGGGACGGAGGTATCTCGTAGAGGTCAAGTCGGAGGGCGGTAGAGCAAAAGAAGCGCTCGTCGGCGATCTCAAGAAGCACCTCGCCACCTGGGCGAGCGAGCATCCGAGCGAGTCCGTCAACGGCGGGACACTGATTGTCAATCATGAACGAAAGACGGATCCGAGTGACCGCTCGCGCCAGGTCTACACCCGCCCCGAGTTCGTGAACTCTCTCGATGTACGGGTTGTGTCGACACTCGATTTGTTCGATTGGTGGAAGTTATCGAATTGGTCTGCGATTAGAGCCGCAGTTTTGGGCGAAACGCCGAAACTTCGAGTAGAAGGAACCTCTCGCCTAGACATGGAGGCGGATGCTGGTAGCCGAGAGTTCCCTCGACGCAACTGGTTTCGTACCCACTTTCGTAAAAACGAGGGCTGATGGACGCTGACTTCGAGCAGTTCCCCCCTGCGTGAGGTACCGGCCTCGTGAACCGAAAAGGGAGCCTTCCAGAACTGTTGATCACGCCGCTTACGCGCTCGCCGTGACGGGAGGAAAACGCTCAGGTCATCGATGCGGCGAGCTAATTGGAGAGCGAGACGGTTCGGCCGCTGCTATTGATGGCCCAGCGCCTGCGCCGGCGTTGATGCAGGTCCTCCTAGCCCAGTTTTGTTGTTGTATATGAGTTGTTCGTTGTGCTTCGTGAAATGCTTTGGCGCCAAAGCAGTTACTTCGATCTCAGCTGGCCACGGTTAGCAGGGTCAAACGCCGGTGCACGCGGTACCGAGCTGAACGCCGCCCTCCCACAGTGTGTTACAGACCGATGCCACGGGCGTCAGGTAGGAGCGGCCCATCCGGAACTCGCCGCTGTACTGGCGCCCGCCGCCGTACTGGTTCTGTTCGTCGATCACTTGACCTTGGAAGCCAAGCATCCGTACTTGCTGGCGGGGATTCTGGACTCCGCCGGCAGAAATGAAGTTCGCCCGGAAGGTGAAGGACTGCTGGCTGGACTTGCTTTCGATGTTTGCCGCGACATATCCAGTGCAATTTTGGATACAGGTCGTTCCGAACGGCTGGATGACAGGATCTTCGAGTGTTGACATCCCCGTGGCCGGGGCGCCAACACCAGGTGGTGGTGGCGTTTCCGCCGGCTGCGCGAGAGCCGGACCACCGATCAAACCGATTGCGGCAGTGAGCGAGACAACTGCAAGTGATCTGCGCATTGTTTGTTCCCTTCGAATGATGTTCTCTGGCGGGACATCACGACCATAACAACGAAACCATCGCGCGTGGTCGGTTTTCCGGGAATTGGTAAAGAAGTTCAAAAGTCTTGCGAAATGTGCAGGGACTTAGTACGTTTCATCACTATTTAGTGCTCTGACCTGGTCGATCTGGTCCGCGATCGACCGCAGAATGCGCGCTTCCTGGCCGAGTTTGAGCGTCCCGTAATCCGTCAGACGGATCCAAGATCGGGACCTTCGTCCGTTGTACGTCTTCCTCACGGCGATGATTCCTGCCTCCGCCAAGACGTCCAGATGCCGCCCGAGGTTTCCATCGGTGAGATCGAGTGACGTTCGGAGGAAAGAAAAGTCGACCTCCACGCCACCGCCCAGCAACATCAGGATCGACAGTCGAGTGCGCTGATGAACGACCTCGTCGAGACTCTCCCCTACTGTTCCTTTATCGGACAATTGAAGTGAGCCTTTGGTTCTCATCCAGCATTGACCAGACTGCCGTCGCGATCACAACCACCGCAAATGCGGTCGTAATGTAGGCCGAGACCTGCATTGACCGTGTCGTCTCGACAATTCCGAAAATCTGCCGCACGGCAGCCGCGGAGGTGACCAGCCCAAGCATGAATCCGAACGCCGACATTCCCCAAACGAGCTGACTTCTCTCGCGCCAGCCAAGCCAGAAAAAGCCCACACTAAGCAACGTCAGGGCACCGAAATTCGATGACGCGACAAGCAGTCCGGCGACCGTAGCGGCTAGCGATAACAGGAACAGCGCGCCATACCCGATCCGGTATCCGCGTACGCCGAGCCGCGAGGATCGCATCGCTGTCGCAGCCCAGAGGCCTCCAAAAGTCAGCGGCACCACGAGTGCGATGAAACCGTTCTGACTCGCACTCTCACCGAACATCCACACAAGACCTATGAGCAACGAACCCGACCCGTAGCCAAAGAGATTCGTCGAGTTCACTCGACGCCTGAGTTGAACTGATATCGCGAGGGCTGCGAGTTGATCAGTACCTGCCGATTTCGAATCCTCAGCCTTTGTCATTTCTTTACTCTGCGCCGCAGAGTGTCCTCTGTCAACTACCTGACACTTAGCGGACACGTACGAGATCTAGAGCGCCCCAGGGGTGAGATCGACTGGCATTGACGACATAGGCGGTCGAGCCCCAAGCTCAGTCATGCTTCAATCCAAGTATCTCCGAGTGAGCGCAGTGGCAGCTGTATCCGCGGCAGCGCTTTTCCTGCTGGTGGAGGGCATTGTTGGTGGCGACTGGATCCAGATCTTGTGGAGCACTTTGGTCGTCGTTGGTTGGATCGCCTGGTGGCGCGACGAGAGCAACCCCACATCGGTACGAAATGGCCTTGGGTCACGACCCTGGAAGCTTGGCCGAGTTTGTGCGGGTGCTGCATTAGGCGTCGTCGGGATTGTGCTGCTGATTACTCAAGATGCGCTTTTCATCCGTATCTCCGGCGGTCTCCTCATCGCGTCGTCTGCCTGCTTTGGAGTTGCTCTGTACTACAGATGGCAATCGGGGGAACGAACTCTTGGCCCGCACATCGACTAGCTACCTTTTACTTGAGACCCTGTGGATAGTTGTGCGCTACATCAGGTCATCTCTCATTCGATCGTTACTGGCCGGGGCAGGGCGCCGCTTGCTGTAGGGCGGCCTTGTCATGCGTCCAGTGAACGAGGCTTTGTAAGGGTGCAAGGCCTCACCTGGCCATTCGCTGATATTGAATACGCGGTCGTGTAGATGTGATCGTGACACCACCGCTCCCTCGGACTTGACCACCTGACTGACGCGACCAGGAGACAACGCGGCCGCCTCAGCGATAAGAGCCTGGCTAAGTCCGGAACTGCGAGCGATCTTCATCGCGTCCACAAGTAGCGCTTCGACCTCAACGGATAGTCCACGGAGCGCGTGTAGGAGGCGGGCAAGTTCCTCGACATCCTCAAGGGCCTTCTGTCGATCATCGTCATTCACGAGCATAAGTTTAACGGGCTAATGTTAAGGTTGTCGGTGTGGAAAACGCTGTTGACGGTCTACTTTCAGCGTCTGATTGCCGAACGCGCTGGGTATCCACGCCGAGACCATTAAGGGTTTCGACGTGCGGGATGCCCGGCGAGACTGGCGAGAGGGATCATGATGGACTATCCACCGATCTGGTGGCTCATGCCCGCCTGGCTCATTCCGGACTACATCAGGCAAGGAATTCTCGATAACGCTCCATGCTGGCTTGGTGGGTACTGCCGATAGATGCCGGAGGGGACGTTGAGATGTTGGATCTGGAGTTGTTTGTCGGCCCATCGTTTGCTGCCATGATTCGTGCGGCAGTGGCATGGCTCCAGTTCGTCGGAGATCTCTGACTGATTTGTGCGACTAACGCCTCAAGCGATCGGGAACCCACACGAAGTCGTGCGGTCATGCGTAGAGAGCGAGGCCCGGTAAGGCTGCAGTGCTTCGCCCGGCCATTCACCGACCCCGCCGACGAATCTGCGCTACCAGAGAGTTGTCTGGGTGGGTGTGAGACCTGCGTTTCCGTGTGGTGCTCGTCGCTGCGTCTTCCGGCCGGACGCGCGCGCGATGTCGGCCTCTGGGATTCCGGCTTGTCGGGCCATTTCGATGTCGTGGGTGGGATCGACGCGTGCTGCGGTGGCGATTGCGATTTTGACCAGAAGGTGTCGTCGGAGTCGCTCGCGTCCATCTGCGGACTCTCGTGCACTCCACTGGTTTTTCCATTCGGCGCTGCCGGCCGCCGGCGCGGATTCGACTCGATTGGCGAGGCGTTCGAGCAGCACGTCGAGCGACTCCAGCAGAGCGTCACATGCCTCTGCTACAGCCTCATCTCTGATGCCGTCAACCCGCATGTTCGCAGCGTATCGAATCGACGACGCGGTCGCTGGGAGGCGAACTGCGTGCCGCTACCGCGTTTCGAGGGGCCCGGCATTCAACTATCTGGTTACCCAGCGCGATTCGAATGTCGCTCTCGTCGACGGGGCCTGGCTACACGTCGCGCTGAGGAAGGGAGTTCCTCGCAACGTAGACGGAGATCGATGTACCCAGGGCCCACGGGTGCCCTCCGCGGCTCACTGCGTAGTTTCCTTCAAGACGCCCTGCGCGTTGGCTGACAGGTTGTGCGTGTCCAAGAGTTCGTCCGCGTGGGCCTTCTGATCGTTGTACTTCGCGGCAGTACTGATCTCGAGCAGCATTGTGCGTATCGGAATGTCCTCGACGAGGTACAGCTCCTCGAACACGGACTGGATATGCCAGTACGCGTTTCCCTCGAGGTCGTCGCTGTCGAGGTAGCGCAGGCATTCGTAGACACCTTCGGTGCCGTAGCGCTTGATCAACGCCTCCGCTGCGATTTCCCTCGGGGCGAGATTGGTCGGGAAGCGCAGTCCCTCGGTGAGAATCGCGGTTTGTGCGTTGGTGGCTTCGATGTCCGCCAACGCATTTACGCTCGCCATACCTGCTAACCACGGCACACTGACACGTGCCATGGGGATTCTGGCTGTCACGTTCATACTGATCGCCGGAATCTGTGTGGTAACGACGCCGGTAATCAGCACATGGTTTGGTGACAAGAATTGACTGGATTCCAGGCACCGTGAAACGAGAAACCAGTCGGATGCGTTGGCTGCAAGATCCTTTCAGCTGTGCGCTGCCGGATTTTCGCCTGGCTCGTTCCGCGACATCGAGGGAAATGGATTGGTAACAGCCGTCGGTATTGCGGAGATCGGCGTCGATAGGCGATCCAAAGTGGCGTTCAGCATCGTCACGATTCCGCTGTTATATGCCCAACCTGTCGGTGTTGGATTCCCCGGTGTCTGCCCAAACATTACGGGAGCGTGCATGAGTCGTATCCCACAGTGAGGCAGCGGGAGTGCCGCCGACGCTTCCTCCGGCTACGGGTATGGCTGGAACCGGGCTCAGCCCGAGCCCCAACCAGTAGTCGCGGGTAGCGGTGTTGGCCTGATCCCACTGCGCACTGTCTACAGTGCCGCCGACCCAGCCTCCGGCAATCGCGCCGATCGAGAACGGTGTCTGAGAGGTTTCAAGGAGGGTCGTGGGTAGCCCATCGAGTGCCCAGAAGGCCTCGGTGGTGGTATGTCGGGCAGGTAGAGGGATTTCGGAGGATGGGCACCGGTCTTGATCGCCGCCGATCCCGACCCAGATCAGCCGAGGTGCTTTTCTGCGACGCCACCGGCGTTCGGTGGGGTCGTTGAAACCGCGGATCCAATGTCGGCCTGTGGCATCGGTAATCGGCGTTCCCTGCGGGGCGGTGCGTAACTGGGCGGCACAGTCATAGACGCGCCCGCGGTTGAGTGCTGTGTTGAATTCACTTTCATCGCTGGTCATCGAACCCCCTGTGAGTAGTCATGTTCAATCTAGACCTGCGGCACAACGGCTCTCGCCTATGTCCGACTGGTAGTCGAATTCTATGGGCTAAGGTCTTCTTGCTGGCGCCAGGCAATGGAACTTCCTGAAATGCGAGCGTGTCTACTGTCATGAATCTATAACCGACATACCTTTCACGCTGCGATGTCATGGCGAATGTTGTCGAGAACCTGGGTCAAGGCGGAACTTCCGATGCTGTAGGAGTTGAATCTGCGCACGCATTTGGCGGCGCGGTCCGCAGCCTCGTTGAGCCGATCGCCATCGTGACCCTTGACCCACTTGAACGAGACTTGTCTGCCGGCGGAGGCATTGTGGATTCGTCGTACGACCGATGAGATGTAGCGATCTGTGTGCAGTTCGCCGCACCGATTGCGAGCGTCGAGTTCAGTTGGCGTCAGCCCAATTAGGCCGATCGCATCTCGACTGTCGGTTCGAATCACCAGGTGCTTCTGGGCAAAGGTTTTCAGAGCCAGCTCGATCGCGAGAAGCTCGGCGACGATTGGAGTGTTGGGTGCGTCGGGCTTGTAGGTTGCGTGCAGTTCGGTATCGGTTGCCACACCCATTCCGCAGCCCAATCTGGTCGCCGAGACCGAGCCATCGGTGTAAACGACCAGCGGCCGTCGCATTTCCAGATTTCGTGCCGTACGAGCGTCGAGTTGGCCGGCGGCGTCATAGAGCAGGCGGAGGCGGGAGCCGAGCTGGTCGTAGAGGTTGGTTGCGAAGACCGCCTGTGAGAATGAGGCTGCGCTCTCGATCAGCATGTCGCGGACGTGCCGGTCACTGATGTACACAAGCAGTTCTCGATTCGCGGCGTTCGCGCGTTCGTAGAGGTCAGCGAAGATGTCGAGGACGCTGGCCCGCCAGCTGTCGGAAGCGTTGCTGGATGAGATCGCTTTCTGGGTGAGCGTGTCGCCTGCGTCGGCAAGTATTCCGGTGATGATCTTGTGGTCGACACCGAGTGAGTAGTGCGGGTTCACGACTCGGATTACAGCGGTCAGTGGATTGTTCAGCTGCGGTACGGCACCGCCGGCACGCAATTGCAGGGGCGTAGGGGCATTCATCATCGTTCCAATCTGTGATCTCGTGTTGGTGATGCAATGACGGTACGAAGGGCCCTTCCGCCGTGCGGCACCGCGAATGAAGGCCCGACACCGTGCGGCACGCCGCTGACGGGTGGCAGTTGCGAGCGCAGTGTTTCACCGAACACCGGAACCGGCCTTCCTACAGTGGCAATCACACCAGTGATCACCGCGCTCACGCGGACAACGTAGGGAGCTTCAACAATGGCTGCATCGGTCGCGCGCTACACCGACGACAGCCGCCGACTGTTCATGTCGACGGTGGCGAAAAAGGTCGAGAACGAGGTTTCAGAAGGTGCCTGCGCCGGGCCATGGCTGCTGTCTCTGAACATCAAAGACGCAGTACAGGTCGCACCTGGCCCCAACAACACCGAGAGGCACCTCTGCGGGCTGATCGACCCCAACGATGCACGTGCGGTTGTAGCCGCCGACCCGGACAACCTTCGCTCTCTCGCTAGGGCGATGCGCGAAGCTGCCGACAACGCTGATACTCCAGGACCGATAGTCGATTCGCTATTCGACGTCGCAAAACGGTGGGATACCGCGATGGTACTGCGCTGCTCAGGCGTGCTGCTGGAGTTGCGGGATCCACCCATGAGCACGCAATCGACGGCACCGCGTAGCGATCAGTCGCAGCACACGGAGACTCCGAAGAATCCTGTTCCGCAGCAGAATTCGAGGCCGGCACCTGCGCCGAACATTGCACCCGCACCTGCAATTCCCCCGAAACCTGCTCCTGCAGAAGCGATGACTCCTACGGCTCCCCCTGCAGCGTCATCGACGAAAGCCGTGGCCACCGAAGACCCCTGGGGCTGATCGAACGTGCCACCACGAACACGGGCACGTAGTAAACCTCGAAAGGCCCCGCCTGCGAAACGTATGGAAGTGCCCTCCGTCGCGCGTGGACAGAGGGTCTGGGTTCTCGACGGTGTTCCCTACCGAGCGACACCTCCCGGCGCTCACTACTACCCGGGAATTCGCGCGCATGCCTATGTCGGGGAGACCCTGCCGGAAACATTGCAGGTCTACGCATCCAAGCCGTACAGCTACGCGCGGTGGATCGAGGACGAAATGAACGGTGTGCGAGGGCCGGGCGCGCGGGCCGCCCCGAAGACCCCTACGGCAATGCAGATTTCCGGCGCCAAAGCGATCGCCACCGCGTACAAGAGTGGCTACCGAGGCATACTGCTCGGCGACGATATGGGGTGCGGAAAGACTGGTACGGCAGTGCTTGCCGCCAAGGCGATTTGCCATCTCGGCGGCGGCGACACGATCTTGATCACGGTGGACCGACCGGCGCAGATCACAATCGGTGCCTGGCGTGATGCGATCGCTTCATTCGGTGGAGATGGCGGCTTTCGCTGGTTGATCATGTCGCCTGACCAGCTGAAGAAACTCCTTGGAAAGAATGGACAGCCGAAGCATGTATTCGCCGTCGTGATCAACGACGAGGCACAGCAATTCCGACACATCACAACTCAACGCACGCAGTACATGCGGCGGATCAACAAACTCTCTTCACCACCACAACAGGCCCCATTTGTACTGTCGGTGACAGCCACACCCGGACACCACCCGGGCGAATACACCTATCTGTCGTCGCTGCTCGCTCAGATCCACGGGGAGCGCCCACAGCAGTGGGCCGACCTCGGCGCCAGGCTCGCCGAAATGGGTGTGCCGCTCGAACCGGGTTGGGAGAAAGGTAAGTGGCAGTGGACCGCTGACGCGAAGGAATCCACGACGACACAGAATCAGGCGGTGACGAGGGTCCGCCGCTGGATGGAGAACACGAACCCACCAGTGCTGCTGCACCGCGATGCACCTTGGGGGGCCCGCTCCCCTTGACGGGCTCCCTGTGGAATTCACACCTGCGCAATGGGCGTCATACCACCAGGATTGGGGAGAGTTTCGTGCCGAGATGCGACTTGCTCGTACCGGTCAGGACACGGCCCGCGGTCGCGCCGCGTTGATGCGGTTTCGGCAGAAGGCGAGCCTGCTACGGGCACCCCAGACTGCGGAGTTGGTGGCTGCGACAGTGGAACGCGGATATCAGGTGCTCGTGGCTGTCGAACTCACCACTACTGCTGCTGCTCCTGTTGCCGATCTCCTCGAGGAACAAGGGCTGGGTGTTTCTCGCATCTTTGGTGGTGGAGATCTCGAGACTGAGCGGATGTCGTTCCAGGTGGGTCGCAACCCTGTCGTGGTTTTCAACACCACTTCGGCAATTAATCTGCAAGCCCGGGAAATGTTTGCGGATGGGACGCGAGCGAGCGCGACTCCGAGGATTGGGTTCTTTCATCAGCCGCGGTATTCCGGGATCGCAGCGCGCCAGACAATCGGTCGAGCACACCGTGACGGGCAAGTTTGCCCGTGGTCTGTCATCTATTCAGCCGACACCGTCGAAGAGGATGCGGCCCGTACGATGATCAACAGATTGGTAGTGACATCGACGAGTGTGAATGGCGATACCAGCGCACTGGGGGCCATTTCGAAGCTGTTCGGAGCGGACTGGCTACCTGACAGTTTTTTCGAATAGCGAACAAATTGCCATCATGTGGTCGGTTTTTTCCAGGTACGTTGTCGATTGACGACTTACATGCTTATCATGAAGCTGCCTCCCTTTTGGGGAGGCCGAAAATCGCGAGTGCGGTACCGGGACGTTTATTCGGGCGTCTTTCAACGGTTGCCCTCGCGTCGCGTCCCCTGATGGATGTGGAGCATCTCCGATAGGCGTGATGGCCCGCAATAGCGGGCCATTCGCATATCTGCACCATGCCGCGAACCTCGGAGCACCGGAACCGGCCAGGCAACAATGATGCGGATACCTCGTCGGAAGGACTACGCGTCATGTGTAAGGCCAAGCCGGGCCGCCGCTGCCCCAAGTGCCGCGGCGCAGCCGTGACAGCGCAACGTAGCGCGCTTGCCCGTGCCCAAGCCAGATATGCGGCGGCTACGAACAAATCCGCTGCGGACCAGGACGCTCTGGGATCAGAGGTCCGGTCCTCCGCGCGGGAGCTAATCATGAGGCAAACCGAGCTCGATTCGACGGACGAGGTCCGAGCTCAGTTGGAATCGGAGATCAACAGACGTGTCGAAGCAGATCCGAAAGATCCAGAACTGGCAAAGCTGTCGAAGAGGCTCATCGAAGGCAGGCTGATGGACGAGTACCGGCGAGAACAAGTCGCAGCCATGCCGGCCCGGCCAACTCACCCCGCGGCAGTCGAGGCGTACCGAGAACTCGGAGACGCTCGATACGACATGGCCAGGGCGAAGGTGAGAATGGACATCAACGGCGACAACCCTGCTGAATGGAACCACTGGTCCCGTGAGCACTTCAAGTGCGCTGAGGCTGCCAATACTGCCGCCGCACGCATGCACGTGATCGAAGCAGCCCAAGATGGTAGGGCGTGGCAGGCACTGTCGAACGGGGACCGCATTGCGGTGCGTCAGGAACTTGCAGAGGGCAGATCCTTCACTACGCCAGCTGCGCCTCGGCCTATCGACGAGATCCTTCACGACTACGCAGACCGGTCCGAAGGATACGAGCCGCTCCCTGATCCGCTCGACTACGCCGCTCACGCACCGTTCGCCGGCTTTATTGGGCCCGTCCGGAAGCCACCCGTCACGCAAACTGCGACCAAGGGACCAGCGACTGAGGAAACTGCGACCAAGCGAACAGCGAAGGAAACTGCGCCCAAGCGGACAGCGAACAAGCGGACAGCGACCGAGCAGAAACGCCGCAGAAGCGAACGTAGCCGTGACGCTCGACGCATGCTCGCATCGATCCGATCGACGTCCGGCAAAATCAACCCGGATAGATTGGCAACCAAAGCCGGGGTAAACCCGTCCGGAGGATCTGGCCAACACGCGGACTCTCTCGACTGCACCGGGATGCTTTTGCTGTTAGAACTGCTACCGACCAAGTGAAGGAGCTCCACCCGTGGCCATGTCCAGAACCTCCCTGACCGTCGCACTCCTCGGTGTGACGGCCGTGGTCCTGTCCGCCTGCGGTGGAAGCACCGAAGAAACCCCCGGTGGTAGTGGAACCTCGTCGGCCGGAGGTGCGAGTCAGTCGAATGCCGGCACACCGAGCCTTCCTGCACCGCTTGCAGACTTTGCAGCTCTCGCGACGACAGCAAGCAAAGACGCCTGCAGCAGCGACATCACCGACCCGGTTACCGAGATCATCAGATATCAGTACGAGAAGGCAGGCAACGACGTCAGTTCACTGAAGGTCGAGACCAGCAAGGGGATTGGCCCCGGGAACTTGAACAGCTGCACGTTCAGTCTCTCCGGAAGCTCGACGTGGAATGTGCCCACGGTATCGGTCGCAGTACTTCCTGCGGCTGAGAACCCGCTGTCCACCACTGTTGACGACCTCGGGCGGCTTGCACCGATCGAGCCAGCGCCGGCCGGCCTTGACATTCAAAGGCCTTGTAACGACAGCGATGTACTGAACCCGGCCGCACCCTGCAGTCCTACCCGCATCGCCTATGACCAGGCCGGACTGATCACGGAAGAGGTCATTGCGGCGACTGGCAAGACGTTCCTCGACCCGTCGACGACCGTCGGTAAAGCACCCGACTCCGGATATCGCAAAGTCAACGCCACGACCGGCAGCACGAAAGACCAAATCAACGCGACGAGAGTGGTCGGAGACGACTGGCTGTTGTACGCCCGGATCGCCCCGAGTCAGTTGAACAATCAGGCCCCGGCACTCGACGCGTACTTTGTCAGCACGGACATCACCGGCGGCGGCGACCCCGACAGCAGTAGCGGCCCCGCCGCAGATCTCACAATGGCGATCAGTGACTACTTCCGCGCCGGAACTTCGACGTTGCCGAAGGGCAGCGTCAGCTAGCCCACCCCGGGGCGTAACGGAAAGGAACTGCCATGCAGGTAGTACTCGGGTTCATTGCATTGGCGATGACCGTATGGCTGATCCGCCGCGTCTGGAACTCAGGAGCTGCACGATCCCTGATGTACCTCGCCGGAGCGCTCGCACCGCTGGCTCTTACTTATTTCGGCTGGAGCGACCAGCACGGGGGCATGTGGGTGGCATGGCCGTTCTACGCGGTCGGCGTCGCCGTTCTCGCACGCCAGTTGGAACTGCTGTCCAGACGGCTACCTGCGCACCGCCCCAAACCCGAAATCGCGACATGGGCGACATCGAATGCTGGATCAGCCGCGGCTTACTTGGGCGGCAGCAGATAGTCGACAACCACCGCCAAGTCCGCGATGAACTCTGCCGGCCTACCCAGCGTCGGCAACGACCGCAGGTAACTTGCGATATGAGGGCCCGCAACGATCTGCACTTGCGTTTGGAATCCGCCGTCAGTGGCGACGTCCATCGGCCCGCTGGCAGAGTTCATCGTCGCGCCATGAACGGCGAGCACAGTCGGAGTAACCAATCGATCTGGCGGCATCGCCAGTAGATCGTCGATGCACGCAGCTTCGAACACCGACGATTCGGCGATGAACGTCGCGTCCCGCCCGTTCAGAGTCCAGCTGTGCTCACCTGTTGCTGCGCCGAACAGTTCGTCGATCTGCCGGCGCTCCGGAGTGTGGCCGACATCGCCGCTGTAGGTCAGGACACCATTGCGGTGCTTCGAATCCACTACGAGAACCCCTGGGGGGCCAATTACCACGTGATCTACGTCAGCGTTGGTTCCTGGGAGCGAGCGCGAATGTAGGACGGTCCATTCCGGGCCGAGACGGGCGAGTTCGGCGGCCGTCTGTTGCTCTGCGCTGATCCCGGCCTGCAAGTTGTGCGCATCCATAGAGGGTGGCTCGACGAACCCGATCAGATTCCGCGCCAAGTTGCTTCCAGGATTCATCGGGATCCCAGATCGCTTCGATGCCCGCCGCGCAGCTATCACCGTCCCCACGTCGATGCTGAGAGCGGCGGCAGCACCAGTACCAACCAAAGCCAAACTGATCGCGGCGGCATGTCCGAGTCCGCCAGCCAGGGCAACGCACACCGGAACACACCACTGTGCGGCGACGACAGAGGGCGTGCGAGGAAACCGCAACCTACGTGACGTGCCGACGATCCACGTTGCCACCGCGATAGCACCGACCGCGACGAGCTGTCCGACACCGATCCCGAAATGAACCCCCACTGCCACGGTGGTGCCTGCCGCTGCGACCATCGACGCCACCATGACGGCGGCTCCGTACAAAGACACCGCGTAGTTCAACCCGGCGGCGCCGAGGACCGCGACGGTCAGAATCCACGCTCCGACCTCAGCGTCGGCGACGAAACCTGTGATCACGGCAGCGGCACCGCACAGACCCAACACAATCGCCGAGACGCGAATTGCGCTGCGGTTACGGCGGTATCGTTGTTGTTCCCGCTCGATTCCGCGCAGGCTTCGTGCAGCGGACTCGACAGGATCGCTTTTCGTCGACCCAGTGCGGTCAAGCGCGCGTCTGCTGATACTCATGCGGACCACGCTAAACCGTCGAGTTCCGTATCTCCCCACGGTTCCATCGTCTTCCAAGCGTGAGGCGCAGCAGTCGCCACGATCAGTGGCTCCGACTCGAGCATCGACCAGCCCATGGAGTCGCATGAAAACCATTGTCCGTCGATCTTGACGACGTCCCCTACTGACAGCGACCGCAGGCCGTGGATCTTCCGGTACGCCACGGCGGCTTTGGAAGTCTCTCCGACGTTGAATTCGTCGAACAACAAGCCGAGAGCTTGGATAGCCGTTATGCCCGTGGGGATCTCGGCATTGAACACGACAACCATCGGCTGCCCCGGCTGGTAGCCGAAGAACCCGAGGTGGCGACCTTCCTGGTCGACCGCAGCGTTGTGCAGGATGGACGCGATTCGAGTGCTCATGGTGGATCCTTCCGATCACGGGGCGAGCTGACATCCATCACGGTATGAAAGGCTCAATCCCAGTGCGGCACGGCTTGTTCGCCGATCCGTCACCGCTGCAAGGTCTGCGCCACTCTCCAACCATCGGGAGTGTTTTCCAGCGAAACGACCAGATAGATCGGTGCCAGTTTCTGCGTGCTGTATTGAGTACGTGTGGTCTGTTGCACCGTCACATATCGCAACGCGAAAGTGTCGTCCGGGGGCCTCTGCTGAGGTATGACCTGCGCTTGCGCCGATACGAGAGTATTGCTGTCCGCCCAACGATCCCAGGTGCGGCCAGGGCCCGTCGGTGGGTCGTAATTGTATGCGCCGGCGGCCATCTTCTCGTTGAGCAGTGGGGCAGCGCGGAGCATGGCGGCATTCTGGTTGAGATCCACCCGAGGCAGATACGTGTACATGGCCGCGATCGCGGCCTCCGCGACGGCATCAGGATCGTGAACGTCGATCATCGTGATGTCGATAGGCGACAGCGACCGGGGCAACTCCTCTGTGGGTGTGGCAGCCACGGTTGTTGTTGTGGTCTCATCTGGATCTGAAGTGCTCCCGTTGCTGCATCCCCCGAGAATCGGAAACATCAGAATCAGCGCTGCTGCCGAAGCGACGCGTAGTCGGTTTCTCATCCGTACCTCCGAATGTTTTCTGCTTTCGACAGGTCGAAGTTGTTGATGGACACGCTCTGTCCGAAGGTGGGTGCCTCGATGACTTTGCCGTCACCGACCCAGATCGCGACGTGGCCGGTTCCGTTGGAAAACACAGCGTCGCCAGGCTGAATGTCCTTGACGTCGATTGTCTTTCCTTGTGACAGCTGCGCCCAGGTGTTTCCCGTTGCCGTCGCTTTGCCGTTCGATGCCCGTGCGGTGGCGAACTCGACGAGTCCGGAGCAGTCGAACCCTGGCGTGCCCGGGTTCTCGGGATGTGAAATACCCATTGTCGGACCATTCGGGTCGCCACCACCCCACACATAGGGCTTTCCCATCTGGGTCATGGCGGCTTCAACGACGCCGCGGCCGAATTGGGAACCACCAGTGAAGTTGACCAACTGCACTTCGGAAGTTGGGGCAGTACCAGCTTGCGAGTACTTCTCGTACTTGGCGCGCACGCTTGGTACATACGCCTGGGTCTGCCCGTAGGGGGGCACTCCCCCGTATTGCATAACTGCGCCCTCACCCGCGTTGTATCCAGCGGCTGCCAAGTCGAGCAGGTCACCGCGGATCTCACCGCTGGCGATCTTCGGTTTCAAGAGGTCCGCGATGTAGCACAGGTAGTGCCCCGCAGAGAGAATCGAGTCGTACGCGTTGAATGGGTCCGGCGCATTGGGGGCTTCTTTCTTACCGTTCCGATCCAGGCCTGAGTCTTTCCCCATTGACGTCCATGTGTCCGGCATGAACTGGGTCATGCCCTGAGCGCCACCGGAATTGACGCCGTCCCCACCGCTGGTGACCAGCGGATTCCATCCGGATTCCTGCTCGATGATCGCCGCGATGAAGGCTGGCGGTATATCAGCACAGATCGATCCGGCTTCGGTGATGATCTGGACGTACTCGGGTGGCACCAGACCAGGTGCCAACCCCATGTTGACGACACCTGACGCACAATTTGGGTTCGTTGTGGCCGAGGTAAGCCGGGAAGTCGCTCCGGACTGTGCGTCAGCGCTGGTCCACAGGGCAGCAACGGTGTCGACAGCGGCCTGTTCCCACGACACGAACTGATCACGCAGACTTGCCCGTTCGGGCATGACACCGATGATCACGTCAGCGATCGGTTGAGTTGCCCAATCCGGATGGGCTTCGCCGTAAGTCTTCAACTTCCCGAAGAACTGCTTGGCCGCGTACTTCGGATTGATCAGATTGTCGATTTTCGAATCGCCAAGCGGGCGTTCGGCAAAAACGCCGACCGGTTCGTTGCCGTCGCGAGGTTGCGATATGAGATTCGTGGATTGGCCACTGAGCGCTGTGGCGATAACCGCGGCACGGCCGGCGGGGTCCAATCCTGATTCGCGTGCCGACGAGATCAGCGCGGCTACGTTGGCCTGTTGTTCGGTGTTGAGTGTTTGTTCCTGTTGTGCGCCGCCGTCCAAGGGGTACGGCCGCATCGCGGCGAGATCAGCTTCCGAAGCTTTCGAATCGGGGGCCCCGGTTGACGGCTGGGATTCGGACGGGGGTGGGGCGTTTGGTTGCGCGCTGGCGCCGTCCTGGAACTTCTTCAACCACGGCATCGGGTCGACACCTTGTCCGGCCATCCACCCACCCGGGTACATACCCAAGTGGAGGTGAGCGCCTGTGCTCCACCCTGCGCTGCCGACGTCCCCGATGTGCTGCCCTGCGGTGACATGATCGCCTGGTTTGACGAAAACATGCCCGTCGTACATGTGCCCATAGAGCGAGTCGACGATCTGACCACCGACGTTGTGGCGGATCACGATCCAGTTTCCGTACCCGCTCGCAGGTCCGGCCTCGCGGACCTCGCCATCACCGACCGAGTAGATCGGGGCACCCTCGATACCCGGTGCTGCCAGATCGGCTCCGTCGTGACTGTTTGTGCCGACCCCGATTTCGCGATATCCGAACGGACTCGAGACGACCATGTTCTTTTCGTCGAGTGGCAACCCGAGGACACCGGCCGCTCCCCCGGGCCCGCCTTGGGTGACCCGAGGAACTGAGAAATCGGTGCATGACCCGTTCTGCGCTGTGCCAGCGGCACCCATCGCTGCGGTGGTACCGCTCAGCAGTCCGAGGAACGACATGGAGACGATGAAGGTCAGAATCATCCACATCGAAATCAGCGCGACGGCGCCTCCACCGAACAGAACCAGTCGCTGCGTCTTCTTCTGTCGTTCCGCTTTGCTGTCCGTCGGTTTCGGGATGATCCGATACAGGAACGAGGCAGTGCCGCCTGTCGATGCTGCGAGGGCGGTCTCCACTGAGCGGTTGACCGCTTTGCCTGCAGTGTCTTTCGCTTTGCCAGCGGCGGCCTTCATCGACCCGGCGGGTCCATTGGGCTGTTCACGTTCTCCCTGACGGCCACGTCGCGGAGTGCTACCGCCGCGGCCAGCGGGTGTGGCAGTGTTTCCTCGTTGACCGGCGGGCCCGATCGGTGGTGATCCTGCAGATCCTGGTCGCCGGGCGCTGTTCGACGGTGACGGTGTTGCCGCGTTAGGTGGTGGCGGTGTTCTGCCGGCGGCTCGCTTCTGTGCCCCTGGTGCTGCACGGTCCCCGGTGGTGTTCCCCCCGACTCCGCGCGGGTTGCCTCCGGTTCCACCTGTTCTACGGCCGGCCGCACCTGCCGCCTTTTTTCCTCCGATTTTCCGTGCTCCGCCGGAGGACGGGATCTTCCGGATTCCTCCGTTGTCCGCCACTTACCTGCCCTCGCCAACAGTGGCAGCGGCCGGCGGAGAATCGGACCGGATCTCGACGGCACCTGTCACTTTCGGTTTTCCTGAACGCGACAGGTCCATGTGCACGTCGTAGGTGAGGATCTGTTCCTCTCTTTGGTCAACGCGCTGATCCATCCCGAGAATCAAGCGGCTGATCGTCACCCTTGTGACCGCAGACTTTCCATCCGGACTGATCGAGGTGCTGTCGACGCGCTCGACTCGAGAATCGAACGCCTTACGCTTCTCATTCCATGTCCAGGACCACATCTGGTTCACCGACGTCTGCATCTGTCCCAGAAATTCTGGCGATGCTGTTTCTTGCCAGCGTGCGAACCAGTCATCAGCAGGTTCGAAGTCCCAGGGAACGAACGTGGTCCACCCGACGATGAAACGTTGCGCAGTCGCTTCCGCCGCTTCGACGGAGTTCCCACGGATAGCTGTCGGTGGTGCGTACGGCGGCTCATACTCGTGCGGCGCCGATGGCTCAGCGCTTGTGGTGAAGCCAGGAATTGTTGCGGTGGTCGATGCGGACGACTCCGGGTGGTCCGCAGCTTGGCCGCCGCACGCTGTAAGGAACGCGCCCATGCACGCAATCGCGGCCGCGCGTCTGACGCTACTCATTGGCGTCCCCGTCGTCGGGTGACGCTGAATGCCCCGCGAACGCCACCTGCTGTCAGAGTCAGGACCAGCCATCCAGCTGCTGCCAATGCGACGATGTAGCTCGCGTGCTGCGCGATATCGGAGGAGAATGTCCACGCGGGTGCAATGCCAGCGATCAACGCCAACACGACTACGCGTGTAGGGCGACTTCTCCAAAATGTTTGCGCAGCAACCACGATGCCGCCAGGCGCAGCGGACAGCCAAGTCGCGATCGTCGCTGTAAGCAACTGACCGTACTGACCCCACGTCAGTGTTTTCTCTGGGCTCTTCGGCCTATCGTTCATTCGTACGCACCTCCGATAGCCCTCATTCTGGCGGTCGCGGTTCCGGTGACCTCCCTGCATGCCCGCCACCGCGCGATGGGACCGCTGTGGCAGCGGTTTTCATCCATCTACAAAGCGCCGCCCAGGAGCGCGGCGAGCACGACGACAATCACGACCAGGCCTATGACCATCGGTAACCACCGACTGCTGGGCACGCCGGCTATCGGGGGGAGATTCTGAACGAGTCCACGCAGGTTCATGGGATCGGATGCCCGGGCGTACTTGCTGCGAGTGTCGTCGTTCTCCTCGTCCTCTTCGGTCTGATGTTCTGCGTCCAAGGGCTCAGGTGCGTCCTGCCCGGCGACAGCGAGAACAAAGCCAGGCGGAAGGTCTGCCTCGATAGCGGCGCGTTGCGCCTGCAATACCTCTCGGGCTTGATCCGAGAGCTCCACGAGGGCAGCAGGATCGAGCGCGAGCACGACACGGCTGAGGGCGGTGCCGTCGTCGAAAGTCACCTGCAGTTCAGCCTCACGCGGATCGCTCTCGTCGTAGAAGATGCCGAAGTTCGTTCCGGCTACGGTCAACCCCTCTCGCCGGGTCTGCAGTGCAGCCATACGGGCATGCAGTTCGGTATCTGCGGGTATCGCGCCGTTACCGGGTAGCCGTGAGTCATCAGGGTTGTATTCGTTCATCGCTGCCTACTCTCAGTCGTTCCGGTTTCGAGCGCCGAGCATTGCTTCCCGGTATCCGGCCATGGCCTGCTCATGTGCTTGTCTGGTTTGTGCGCTTCGGACTGCTCTCGCACGAGCCCTGGACCCGGCACCTGCCAGGTTTCCGTCGCTCTGCTGAAGCCATCGATCTCTGGTCGCCGATGGGATTTGTCCGCCGTAGGTTCGCAGTGCCACACCACGGCCCGCATCGACGATGCGTCCGCCGGCTGTTCGCACGCCGCCCACGACTTGTCCGCCCAGCTGCTCGGCACCCGCGACGAGCGGGTTGTTTCGGACTGCAGCACCAGTGGCGGCCGCAGCGCGTCCAGCGCCACGTTTGACGCCTTGGACGACAGGCCGTGACAAGAATTCCGCTGCCTGCGCGGCCGCAGCAGCCTTCCCACCGCCGGGCTTCGTAGCGCTCCCCGACTGGCCTGAGCCTGACGGAGACGTTTTACCGGGGCCGGAAGCATTCGGCCTCGACGGGGACGGTCGATTGGGGCGACGCTGTGCGCGAGCAGGGCTCGCAGTCTCGTCTGTCTCGCCCTCCGCTTGCTTTCCACGTCCCGAACCGCCGCGTCGGCGAGCGGCCGCGGACATCACCGCTGCGGTGCTCAACGCTCCGAGAGCCGCACCTTGGACAGTCGAGGCAGCACCGACTTGTGCAGCACCTTCTGGCCGGGCCGCGGCTTCGATCTTCTTCATCGCAACCCACATGCACACCAGAACGGCGACGCTCCACAGCAGCTTGAAACCTGTAGCGACGCTAGAGGTGAACATGATTCCGAGCATGAACACCATCAACGTGCACAGAACGGAATAGACGGTGGCCATCAGCAGTGCGTAGACGATGTCGTCTATCCAGTTCTTCATCATTTTCGACTTGCCCGGGAACGCCGCCCACACGAGTCTCATCGGCCCGAGGATGAACGCCACCAGCAACATCACGTGCCACCAGAGGGCAATCAAGGACATCGCTGCGATTCCGATGGAAGCGATCACGGTCCCGAAGAGAGCCGAGATGGCTTTCGCGACGTGCGGCATAGTGCCGCTGCCGGAGAACGCTGACAACGCCGCAGCCGCCTCGTCTGGGGTGAGATTCGACTTCCCAACGGGATCGTTGCCGTCAGACCCCGATATCTTGTTCAGGCTCGCGGCTACGGCGTAGGTCGGATCGCAACTGCTGAGGGCTTCGAAGCTGTCATCGCCGTCAAGGCAATCGGCCCGGGCCCGGTCGATCGACGGGCCGCCGGTCTGGGCCAGCAGATAGGACCGCATGTCGTTGCAGCCGCGGTAGTTGTTGTAGCAGGGCAACCCGTCTTCGTCGCCGCTGCGGCTGATGGCCCCTTCACGGGCGATGGGATTGCCGAAGCGGTTCGGCTCGGCAGGGGGAGTGATCGGTTCCTCGCCGGCCTTGCCGAATTGTCCTACGGCCCACGGCTGGTAAACCAATGTTTCTGCGAGAACGCAGGAGGTGAATCGGTGACCAGGGTCGGTTGCTTGCGCGCCCGGAAGTGCTTGCGGTGCCTGGCACATCAGACCCTGTGCCTGCTGGTCCAATGTCCCGAACACGGTGTTGGCGATTGCGCTGCTGAGCGTTCCTCCGATGTGGTCTCCGAGAGAGGCGATCATGTAGAAGCCGTTGCCGTCCGGTTTGGCCCAGGAAGCTACCGCAACACCGCCGTACATGACCCCCGCGACCATCGCCACCATTGCTGTCAGGCCCGCGTCTTGGATCCCCTGGCGCACCCCGCCTGCACTCGCTGCCCGTACTGCCATGGAAATGGCGGCGATGAGAATCATCACGCCCGCCATAGGGATGAAAAAGTAGTTGTATAGATTAGAGACAACGGGTGAAACATTCTGGTACACACCCTGAATCGGGTTCTTCGCCTGCGCATATTCTTTCAAGGCGATAGTCGCCTGCAGGATGTACACGTTCCCCTGCATGATCAGATTCCCGACCATCGTGGAGATCCAGGGCATCATCGCGCACGATTCTTCGCCTTCGGCGTTCAACTGCCAGTTGACCCACTTGACGCCTCGAAGCCCAGAGATCTCGTAGAGCGTGTACGAATCCATCGAATGATCGGTGGCCGTTGCAGCACGGGTGAATTGCGTTGCGTCCTTGGCGAAGTCTGGAACCTCCCGATTCCGGTTCTCGACCTTGCCGAGGTTGCGGTTCGACAAGAACCCTTCTGGACCCGTCCCGATGCCTTGCCCGCCGAGGTCAGGGCGCGTGATCGAGCACACCACGTCAGACATAGCGCCGGATGCGGCGCCACCGATTTTGTCCGAGACCCAACTGATCGGGCTGGCTTCAGCTGGAATCGGATTCGCAACAGCGATGGATCCGAAAAGAACGACCGAGATCAAGCCGTACGCCGTCGCACGGGCCATCCGAGTGACCCACCGGCGGCCCCCTGTGCGCTGTGGCCTTACCCGGGTGCCCTTCCTGTCGCGCCAGAGAACGATCGCGAGAGCTCCGAATGTGCCGACCAGAAAGCCAATTCCAGAAACTGTCGTGCTCGGCCACACCACAGACAGAGGGAAGGTCGCCATCAAGGTGCCGTGCGCTACTGCGACGGTCCATCCGCGGTGCACACCCGGGGAGTGCAACACATACGTAACGGCGAGAACCGCCAGCAAGCTGATCGGGTAAAGGACGAGGAAATCGGTATGCACCATCGCGTACACCGGGCCCACTGCCGCAGCCAGCGACCCGATCAACCCGATCCATGTCAGGGTCGACAACAAAGCGCCGGTCGCCTGGGGTAACCGCCTGGCGCCGTACCAGATTCCTACAGCGCTGCCGCCGACGATGGCGAACGCGACCAATCCTCGTATGCCTGCGATCGAGAGCAGTCCAGCCACGGTGAACAGCGTCGCCAACGCGCCGACCACCCATTTTTCCAGTATTCGGCCGTATCGCGCGAAAAATGGATAGACCGCTGCCGGTGCCTGTGCCACCGTACTCAACGTCACCATGGGTGATCCTGTCGCTCGTCGATCATGATTAGTTGCTCAGGAGTTCAGCGAAATCGTCGAACTCATAGCTGTGGTGGTCGTCGACGTCGGCGACGGCGATCGCCTTTGTACTGACACCGCTCCGGACGTGGTCGCGGGCAAGCGGGTTGATGGACCAGTCCATCGCGTCCGCCGAGATCGGAGTCGACTGCGCGTGGGCTGAGATAGTCGCGTTCGTCTCGGATGCGTTCGCGATTTCGACGAGCATCTGGTCGACCTGAACGACGCTCACCCGATTGTCGACGTCACGCATCACACACACGCCGTTACCCAGGTCGCCGCCCTTGGTGAAGGGCAGCAACCTTTTAGCCAGGGCGTCCCACTCCCCCTCGTTTGAATCCGAACGCTCTCGCAACAGCGCCAACGCCGACTTGGCCTCCGCGGTGCCCTTCTGCATGAACACGAACACTGTTGAAAACTGATTTTGATCAGTCTCTGCGGCGTCGGTCATCGCCTGCTCGATCATCTGAATGTCTTTGGCCTGCTGGGAGATGAACACGACGACAAAGTTCAGTGACCGGCCCTGGCGCAGAGCCCTCGAGATCAGTTCGCGTCCAGCCTGAATCGACGTCACGATGTATGCCTCGTCGATAAACAGAGCCCGAGGTCGACGCCCCCGCCGCTTGGAATGCGGACTGACCGATTCCGTTACGTCACCGAAGAAATTGTTGATCCGGTGCAAGGCTGTGAAAATGGCTGCTGCAGCCTCACGTTCAGTATCGCTCCACTCCGC
The DNA here is from genome assembly GCF_058793255.1 of Rhodococcus sp. MPR-R1B. Lineage (NCBI taxonomy): Bacteria > Bacillati > Actinomycetota > Actinomycetes > Mycobacteriales > Nocardiaceae > Rhodococcus > Rhodococcus sp. MPR-R1B. The sequence continues at coordinate 53,300 of NZ_JBXAFO010000030.1, forward strand.
AGCAGGCTTTTTCGGGTCGGGCGGTGTGAACCGGAAAAGTGTGATGACAGTGCGACGTTTCTTGATGCTTCGGAAGCCAACAGACCTGTCTGCCTGGCCGAACAGCAGACGCGAGTAGGGATTTACGGAGGCACCTTCCAGCCGCGACTTCAACCCTTGGAGGCGTGACAACTCGTGTTTCGCCGGCAGCCGTGACGACCAGTCCGTATTGCCTTCGCCAGCGGCCTCGGAAAGGGTCTCAATTTCTTCGTATAGCGACGCCGACAGTTCCGTCAAGGTCGGAATGTAGCTCTCTCCGCTGCTCTCAGCACTGCGGTAGTGCTCCTTCATCGCATAGAAGCCCTGCTCCAAGCGATCCCGATCCGAACGGTCAGGAATCAGCAACTCGAGCTGCGCACGGGCCAGCGCTTCACCGTCCTCGTAGGTGTCGGTCAAGGCCCACGCGCACAGCATTCCTCGCGGGCCGCCGAAGAGGTCGACAATGTCAGTTTCGTCCCAGAACTCTCGGTTGATCGGCTGAAACTTCGACTCAGGAGTGCCGAGAGTGCCGGCGCGGGCGTGGTTGGCGAAGTCGGGGTCGAGAACTTGCGGACCGAACGAGATGTAGTAGCAGAATCTTTCGATGTCATTCTTCGGGTCGGCGGCCACCACCTGAGTGCCTGACTCTGACATCCAGAAGAACAACATCAGCGCGAGGGCAGATTTGCCGCCACCGGATGCGCCGATGATGCCGATTCCCGCTCCGTTGTTACGTGCGACCTGCACGTGGGGATCGAAGTGCACGACTGCGCCGTTCTCCATGCAGTACCCGATGGCGACGCCGCGCCACCCAAGTACCTGACCGTTGCGGCTCACTTCCACTGCGTCCCCGACGCTTGGTGACGAGTCGAGCCTGGCCAGTGCAAGCGCTTCGAGGTTCGTCCACCGGGTACCGAGGTCGTATCCGAGCGTGTCGTCGCAAAGGTTGACCTTGCCGACGTAGGTCGGATCAGGGTCACCCGGGATCTGCTCGCGCAGAAGCGCATGCTGGATGTTGAGCGGGACGTGCAGGGTGAAGTCGGTGAATGCTGCTTGCACGTCCTGGACGGCTTTGGTGAGTTCCTTTCGGGAGGGGCACGAGATGGTCAGTCGTAATTGCCCGATCATCGCGGGTGTGGGTTCGATGTCTAGTTCGCGTTCGAGGTCCAAGGCGTCGCCAAGCACCTCGGAGAATTTGGCGTCGTCGATTTTGCCTGCGCCACCGCGGTCTGTCGCTTCATCTTTGATGAGTCCGATACGACGTTTCGCAAGCTTCTTCCAGGCCTCTGATGTCATGAGCTTGTAGCGCCAGCTCACCTCGACCTGAAATGGCATCGCACGCAGCGCACGTCCCCATGCGCGGTGATAGTGGAACGGCAGGACGGAGTCGCCATCGGCGATGACTAGGGTCGTCGTGTAACTCTTCCGAGGCTCGTCCGTTTCAGGGAAGGGCTCTGTGATTTCAACGCAGTCCGTCAGATTGTGCGCGTCGAAATCGACGATCTGATCGAAATATCCTGCACGCCAAGGTCGTGTGGACTGATAGTCGCGATCAGTCGGTGGTTGAAAATGTCCGTAGAGGGGTTTACGAGTGAGCCAAACCAGATCAGCTCGCGTGACCAATTCGGCACCGGACGCAGACAGCCGTCCCAACAACGTGTCGACAGCGTCACGAAATGGGTCAAGATCACTTGACCGGAAGTGCTCTTCGGCGACGTGGTCTGCCTTCCCAAGGATCAGCGTCATCGGATCAGACATGCTCGGGCCTGAGAAAGTTCCCAGCCGAATCATCAGGACCCGCCGTGGTTCTGGTGTGGTCTCGGAGATGTGGGGGGCCACTTTTTTGGTCGTCAACGTCTGAAACATTTTCGACGGATCCCACATCGCTCGATCGAGTTCGTCTTCCCAACGGGAGGTGTCGACGGGCTGATAGCGGACCAATTCGTGGCAGATCAGTGATGCGTCGCGGCCTTGTTCAGCTTCGACCCACATGAGGAGTTGCTTGTAGAAATCGGTGGATCGGTCGAATGCGAATTCCTGCTGAGTGCCTGAGGTGAAGTCGTCACTGTTTCCAGGGAGAATCACCCCTGTCCACATGCCGTCACCGATCAGGAACAAGCCGTCCTCTGCGTAACGCACACCGAGACGCTGGCGATCGGTACCCCGTTTGGGGGCCTTCGACTTTTTGCCGCCCTTGTTGGTGAGCCATCGATTCGCGACCCAATAGCTGAGGCCTGCGAGGCAGACTCCGACCAACGCCATGATGATGAGGATCTTCATGGTCGCGTCTCCTGACCGTAGTTTGTTGAACTTGATGTTTCGAGTAATTGATCGAAGGTGACTCGCGCTTTCCGCTTCGGGAAGAAATCGCCGGTACCAACGGGTTTCGGGTCATAGACCGGCCGTTGCAGGGGTGTGTCGAGATTGACCCGCGCCCATTCAGGACGCCAGATGACCGCGGTCCACTCCAACTTTCCGGGGTTCTTATTCGATGTGCCGCCTGAAATCAGGTCGGGATTCTTGAAGATCCTCGCCCAAGACAGCCGAACGAACTGGAAAGGCGATTCGTGGCTACTCCCCCACTTCCATTGGGACAATACATAAGTCGCGGCGAAGACGACCAACGCTCCGACAACAACAGTGAGAAATGTCTTTCCGATAGCGAATCCGATCGGCAGCAAAATGACGCCTGCCACCGCTGCCGCCGACACCGACACCGCTGCAAGCTGCCCGTCGACACCGCCGATCGACGCAAGGGAAATATCTTTACCTAACTGCCACATGCGGTTTCGGTGATTCATCACATGTGTGCGGTCAAGCGCCTCCCGCCCTTCGGGCATATTCGTCCTCCGCTGCCGTTGTCGTCCGGTTTGATTTCTATGTCACTCGACTTGGCTGTTGCCTGCTCCGCCGCCACCGTTTCCGGGCACCGACTCACCGGCCTCGACCATGTATCCGATGAACAGGGGTCCACCGCCTAGGACCAGGCCTGCGGCGAGCACGCCAAGCAGCTTCTGAATGCTCGATCGCCACCCGCCTTCTTTCGCGGATGCCACGGCGATCATGATTGCGATGACGATCATCATCAGCACGAGCAGGGCGCCACCGATGACCTTCAACATGGTCGATAGATTTCCGATGGAATCGGTGATTCCGCTGGCTCCCTCAGCCACGACCAGGACGGTGCTGTGTGTTCTCATGGAACTTCCTTTCTCCTCTGCCGGCGTCTACCGGAAGTGTTTGTACGACCGGCCTATTCGCCGTCGTTGGATCCTCGGGTCGAGGCAGCGCCGGGCACGAGATCGGTCGCCGATCCCAGGCCGGATCCACTACTCGCTGCGCCCTCACGGTCGACAAGACCCGCGCGAATGTCGGTGACTAGCCACTTGCCCGAGTTTCGGACGACGTCGACGCGGTATCCACTGGCCTGCATCGACTCAGATGCCGGAACATTCCATGTGACTCGAACCTCGGCGACTGCGATGTCCCCGTCTTGGTAGACGATCGCTTGATTCGACGCGGTGTTGGTGGCGCGCGGTGATCTCACCGTCACCTTCTCGATCTGCGGCTTCGTCACGACACCACCCAGACCGGTTCGTGCTCGCGGCCCGGCCGTATCTGCGAGGACGAGATTGAGCTGGCCGGCGTTCGAGGCGCCCCATGCGGAGAAGAACGGAGCCAACAAAGAGTCCTTCACCTGGCCTGCGAGTTGCATATCCTCGGTCAGCTTCGCCTTCGCCGGTGGTGGGTTTTCCAGGCGCATCGGGGCGGACACCCCGACGTCGCCGACTATCCGTAAGTCGTTGCCGGTCTTGCCGGATTTCACCCAGACTGGAACGGACATGGTTTGGTATTGGCCATCCGCCATTGAAACGATGAATCCCAGGTAGGCGGCCTCACCGGTGGCGAATTCCGTGATAGGAGTTACGGTCCCGTCCCACGCGATCATGGTGGGTTCTTGCTGCAGGCCACCTGATGTCCAGCCACATCCGGGTGCGGTTCCCGGCGTTGACATCGCTTTTAGGAGTTGTTCTCGCTTTTTCACAGCTTCGACGTCGCCGTGGGTCAAGCACACTGTGAGGTATTGCTGTGCAAATGCTGTCGCCGCGTTGGTGGGGAAGGTGGTGAGTCGATATGCGGCAGCATCGGAGGGCGAGATTGCGCCTTCGGCCGGCACCGCCGAACGCCCGACGGTGACACCGATGATCAAACCGACAACCGCAACGAACGCGAGGGCTGAGCTGCTGAGCGCCAGCGCTTTCCGGCCGCGGTATCGACTTCCGAGGACACCGGACTTGCCGACTTTGGCGATGTCGAAGTCGACGAGCTGAACTCCGTGTTGGTCGTACAGATCAGGTATTTCGTCTGTTTTCGCTTTGCTTCGAGGTAGCAGCGAGGAGCCCCTACCGAACCAGCGCTTCTTCGTGGGGGCCTTGTCGGTGTTCTCTCCGGTGGCAGCGCTGTCCACAGCGGTGTCGGCATCCGGGTCAGTGACCCGACGGCCAAGGTCGTCGACGAAGATTCGTTTGCCGGCCGAGTCCTGCAGCTCGTTTCCTGCCTCGTCGGACGCTACGAACACTCCGTCGCGGTGATTGAGCATCCACTTGTAGACACGCTCGTCACCGTCGTAGTCCCAGTTCGGGTTTGGTGCGATTGCAGATTCGAGCACGGGTGCCACAACGCTGGCGTGGTCCTTCTCCATACTCGGCCGGTGCATCTCATCCTGCGAAACTGGTTCAGGGCTTCTCCCGAGCAGCTGGTCGACACTGGCCCGAATGGAATCTCGTGCGGGGTTGTACATGCCGTAGATACGACGCACCGGGATCCGCTTGTCGTCGCGTGCGGGATTGAACCCGTCTGGCAGAACAACCGCGAGCCGGCCATCCAGTTCGGCGTCTTGCGACACACTCGCCCCTTCCGTCATGATGAGGCATCACTGCAGGTAAAGGCATGAATTTAGGCCCTCTGTCTGTGATGCAACTCCGATGCTGGAAACGATAGAGGACGGTGTTCCGGTCATCGCCGGATTTTGTAACTGCCATCCCTCATGCAGAGGGGGCGGCTGCGGGTAACACGCGATTCCGAATTCCTTGACCTGCGGTTCTTGCCTGCACGAGGCAGGCTGCCTCGCTTGAGGTGATGCGGCGTGGCTTCTCTTGGCGCTCGTTCTCGGCATCACGCTCGTATCCTTCAACCGCGCGGATTTCGTTCCGACGAACCCGGCGGCCGCGCGGGCTGCAGCAAGCGCATACGACGCGATCAACCCAGGGAGTGAACTTCCGCATGCGATCACGGCAAACGAGGACTGCGCCAACTACCCGGACTACCCGTGCTTCAATCCTGTGAGTTTTGCACTGACAAACGTCATTCCGGCATCGAACTCGAACTTGCGACCTGATTGGACAACGAGCTCACAGGCGTCAGTCCTCGTGACCTGGCGGTTTCCGGTCCTACGGATTTCCTCCTGGATATTCACCGCGATCCTTGTCGCTGGAGTGACCGGATTGCTTCGGAAGACGTGAGGCTGAGCGGGCAACGCCTCATGGAAGACGGCGATCCTCGCAACTGCTGGTGCGCAAGACTTTCCGGCGGAGGGATCGTGAATGGTATGAGATCAGTAGGGCCCAGCGTCGAAGGCCCGGGCCCTACTCGGCAAAGAACGCGAGGTCAGCGATCTCGCGGGTCAGATGCGATCAGGGCATCCCATCCAGCGGGGTCGGGCGCGGGTGGCACATCTTCGTAGACGTCAACGGTGGCGCCGGCATCGTAAGGGTCGGCGTAGAGATCTTCCGGTGGCGGCTCACTAACAGCGGAAACGTCCGCCGTGAACGATGTCGGTCCGGCCTTCGGTGTTACATCCACCTTCGCATCGGAATTGTCGACGATCTGATAGAGAAGCGAATCCGGCTTTGCCAGTTCGGCGTTGAGCCCTGCGCCAAGTTCGCGGGCAGCGTCACGCATCTGTTGGATCACTTCGGGATCAGCGTCGAATGGGTTGTAGCCATGGGCTGCTTCCAGGACTGTCACCATCTCCAGCACCTCGTACCAGTTGTTCGGGCCTTCCGGCGCGGTGGTGTGCACGGACTGCAGTTTCGGATCTTTGGTCACGAACAGCATTTCCCGCTGGTCTCGGTCCAAGGCTTGTGCGGTGCCGACCGGGATGCGATTCTCCTGTTGCTCGGCGCCACGCACCTTCTTCGATTCCGATGCCCCAGTGAACAAACGAAAGCGATTGTTCGACACTGATGTCTCGTTCGTTGCGTACTGCTTGGTGACGGACCCTGAGAAGTCGGATACCTCCTCGTCGTCGTCGCGACTTCCGATCTGCAGTACAAACAGGTTGGCGATCAGCCCCAACAGTCGTTGCAACCACACTCCCTTCCCATCATCGATCGTGCGGATGTCCGACAGGGACTGGGTGGATACGACAACACGAATGCCGACGTCGGCGCTCTTGTTGATCAGGTTGATCAGGGCCTCCGCTGATGCTTGATTCGCTGCTGAGCCGAGTTCTTCGATCTGTACGACGAACGGTGGCCACGGGGTGCTGTCGGCACCGCCAAGAGGTACACCGAGGAATGCGGCTACCGCAGCCTGCCGACCTCGTAGGGTCGCCACCGCATTCTGCAGATCCAGCAGGATCATCGTTCCCATCATGGCGGCGAAATCCGGATAGATCTGCGCGGGCAAACTGAAAACTACGATTTCACCGCGCAGAATCGCACGAATCAGGTCGATTTGACCGGCAGGCGCTCGACCGGTGCCGAAGGTTCCGGGATAGAACGCCGAGGAATTGACGTAAGTGGAGGCCAGTTCGCGAGTGGAAGAGACGGCTTTCGCGACAATGCTGCCTGATTTCTTCAACTCCGCGCTGACCGCCTGCACCCGTCCGCGAAGCGAGTCGATCCGAACCTCCGCATCACGTACGGACAGGTGCGGGTAGTACTTGAGCACTGTGCCGATGCTGAGTGCTTGTGCTTGCCGCTCCAACTCCCCGTCGGTCGCCGTCGACAGCATCTTCGTCAGCACTTCCAGCGAAGAGATGCGGGTCTTGCCGTCTTGGCCAACAGTCCTGTCGAAACCAGTCAATGCTGCTATGTTCCAGGCTAATTCGCTGACCTCCTGCGCTGACCTTAGGTAGGCGGCGGCGTCACCGTCTCGCGGTACGGATTTGAGAAACATCTCGGCTTTGGACTTCCCATTGCCCCGCGCCAATCCGTCATAGCGTGCGGGGACTGGCGGCGCATAGGGATGCAGTTGCGGGTACTCGCCGCTGCCATTGGGCGGAAGCAGGGAGAAATGGAGGAACGATCGGCCCTCTTGCTGTGCGAGCCGGGCCTTCTCCTTTACGACCGCGTCGTCGCCTTTGTAGTCGATCGTCACCGAACCACCGCCAAAAGTCCGAACTTGCTGGTCGCTGATCGACGACGCCAGTCGGGTCTTACCCGTGCGGGATCCGCCGACGATGAGCGTGGCGTTCTTAAAACTATTGAGGGGGCGAAGTACTGGCTGCCCGTACCGTCCGAGGCCAACTGCGACAACCGGCCCTAAGCGAGATTTCCACATATCAGCCCCTCAGGTAGTGCCCGGAGGCAACTTTGTTTCGTTCGATGTCACGGCGCCGACGATCGAGGATCCCCACGGGCCGCATGTTGGAGTGCTCCGCGCCTTCGATTCGGCCTCTTAGTGCGCGTGGGCGGCTACGGAACAGCACGATCAAGACGGCGGCGAGCGCGAAACCTACTGGCACGCCGAACCACAACTGGGTCCAGATGACGTGCAGGATGCTCATGTCAGCATTTGCCCGCGACCAACCGAGTAGGCCTGAACTGTCTGGCGGTAGATTTGCGGCCGGCGTATGGAGCCAGATCCGGGTGGTGAAGGACGTCGACCAGTACAACCAGGTAGTCAGGGAGAAGCCAGCGGCGGCGATGCCGATGATGGCGGTCACCGCCGCCCATATCGTCCACATCTTGACTCGGACACGCCGGATCTCGAATGCCAAGACTGCGAACACGATTGCCACGACAACGCCGGGAACCGCGGCGAGAGCTGCGAGGGCCAGCACCGCTGCAATCAACCGTGCCTGTGCGTTCGAACTCGACCCCGATTCCCGATCGCTGTCCGCGCCAATCGTTTTACCCATGAATTTGCGAACCTCCCGAATGCGGTGTGTCTCCGATTTCGCGATCATTCCACGAGGGGTTCCGGTGCCTGGCGGATTCGCATCGCTGCTGGTCCGCCTGTGTTGAGGGGCCGGGCAATTCGTGCCGCACTCTCACGAACCATTTTCAGATAATGGTGTGTCGCTGCAGCCCGCAGCGGAAATCAACCCATAGCCTTATCCGAAAGGTGTCGGCAGTGATGTAAAGTCACCGACATCGGAGATGAAACCACCATCTGAGAGGCGTGCCATGCCTGCAAATTGCAGCGCGGCCGGTAGCCGCGGACGACCGTCCAAGGGCGACCGGCAGTTTATTGCCACCCGCGTCCGCGCGGATGTCGATTCGTCGATCCGATCCATCGCCGACAACACCAAGACCCCGTTCGGTGACGTCGTGGGCACCATGCTGCTCATCGGCACCCGACACATCGACCAGTTCGACGAAGTCTTCAGGGAACTGCTACCGCTGACACGCACCACTGTCGACGGCCAGGTGCAGTTCGACCCGAGCGCCCATGACGCCATCACCAGCATCACAGGCCGCGCTCCGACCCCCGTCGAAACCCGCGCCCGAGAAATCCGCTCCGCGCTCTCCCCTCACGGGAAGATCCCGATGATGCTCGTGTTCTCGACGCTCCTGACCATCGGCGTACGCAACTGCGAGGGCGATGCCTTCACCGGTGCGCTCGCCGACATGTACGAACTCGCACTCGACCCGAAGCTCGCACGCAAGATGCTGAGTGAGAGTTCGATTCCCCGCCGTCTCGAAGAGCAGGGGGTATTGGCGCTGGCTATCTAGTCTCTGCGCCGATGACGGCGCCCCAATAACTCAATATTAGGGCACCACAGAATCAAGCATCTCAGGGGCGAAAACACACCCTGACATGCACGAAACCCCGCTCTTGCAGGAACGGGGTTTCGAGTATTCGAGTTAGGTCGGCCGAGTTGGAGCTCGGTGATCCGACATGGTGTCCCTCCCACCAGAAGGGACTCACTTGCTACGTGATGTCCAGGGTACAAGCACGCCCCGGTGTGCGTCCACTTCCCTGCCCAATTCGGGCGGGTCGGTCACACCTACCGACCCCGACAACTGCACATTCGCTACCACCGTTTTCGACACGGTGCGCCGCTGGTCGCCGCGCCTCACCATCCGCGTCGACACCGCCGGCGAACACACCTACGCCCCCACCCGGATGCCTTCCCAGGCACCGGAGGTGCCGTGGGCTCTCTACCTCGCAGACTCGCGCGGCCGCTTCCGGCTGCTGTGCCTCGACTTCGACGACAGGCAAGGTAACCAGCCCGGCGCTGCACGCAGAGCCGCCGAACAAGTCAGTCGTCGACTACACCAACTCGACACCCCACACCTACTCTGCGCCTCCGGCGGCCGCCACAGTCGGCACCTGTGGATCCGACTCTCCGAGACCGTCACTGCCACTCAAGTTCGTTCACTCGCAGCGGCGTTCACGCAGAAGTACAAAGACACCTTCGACGCCTCCGGCCTCCTCAACCCCACATCCGGTTGTGCGCGCGCACCTGGATCACCCCACCGCTACGGCGCGCCATCACAGCCACTGAGAACCGCCGGCCGAAACGCCGCCGCCGCACTTGCGTGGGCCGACACCGGCGCTGACCCCAGCGTCGTCGACAACCTCACCGCATGGGCGGGCGGCACCATGCCAGCTTCCACGCGCACCGACCGCCATCGCGATTCCGTCACACTGACGAAACGGCTGCGGACAATCGACTGCACCCGCGGAATGATCCCCGGCACCACACGACCACTCCCCGAACACATTCGGGCTCTCGCGAACACCGCCCCAACCGCATCCGCCGACACGTCCCGAATCTCGTGGTCCATCATGTTGTCTGCCGCGCACGCACACTGGTCCCTCGACGACATCACCGCCGCGGCGCTCACCGACCAACTCCCCGGACTCGAACACCTCCGCACTGAACCTGGCGGCGCCGGATATGGCGGCCGCAGAACACGGAAGACCCCCCACGCTCACATCGCACACCAGTGGGAGCGCGCCCTGAACGCGGTAGCAGCCGCACCAGCTACTCCCAAGGCCGACGTCCTCAGTCATGCACGCAAACACGTCCGTGCCGCGCTGGCGGCCGCCGAGAACACGCCATTCTTCCGTGGATCTGCACAAGGCTTCCGCCGGTGGGCAGCACTCGCAGTGATCGCAGACCTCATGTACCGAGCTGACAGCACGGACGACTTCGAGCTCGACGTACGCCGCTGGGCAATCGCGGCCGCCACTACCAAAACTATCCTCGCCGCCACGGTCTGGGAGCTCATAGATGCCGGCTGGCTCGTAAGAACCCGCCCACATTCAGGCCCGAAGGCCGCCGCGTACCGGTTAGTCATACCTGCAGTCCAGAAGGTCGGACACAAGGTTACCCACCCCCTGCCCCCCGCTCCGGAACACGCTCTCGAGCGGTCCCGGGCATACCTCAATCACTTGGGTCGTGATGTCTGGCAACACCACAAGCTCGGACCTGTAGCCGCGATGGTCCACTGGACCCTGAGCGTTGCCCCGGAATTGTCTCGGGCTCGGCTCCGACATACGACGGGCGTTTCGATCGACGTGTTTGAGGGAGTTCTGACCGCGCTGACGGCGAATCGTCTGATCCATCGCGGGCAGGCGGTGAACCGCGAGCGCGTGTATGCAGGTGTCGCAGGCTATCTGGGTGTCTCAGGGATGCTCGAACGTAGACAGACCAGGTACCGCCGCGAGTCGAAAGTCTGGGCGTGGTGGTGCAGTGAGATCGAATGGCGCGCAGCACCAGCGACGGCGAAACCGTCCTCTCCGGTGCGAGATCTGTACGGGCGCTTCCCGACCTATAGCGGCGGGCACTGCGATTGGTCAGCCGCAATGCGCCGAGTCGCGGCTGTAGAAACACAATGCGCGAAGGCCTCGACACACACAACTACGAGCACACCGTAAGACCCACCAGCGGATGAGTGCCGCAAGTCCGAACGTGAGTTCATACTGTTGGGCAGACACCGAGAAATCGAAAGGAGAGACAAGATGGCATCAACGATCACAACCGCGAACGGATCGAAGATTTACGGCCCAGGAAAACTGTCGGAAGAGCGGCTGCAACACGAACTAGCCTTGCGCCGGTGTCAATGGCCACGAAGTTCTCCCCGTAGGCGGCCAGTAGTTCTCCCCGCTGGTGGCCACGGGTTCTCCCCGGTGGC
>NZ_JBXAFO010000031.1:0-63913 GCF_058793255.1 Rhodococcus sp. MPR-R1B
CCCCCAGGGGGAAGGCTGTCCGGATCGGGGCGTTTGGGGGTGCGATAGGTGGGAGTCGGTGGGTGGGGTGATGTTGTGAGGTCAGTGGGGGGACAGAGTTTCTCGCGGTTGAGGTTGCTCGTCCGGATGGGTGGTCGGTGGGCGCCGCGCTCCGAGCGTGAGGTTGGGGGTGCCCGGTCGCCGGCGTCATGTGAACGCGCGCGTGGCGTGAGGTCCGACAGCTGCAGAGATCGTGGTGACAGGAGCCGATCATCAACGTGGGCTGCGACGATGGTGCGTCCGTTACGGTCCGTGGGTGACCGGAACCGGGGGTGGGATTGTGCATGTGCACCCTGCGCCGTCGCGTGATGTCCAGGGCCCACCGGTTACGAGGAGATGATGCTGGCGTGGTTGAGATTCGCACCGACCTGTCGGATGTGGCCCGAGGCAAGGCCGTGGGCGCGCTGACCGATGCGGTCAAGCAGGAGTCGGCGCTGCGGGAACGGATGGAGACAGCTCGGGATCGTTCGGCGGCGGCGATCGTCAACGCCCGCGAGGTCGGGGTGTCGTGGGATGAGATCAGCGGCGTCTTCGGTGGGGTTACGCGGCAGTCGTTGACTGAACGGGTCATGCGTTTCGAGGCCCGTTCGGAGAGCCGCCGTAGCGCCTCGTGGGAGGGGACACGAATCGAGACACCCCCTGGGGCAGGGCATACCGGGGCATGGCGACTCGCCAGCGTCCGGCAGGCCGCCGCAAACGGAGCTGATCTGGCGGCGGCTGCGGCTCGGCGTGCGCACCTGGTCGACGAGACCGATCCACGTCAGATCCAGACTCGAGTCCGGGCGGTCGGGCACGCAGCGTTGGCTGCAGCGAAGGAAGCTGTTGTGGCGGCCGAGACTGGTGCCGGTCCGGAAGGTGTGCGGGATGAAGCCGCGGCCGGCATCGCCTTCACCGCGGCCGCCGGGTACCTCCCCGGCGACGCCTGACCGTCGGTTCCCCCACTCCCCCGGGGAGAGAGCTGTCCGCTTTCGAATGGTGTGGGTGCTGTTTCCAGCGAGGGCAGCGGGGGGACAAAGAATTTCACCCGGTATGTAGTTCCGTGGCCGTTGTGGGCGGGTCGAGTTGAACTCAGCTCAGCTCAGCAATAGGTCCGTGGCCAGTCGACGAGGTCGGCTGACGCCGATTCGTGGTCGGGCGCGGTCGACCAGTGCGGCGGCCAATAGTCGCGTTGGGCGTGGCGCGACTATCTCGTCGCTGCGCGCCCGGCGTTCACCCGGTCCTGTTCGCTGTCGGCCAGTTGCCGAGTGGTGATGCTTCCTGACCCTCCTCCCGGGATGGGCTGGATTCCTGCCTATCCCGGCAGGCCCCCTTCCCCCGGGGAGAGAGCTGTCCGGCTCGGGGTGTCGCGTATCGGCAAACCCAGTCGATGTTGTCAGGGGGACAAAGGATCTCGCGTGTGGCTCAGTGCCGCAGTGTCAGGCGCCGGCGCGGATCGTCATCGATGGCAACGAACGCCGACGGCCTTGGGAGGGCACGATGACGACCACCGCATACGAGTCTCGACAGATCAGTGACGAGCGCCGAGCTGCAGCGCGCAAACACGCCACCCACCTCATCCGCCGCAGTGGTCGCCACGTCGCCGAAGACCAGATGACGGTCTACAAAGTCGGCTACAGCGTCACCACCCTTGACGGCACCGAAGTCGCGTTCATTCTCGGATGGGAATGGGCGACGCTCGCAGAGGAGCGCGCCATCCTGAGCGACGCCGGATACGACCTTCTGGGCTTCAACTACGCCCGCGCGATCTGACCACCCAGGGGCGGCTGACCTCGGCCCGGCCCCCACCTGACGGAAGGAAAACAATCATGACTGCACCCGAGCAGCACGCCACGTTAAAGGACGAGCTTCTCCGTCTGAGCGCGGAGCATGTCGATCTGGGCGAGAAGATCGAGAGGCTAGCGCTCCCGGCGATGAGGGAGTACGTGTGCGCCCTATGGCCGGATGCGGCGATCGTCTACTCCAGTCCTGAATGGGTCGTCGAGAAGGTAGTCGCGGTGGACGGGCGGGTGCTCGCCGACGAGGAGTTCTTCAAGCCGTATTTGATGATCGACAATGACGATTCTTTGCCACCCATCGTCGAGGACATCGGAACGTTGATCGCGCACCTTCCGCCATCTCAGCGAGGGGACTACAACCATCACGAACCGGACTTCGTTATCCGGCTGTACCAGGGCGCGTAGAAGCCGACATTCACCCACCGACGCTGGTGGGTGAATGCGTCCGGCTCAGTCCCCCAGGGAGAGCGCTGTCCGGCCCATCGATGCGTGAGCGGCTGCTGTTTCTGTCATGCCGCACTCGGACAACGGTTCTCGGAGAGTAGGGGCATACCGTCAACCACACGACAGAAGGATGCAGCGATGCTGACAACGAAGACGCCCACCCCTTTCCAGGACAAGCTCACCGAACTGTGCGACGCCAAGAGGGCACTCGACCGCCAGATCGACGAGATCGCTATGGCAGCCCTGAGCGAGTTCGTGCGCAATGTGTGGCCCGAGGCCGGGATGCTGCGGGCAGATATCGAATTCAACGTCTACGAAGTCACCACGGTCGACGGCGGGCGGGTACTCGCGTCGAGCGACGACCTCGACAACTTCTACGCCGATGGAGTCGACTTGAGCGAAATGACGACGCTGGTGCACGCTCTGCCGCCCGGGCAGCGTGGAACCTACGACAACACCACGGAGTACTCGATTCCCCTCGCACCGTTGCGCTGAGCCCGCGACAGGCCCACTCGCGCCCACCCGCCGACGCCTGGCGGGTGGGCGTTCGGCTGCCCCGACCGGGCAGGCAAACGCGACTCCCCCACTCCCCCACTCCCCCAGGGAGAGTGCTGTCCGAACTCTCCGCCAGCACGCCATCCCAGTCCGGCAGCGGACAAGTCGTTGCCAGAAAACTCCCCAACAGGCAGTGCCCCAGCGTGACCAGACACCAGCCAAGGTTTCCTTCCACAAGTTGTTCACCCGACCGAAGGAACGATCATGGCCGACACCACCTCAACCGTCAGTAGCGCGACAACCGTCGCAGACCTGATCGCCACCGGAGGCCGAGCCTTGCCCGCAGAACGAGTCGGCGACGCACAGGCACTGATCTCGTGGATTCTCAACACCATGTGCCCCAACAAAGTCCGCGAGCGCGCGTCGAACTTGCGCCAGGCACTGTCTGTGGACGCGCCGGCAAAACCAGCCGGCCCCGCGGTGGTGCACTCCTCACCCGCGGAACTCCGAGAATTCGCTCAGAACGTGATCACCGACATCAACTCAGGAATCGCCTATACCGCTGATGAGATCGCCGAACACATCGAGCGCTACTTCGTCGTACCTGCACCCTCAGAGCACGTCTCAGACGTAACCGGGTACATGGTTCTCAACCCCGAAAACACCGCCGACCTGTGGGACGGCGTTGTACACACAACACTCGAGGCGGTTCGGCAAGAAATGGCGCACGCCGAACAGCGGAAGAACGAGGTCGGTGAAGGCTGGGCGATCTACGAAGTCCGGCCGCTCGGTGAGTCCACAGTCAGCAAAGAGTGACAAACACTGCCGATTTCTCCCAGCAGTGACCGGAAGTGCCAGCGGTAGACATAGGCGCAGAGCGCGATAATCGCTCGTTGGCAGATCCTCAGAACATTGGAGAGAGTGCATGACAACTGCCCAATCCCTGGCTGTAGGCACGAAGGTTCAGTTCGCCGAATCCAAGCGCTGGTGGCGCGTGCGGGCCGTGTCCGAGGACAACAATTTCGTGATCCTCACCAGCCCGTTCAATCTCAAAAAGACAGTGCAGTACACGATCATCGACAACCGGCGCGGTGTACGTGGCCCCGACGACAGGATCTTCAGCAACGGCTACGAGTCCGACGAGGACATCAATGCGCGACTGAGTGAGCTGGTCGCCGGAAGCATCTCCGTCTCGAAGAAAACGTCGAAGTTCGTCGAGCTCGACATCGTGACCGTGAAACCGTGACAGCCCGCCACCGGGTTGCATCGGATTCCCGACGTGCATCAGCGCTGATCTGATCGCGCTGCGCGCTCGCGGATCCTCAGGACTGTCCTACACACTCAGCGCGGCGGCCGGCGCCATCTACCGTCAGCGCCGCATCTGATGCCGCACAACAGAACCTTTATTCGTAGAACTTGGCTGAGCGAAACGATAACCGTCAACGCAGCATTTCGGCCCGACAGCACGTCGTCGCCCAGCGATCGCCGCACCCATCCCGTCCACTTACGAATCGAGCCAATGTCATGAACAACTTGAACAACTCAGATGAAGTAGCAATCGATGTCGGGAGAGTAGCGCTGGAGGCGAGCGAGGGCGTCGCCCATGGTTCCGATCCCGAGGACTTCTTCCTGGCGGCAGGCAACGCAGTCCTCTTCTGGCTGCCTTTGAATGGGTACCCCATTCTCACCGCGGAGCAGATGGTGCCCACCGAGGAGAGCACGAAAGCGGGGCGGAATGACTTCAACGACCATGCGCCGTTCACTGCTGTACCCCCCGAAACCGGATCGAAGATGTTATGCGCTATCACAGGAGCAGACAGCAACCCCGGTGGAGAACACGCCTACGTAACCGTGCGGGTGCCGAAGGATTTTGTCTCGGGGCAGTCAATCGCAGATCTTGCAGGCGCGGGAAAGAGTCGCGAGCTAGCAAAGCTCCTCGCCCCGTCGGTAGCCGCGGAGGAGGGAAGAGCATGCGAATCCTGACCGTGCGTCAGCCCTACGCGTGGCAAATCGTTCACGGAGACAAGAACATCGAGAACCGGACGAGGAACATCGCAGGAAAATACCGCGGCCCCGTCGCTATCCACGCTTCACTCAAGCCCGACATGGAAGCACTGCGAGGTCTTCCGATGAGGCACCCCCGTGGTATCCTCCGGATCCACTACTACGGTGCGATCATCGGTGTCGTCGACCTCTCGAGTGTGCATCATGACCGGGATTGCGAATGTGACTGCTCGGACTGGGCGCAACCGGGTCACTTCCATCTGCGCCTACGAAATCCGCGAGTACTCGAATCCCCGATCGAGTACAAGGGCGCACTGGGACTTCGGACCATCGCTGACGACAGCATTATTCGGCGGCTCGATTTAGCGGAGGCGTACCAGTGACAAGCAGCACAGATCAACAGAGCACACTGCCGCTCGCGGAGGATCGAACGTCAATCAGGCGCAAGATCGCGGACATGTGGCTCCAAGAGATCGCATCACAGCCGATGAGCTTGTGTGCCGACGATGGCACCAAAGTGCTTGTCTTGGCGGAGTTGACGTTGCGGATGGTCGACAAGGCAGGATATGCAAGGGGTGCATCGTGACTGACATTGGAGGCCATGCGAAGCCCCGGGCAGTGGAGATCCGCACTGAACCTTTTGCGACGAAACTCGCTCGGCATGGCCGGGACGAGTTAAGGCGACGCGGGCACGACGTTCCCGAGCCGGTAAAGGAATGCACGATGGACGGAGACTGTGACGCGCCTGAGCATATCGACGGCTGCTTCGGCGGAAGCGAACCTAGTGAATCGGTCGAGGTGGCCGTCTACGTCCGACTACCGGACCCGGAGAATCCGTCACCCGCGTTGATCGAGGCCGCGTACATAGCGCAGGACGACCTGTCGAAGCCACCCGATCAGTGGGCAATCAGAGCTGCTGCGGAGGTAATTCAGTCGTACATCGACGCACAGAACCACACCACCGTGCATGTTCTGGGGCACCAAATTCGGAGATAAAGCCCTGAGCGGAAGCATCTTTGACCGTGCGGGCGAGTGGGAGATTGAGGCCACGATCTTCCTGGACGGAATAGCAGTGGCATATACACAGACTCGCCAGGTGACGCCCACGAGTTCGCGATGGAACTGTCGTCGCGAATCTCGAGCGCCGTGACGTGTCGTCGTGACGCTGCCGAATGTGGTGGCCAGGCTTCACTGAGCAGGTCTTGAAGGGTTTTCGAGGGGCCTGATAAGGCTGTCCGCCTGTGCGGGCCGTGTGGTCATCTGTTCATCCTGGTTGCCAACACCAGCTGCCCTCACCGCTGCATTCCTTGCCGCACACCGGAACCCGCATCTGTAGAACTGGATGGACTTGAAGGCGCCCGCCAACATGTCCCAGGTTCTGAACGGAGGCCGAATGGCACTGACTGCGAGCGACAACTTCGCGGGGGCTGGTGGAAGCTCAACAGGTCTTGAATTGGCAGGGTATTCGGTCGTTTCCGCCGCGAACCACTGGGACCTGGCTATCGCCACTCATCAACGGAACCATCCCAACACCGAACACCGGAACGAGAATCTCAGCGAAGTCGACTGGCGCACTTTCCCGAGAACGAACATCGCATGGTTCTCCCCGTCGTGCGTCTGGCACGCCAGATCCGGCGGGCACAAGAAACCACCGGTGGAACAGGAACTACTGCGTGCCGACGCGGGATCCATCGACCGCGCTACAGCCTTCGCTGTCATCGCCGCAACAGAAGTGCACCGCTACGACGCTGTGATCGTAGAGAACGTCCTCGAATTCCAGGCCTGGACTCTCTACCCGTGGTGGCTGGACGGGATGCGAATGCTCGGCTACCGCGAACAAATCGTGCTTCTGGACGCCGCCGACGTTGGCGCAGCACAGCGACGTGTTCGCTACTTCGCCGTGTTCACCCGCGACGGGAACGTGGATCTCACCGTGACCGAACCGGAGCAGGTCAGCGCGTCGACGATCCTTGATCCGAACCCCGGGAAGATCGTCACCCGCAAGCTGTACGTGTCGGAACAGATCGAGCAGATCGCCGAATTCGACACCCCGCACCTTGTGACCTACCGGCGCAACGCGCAGGCCCGCAGAGCTGATGCGCATCCGCTCGCTGCCATCACTGCCGGCGGTAATCACCACGGCATCGCGACAGTCACCGACGAGGGTGTTCGCTTCCGGATGCTGTCGAACCGTGAATGCGCAAGGGGACAGGGTTTTCCGGACGCCTACGAGTTCGTGGGCAACACCAAGCAAGTGAAGAAGCAGATCGGCAATGCGGTATCCGTCCACGCTGCACGGTGGATCGGGGATCGCGTACGAGTGGCCTTGGAGGGTCCGGCACCCGTGAGTGTCGATCGACGAGCCCTCGTAGGGGCTAACTCGTGACCGCGACACACAGAAATCAGTTCACTCAAACAGTTTTCGATCAAGTCAGGAGAATCGCGAATGTACTACGCAGAGACCGGTGACCGAGGAGACCAGATGGCCGCAGTAGCTGGCGCCCTCGACGATCCGCATCACAATCGTTCGTCACGGTCACGAACGGAAACAATCGCAGCTCTCGACGCCCAGACACAGGCGGAGTCCATGTCCAGGTCCACGACGACCGAACTGGCGGACCTGCTGGGCAAGCACGGTCCCGCGACAGTCACACATCTCGGCAAACGCAGCTTGGTGATCGACTGCGCCTGCGGCGCTGAGGTCTTCTGCACGGGGGACGAGTTCCGGTCCGCGCCGATCGACAGCACATCCGGCGCACTCTCCTACCTTCTGCGCCACCACGTCGCCGAGGCAATCGTGGCCACCAGCGTTGTCGTCCCGAAAGAGAAGGTGCAGGTGCGATACCTGTTCTGTGGCCATCCTGGCTGGCCTGACCCGCTCTGGGTGTGGCCAGCGACCCTTGAGAACGCGACCCGCATCTACAACGAAAACCCTCACCCGAACGCGTGGGTCGGCAGCCGAATCCACCAAGAACACCTCGACGTGGTGATCCCGAAGCGCTCCGAAAGGGACAATGATGAGTGATCACATTCTGCGGATCACGCGCGCCGCCGACAACGAGCACGACGCCGAATACGAGATCGTGTGCCCGTACAAGCATCCCGGCGCACCGTGCACAGTCTGGTGGGAATGCGAAGACTGCAAGGAACTCCCGACCAACCCACGGAACGAGCTCCAGAACCAACTCGACCGCGACGGAGTGAGCCAGGTCCACGACCTTCCACACCAGATGATCGGCGACATGATCTGCCAACAGGGCGACACGTGCATCGTCTTGACAGGTCACACCGACTACGACTTCGATCCCGACGACCTGCCGGCTGGCGATCACCCCGTCGTTTAAGAGACCGAGGAAATGTGCACGTACATCACGCTTCCGAAGGTCAGACAGTCATGAACCTGATGACCTTCGATCAACTGTTCACGGAGCAGTGGAAATACGAAGAGGCCAAACGCCAGCAGTGGATTCAATGCACGTGCGGCAGGTTCGTAAGGCCCGGCTCGTATTGGGAACGGAACGAAATCGGGGAACGGTTTTTCGGTTGGAACTGCTCCCGGTGCGGCGACGTGGTGGAGTACGAATGACGCCACAACGAACATCCGCAGGCCGAAGCCGAGCTGTCCGAAATCATTGGCAGTCAGGAGCATTGACATGACCACCAAAAATGCATCCACAAAGGCCGTTGCGCTCACCGCTGCAGAGGTGCAGCAGATGCTCCGCCGGCACTACAACCCGCCGAGCGCTCAACGACCCGGATTCATACTCGCGGCGGAGATCGCAGCCCCCGGATCGGATCGGCGGGCCGACCTGATCGCGGCGCCATTGACCCACTCGAATGGCGACCACATCATCGGGCACGAGATCAAAGTCAGCAGGCAGGACGTGATCTCAGAACTACGTAATCCGACCAAACACGACGACTGGGCCAAGCACTGCTCACAGTGGTGGCTCGTCATCTCCGACCCCGCCCTCATCGAAGGCCTGACGATTCCCGAATCCTGGGGCATCATGGCGCCACCTGTCCGGCGAGGTGGGGTGTCGATGGCAGTGCTGCGACCCGCACCGAAGTTGTCCCCGATCGACACTGGCGCCGCCTGGCGCAAACTCGCTCGCTGGCAGGCGTGGAAATCCTCGGAAGCCGAACGCGAGGCTGCCCGTTCAGTGAAGGAAGCGCAACGCACGCACGAGCGCGATCAGCGGGAGCTTGCTCGGGTGAAAGCCGTGGGTACCGGTGCCAGAGAGTTCGAGGCGGAGCGGATCCATCGGATACTGAATTTGGTCGACGAGCAGATCGTGGCGAAGCGATTGTGGTTATGGGCCCGCACAGAGGATCAGGAGTTGCTCGAGACGATCGCGGACGCGGTAGTTGACCACGTCGCTGTACGCAGCGCTGCCACCAATCTGAGGAGCAGCCTCGCGAACATCGTCGAAGAGCTGATCGACCCGAAATCTGGAGTGCGGCTGAGCCTGTCCAAAGCCGACGTTCTCGCCGCGCCGAAGGCAAAAAGGCAGGCCAGACCATGATCGCCGACAGCGACCGAGGCATTGCCCAGATGCTCTCCGATCCGGACCTCGTCGGCGACACCCTGCTGTTCGCGCTGTGCCTTCGTCACGTTCTCGATCGAGTGAGCGACGACGACGGCCTACGGGTGCGAGTGAAGACCTTGGACGGGCTCCTGCTCGAGGTCGGGGAACAAGCCACCGGCGACAACCCAGGAAAGGCGTTCTACTGGGCCCGGCGAGCTGTCGAACGGGATCTTCCCCGCTACGACCCGGAAAGTACACAGGGGCTTATGCGTTGCTGCGCTGAGATGGTCAGGAAAGGCGGGCAGTGCAGCAAGCCCGCTGTCACCGTCTGGATCGACCGAGAACCGGCTACCGGAGAATCTGTGTGGATCGGCTACTGCCGCCGACACCTCACGTCCGAGGTGGAGGCACTGCGCGATGAACGACAACGGCTGTGGAACGAACACGGGAAGCCGGTTCCGCCGCCCAACCGTGGCGGGGTGCTGACTCGCTATTTCACCTGTGATTGGGATGCGCTCTGGCAGCGCGTTTGTCCTGTCCGGGAGCCGTTGGATGGTGCGAAGGAGGCGACACCGCCGAAGCCGGCGCTGAGGGTCGTCCGGGGCGAGTGATACCTCCACGAATCGACGATGACCGATGAGTGCACACCGCCGCCGCCGCGTATTCCCCTGGGGTTTTGCATATTTGAGCTATGCAGAGAAAGAGGAACCAAATGGCTACAGGAAATCAGGACTCGGCCACAGACACTGTTGGTGCGCTCAATCGGTGGAACAGTGAGTTCGCTGTGGATCCGTTGGCGTGCCCTCGCGACGGGATTGAGTTGTCGGCCGTGAGTGCGGCCTCGCTGGTGTGGGTGTGCCCCGAATGCGAAATGCAACAAGCAGTCACGGAGGGGCAGATCGTTGAGGCGTTGGGCGCCATGGAGTTGCCGATACCGGGGAAGGGTTCAGTAGTACGAAACGGGCCCTGGCGTTTGAATCTTGGCGTACCGGCGCCCAGCGTGTTCGGTCGCCCACGTAAGAATCTCGATGCCTTCGGCTTGTCAGTTGGAGTCGTTACCGCTGTTGTACTGGCTCTGATTGTCTTTTCGATTGGCAAACTCGCTGTCGTCGACCGCGCGCTGATTGCCGCGGGTTGGGGTCTAAGTCTGGTGATTGGCGTTTTGGGCTACTACGCCACAGCTCGGCCCGTCGTCCACGGTCGATGGATTTTGACGAGTATCGACAGGGTGTTTCCGGGTATGTGGGTGGCACTGAATCCTCATGTCCTGAACGTGGGAGCCGTTGAGCAGGTCACCGGATCAACGACCACCGATCAGATAACGATCACGTACCGCGATGGGACCACGCTGACACGACCAAACGACTCTACGATCGGTGTCTTCATGCCAGATCGGTAGAGGTTGCGCAGGTCAACGTGTTGGATTCGAGATCCCGTACTGGGATTTCGGATCCAAGTGAAGACGCTGTCCGGCGAGCGTCGTTGTTGAGTGGATGAACTGCATCCTGTCCGGCCGAGCGCCCGGTTGGCCGCCGCGCCCCGTTGCTGGTCGAGAGCCTGCGGCGCCGCGAACGCCGGCGACGCTTCTCCAGATCGCCTGATTTTGTGGTGCCGCATCCCAAAGTGCCTCCACGCAAGCTGATTTCAGCAACCAACCGAACCGATCAGGAGATCACCGTGGACGCAATCAAGATCGACACCCAGTTCAACGTATCCCGAGTGGACCTCACCGCAGGTGGGCGCAGCATCGGTGACGGGCTGCGTGCGGAAATCGACTGCCGTGTATTCGACGTCGTCGGCCTTACAGGCGATGACGACACCAGCCTCGATATGTGGGTCGACGACGAGGGCATGTACAACAGCACTCCGAACCTCGCCGCTTCCGGGATTGCCCGTGAACTCAAAGAAGACGCGCAGGCGTACTACTTCGGTACGGCCTTGTTCGCGACGTCCAACGACGAAGGCGAGACCGTCGACCTCCGCCCGGAGCACGTGTCGAAGGTTCTCGGAAGTCTGGCGGAGGTAGCCGGGGTGCCCATGGCGGCCCGCGTGCAGTGGATCGCAACCAGGGCAGCGGCATTGGGGTTCACCGTCCCGGCGCCGGCCAGCGCGTCGGTCTGACCAACTAACTCAGCCCGCCTACCAGCCCACGGCCGGTGAGCGGGCTGAGTTGTGCGTGCGTCGCATGAGGCCGCCTGTCCGGCCCCTTCCACAGCCTCACCAGTGGAAACGTGCCCTCGCAAACCCGTCGGTGTTTGACGTACGTGCCACGCACCGGAGGCCGTCGATCTATGTTGATCCCATCGGAGAATGCACCGCACCAAAAATCTTGGAGGACGTTATGTACGCAATTCGGGTCGGCACAGATGCAAACGTGGACAAAGTCGACTTGACCGTAGGGCGGCAGACCGCCGAGGTCGGCCTACGCGTCGAGATCGGATGCCCTGCGGTCGACGTTGTCGCCCTCGCTGGCGACGAGAACACCAGCCTCGCGATGTGGACCGACAGTAGGGAAACCGCTGACGGGCAGCTGAACCCGCTCGCATCTGCAATCGTGCGTGTGTTGCGCCCCCAGCTCACCCGCTACTACTTCGGGCCGGTGGTGATCGGGACATCCAACGAGCACGGGCAGATCGTGGAGCTCAGCCCGGAGCACACGGAGATCCTTCTCAACGCACTGGCCAAGGCTAGTGGGGTTCCCCACTACGACCGCAAGGGCTGGGCCAGTCGCGCGGCGGCAGCACTCGAAATCGTCCACCCCAGTGCTGCACCCGTGGCTACTCCCGACCAGGCAGCTGAGCCAGCGCCCGTAGTCGCACCCGCTGGTGCGTCGGAACCAGCTGCACCCCTTCGCCAGCCCGTCTGCCAGAAGCACCCCCTCCGCGCGTCTGTGTGACACAACCACACCGATACAGACCAGCGATTCCTGATCGATCGCACGTGACCATCGGACCGTAGCGACCACGCGACCGCCCGCCATGACAGCCCGTCGAGGCGGGCGGTTCGCGTGTGGAAGAGTTGATTCCATGACTCCGACGTCGTCCACCATCTTCATTTTCGATACCAACATCGTCCTCGGGACGCCGCGACTGGACGATGTGGCCTGGAAGAAGATGTTCCTGGTCAGGGAGTTTGGGCCTTCATTCACGCTCGTGGTCCCGGAGGTGGTCGTTCGGGAGTTCGGCCGCCGCAGATTCGCGGCCGCTGAATCACTCCGTAAAGCCGGAATCAAGTCGTGGAGCACTGCCCTTCGAGATTTGGCAGCCGCGGGAGTGGAATTGCCGCCTGAAGTGCCGACTGTCCGCGAACTGCGTGACCGCCCGACAATCTCACGGGTGGATCACACTGCCGAGCTGAGGACCAATCTCGCCGACCACGGTGTGAAGATCGCACCGATCCCACCTGTTGACCACGATGTTTTGGTCGAGTGGTCCCTGAGCGCGCATCCACCATTCGACACCACCGACAAGGGATACCGTGACGCCCTGATCTGGGGGACAGTGAAGGCCATCGCCGTGGCGTCGCCGGCGCATAGCGAGATCGTGTTCATCACCAATGACAACGATTTTTGTGGGAGCGGAGATGACTCGGGGAAGCTGCACAAGAATCTGATCGCTGACCTGAAGGCGGCGACACCGAATGCGGTCGCCCTGGCGAAGACCATTCCCGAAGCCATGACTCTGACCAAGCTGGACTCCGTTCACGCAGAACTGTCCGAGGACGATCACGACCTTGAGCTGTATGACGACATCTCACAGCTGATAACGGCTGCGATCCCGGGCGCGTGCGACGACATACTGGGCATGGAACTACCCGACTATATCTCCGACGACTTCTTTCACGAGTCTGCCTTCAAACTGACAATTCCGGAACTCGAAGGTCCCGTCATCGTCACTGAAGTTGACCCACGTCTCGACACTGTGGGCATCGATGTGCACGAGAAATACGAAGGCGACACACAAATCGGCGAAGTTCGCTTCCTGGCTACTGTCACATGCAGCGGTCAGATCCATAAGGCTGACTTCGCGATCTCCGATGTTGATTGGGACGTGCAAGACGCAGACTTCAACAAGCACTACATGGAGGTAGCCACGTCGGTAGAAGTCGAATTGACGTTCCGATTCTTGGTGAACGGCAATGAGGTTGATTCGCTCGAATTCGACAGCGGAGTGCAGGTCACCTCCACCCCCAAGAAGAAGTGGGCGAGTTCTTCGCTGTTCTACGACAACTAGAACGCACCATTAGCATCAACGGGCCTGACACAAACAACCGACTGACGACAGGATTCCCGGTCGGTTGTGAGCTGTCCGAGCAGTGTTTGAAATACTCGACGTCCGCTTGGCAAGCCCCAGGTCCATCACCATAGCGTGACGGACAAAGGCTGCCGCACAACATAATTAGCTTCGGCATCGTGAAGGCGACCAAATCGCCGACCAGTGCAGAGGATCTTCAATGACGTTGACCGCTCTCCCCCACATGACTTGGACCGACTTCTCCCGCAACGTCTTACCTGGGCTGAAAGCGCTCCAGAAGACTGTGACTCCGCAATACGTACTCTGCCCGTACGACAGCATCGAACGGCGTACCCATCAGGTTGTCGTCGTCACCGACGCCGTCACCACACCCACCCTGGTGCGCGCTCCTCGGGCGCGATCGAACAGGAAGCCGATCGCCATCGCGCTACCAAGCCTCGACACCCTGACGTTGCCGTTGGCGCAGTCCGCCGTCAGAGTTCAAACGGACTACATCGTGCTTCGGCACCTGTTCACCAACGCCGTCATACGCAACACCTTCCCCGTGTCCGTTGAGCAGCCCACGGAGCCGATTGCAGCGGCCTGAGCGACCACGCCAGATCCAGACGTATCGCTTCGATCCGGCGGTATCGTTTCATCCACACATGGGAACGGCCGCAACACGATTAGGTGTGTTGCGGCCGTTCCCATGTGAGTCGGCTACAGCTACAGCCACAGGTATCCGCTCGACACCCAACTCGGAAGGCCACCCAGATACGCGCCGGCCCCGACACTGACCAGACTCAAACCCTGTCCGGCGGTGATGGTCGTGCTGGTCCGGCCGTTGGCTGCCAGCGTGGACTCAACGTGATTGAACGGCGCAATGCCGTTCTGCCACGACACGTTTACCGGCACCTCACACCCCGGGATCGAGCCGTAGGTGCCGTTCGGTGTGAGATTCACCGTTGTCTGATCAGGATGTCCCGGCACCACCTCGAAGTCGACGTGAATCGTGCCGAAGCACGGACCGGCAGGAACAGGAACGATGTCGGTGCCGGTGACCTGCAGAACAGCGGCCGGAGGGGCGGCGGACGCGGTGCCAGCCGCGATCGTGGCAACCCCGGCAGCGCAGATCGCGGCGGAGGCGGCAACAGCAGTCGCCCGGGCCAAACCTCGGCGAACAGTCATGGGAAGTCCTCTCATTCGATGACGAGTGAATCGAAGGGCCACCGTATCGAGCCCGGTTCCGGTGTATGCGGCCCGAAACAGGGGCGCCCGCAGTCGAGAGTCCTGTCCGCCGCATTCATGTCGTTGCTGCTGGTGATCGGCCGGTACCGAGGTTGCGGAGGTGCCGCAGTCGCCGTGGTCGTTCGCGAACGTAGTCGCAGAAGGTAACCGAACGGGACGAGGGAGGTCGCAATGAGCGACGACAGGATTGACCGGATTCGTAAGCTGCTCGCGCAGGCAGACAGCGTTGCAGGCACACCCGAAGCGGACGTCTTCAACCAGAAGGCGTTCGAGTTGATCGCCAAATACGGTGTCGACGAGGCCGAAGTGCGACGGGTAAGCGGTTCCGGCCCTGCCGAGATCATCGTCTACGAAATCGAGATCTCCGGCGCCTACAAGGTCGATCGCGGTCTCCTTTTCAACGCGCTTGCCGGGGCACTGCACTGCTCGTCCATTCGAGTGAGTAAGTCTGACCGCCGCAAGGTGTTCGGCACCGCCGCAAATATCGAGCGGCTCAAATTGCTGTTCGCGCTTCTCTCGGTGCAGATGAATGCCGGTGCAGCCAAGGTTAAGGGCGTCTCCGCGTCGTCGACGTCCAGGGCTCGTCGGTCATGGATGCTCGGATTCATTCACGCTGTATCCACCCGGCTCGAGGTCGCGGAGAAGGACGCCGCATACGACATCGTTGGCAGCGATCTGGTGCACGTCAACGACGCTGACCGTGCAGCCGCTGCGCTTCGGCTCGAGTATCCCAATATCCGGCAACTCAAGGTGCGGCGAAATGTGGACGGCCGCGCCCACGCGGACGGCGCCAACGCGGGAGGTCGCGCCGATATCGGCAACGCCCGAATGAGCTCGCGCCGAGCACTGACCCGCTAGCGCGCCACGTGCCGCGCACCCTGCCGAGCGGCGAGACAGTGGACATACCAACGGTTCCCGACCAGGAGGACATCATGTCAAGCATCAACCAGCGTGGAGACGCATTGAAGAACGTGCCGAACGCAGAGGATCGGCTGGCGGCGTTGGAGCAGTTCACCGTCTGCGGGCCGAACTATCGGCGACGGGTCGTCGACGAGTTGGGCCGTGCCCGCCGGATGTGGTGGGTCGAGTCGGCCGGTGCGTGTCTGGTCACCGCGGAGATCGCAGCTGGGTTGCGCCCCTCCAGCGATTACCAGGACCGGCACACCGAAGCCGTCTACAAGGCTTCACCAGGATCTGCCTCCGTCTGATCCGGTGGCGCGAGCGCCGGTGGGCGCAGGGGTGACTCGCCGCCCCCTGTGCCCACCGGATCCACCTCCGTCGCCGGCCGATTTCCGCGTCGGTCCTGTCCGGCGGTTCCGCCCACTGCTTTCCGGATTGAGCGGGTGTTCGTGTCTACACGATTCTCACGGCGGCCGCGGATACTTCAGGGTGCGCGGTCATCCTGATATCACTGTGGACTATTCACTGTCTGGACATGCTGTGAATGCAATACTATGCAGCATCTCTGAGCTGCTAATACATGCTAGTTTTTGTCCCCATTTTAAGAGTCCAAAAGACCCGCATCGCCGCTTCGCTGGTCGTGTCGACTTGGATGCAGACCACGGCGAACGCGCTGAGGTGGCCGAGGCTGGCAGCCAGATCTCGCCCAGCCCGACGAATCAAGGTCTGCCATGTAGGCAGAGATTCTCTTGAAAATTGTTGCCGTACAACCGTTGTAACTATCAGGCAGGTGAAACGGAAAGCTTTTATAGTCAAAACATCATGGTTGAATCTCGAAAGCTATTGCAGCACAATAGATTTCGATATACAATCGTGGCAAGATCGACTCACTTCCCAGGGGGATGACATGACAGTGACCGTGTACACCAAGCCCGCGTGCGTTCAGTGCAATGCCACCTACCGCGCTCTCGACAAGGCTGGAGTCGAATACTCCGTCGTCGACATCACCGAAGACGCTCGAGCCCGCGAGCACGTCATGAGCTTGGGGTATCTGCAAGCGCCGGTCGTCGTCGCCGGAGATGACCACTGGGCGGGGTTCCGGCCCGACCGAATCAAGAATCTGGTGAAATGGGATGTATTGCAGCAGATGCAACATAGCGTCAATTCGAAAGACCTGTCTGGACTGGCTGTTTGACGCCGCAGGGGAGTTGTAAGTCCTGGATTTACGGAACCGGACCGTGCGCTTCGAGTGGATGTAACAATGTTGCATCTGATACAACATTAATGTGGTGAACGAGGCGCCGGGATCGGCACATCTGATACTCGCGGGGAATGTCGTCCATCTCGATCCGGCACCGGCGATGTCGGAAGCGATGATCGAGGGCTGGACGCGACAACAACGCAGCCGATTCCTCAAAGACCAGACCATTGCAGCGCGGATTCGGATGATTCGACGATTCGGTGAGTTCACGAATCTGTATCCGTGGCAGTGGACTCCAGCAGAAGCTGAGGCATGGATCAGTGATCTGCGATCCGGCGACCGGGCGCTCGCGTTGTCCACGATCCGGAGCTACGAAATCACGGTCAGACTGTTCTGCGAGTACCTCACCGACCACCGATACGGCTGGATGCAGGTGTGCGCCGACAGGTTCGGGTCAACACCCCAGTTGGTGTTCCACGAGGGCAACTCCGTGCTGCACATTGGGGACTACGAAGGCAGTCCGCGTCGGCGTCCGCTGACGTACGACGAGATCCAAGCCTTGTTCGATGCCGCTGACGGACGAGCCGAGAAGATTCGGGAGAATGGCCGCAAAGGCGCCCTCGCGGCGATGCGCGATTCCGCGATGCTCAAGTTCTGCTACGCCTTCGGGCTACGCCGCTCGGAGGTGTGCAATATCGACCTGGTAGATCTTCGGCGCAATTCCCAAGCCCCGCAGTATGGTTCGTCGGGTTCGGTCGCGGTTCGATTCGGTAAGGCGTCGCGCGGCGGGCCGACGAAACGCCGGACTGTGCTCACTGTTCCCGAATTCGATTGGATCGTCGACGTCCTCGAGCACTATCTGGCCGAAATCCGACCAGCGTTTGCGCCCGGCGCGCATCCGGCATTGTGGGTGACCGAACGCGCAGGTCGCATCTCCCCGCGATCGGTCAACGCCGCGCTTACTGCTGCCCGTGACGACGCGAATCTCGACCCGATCCTGGACTTGCACTGCCTGCGACATTCCTACGTGACCCATCTGATCGAATTCGACTACCCGGTGCGCTTCGTCCAAGAACAGGTCGGGCACACGCATGCATCGACGACGTCGATCTACACCGGCGTCTCGAACGAGTACCGAAATCAACTGTTGACCCGCGCGATGCGAAACCGACACGGCGAACTGTGGAGCGAATCATGAACAAGAAAATGGGCTACGCCTGGCACTTGCGGCACAAGATGGCCGAACGCGACATCTTCCACACCTCGGACCTTGTCCCGTTACTCGCCGAACGCGGAATCGCGCTCTCCCGTGAGCAGGTCTACCGCCTGGTCACCTCACCTCCGCAACGATTGAGCATGGACACCCTGGTTGCGCTCTGCGACATACTCGAATGCACACCCAACGATCTCATCGAACCGAAAATCGTCAACGAAACGATCCGAAAAGCCGCAAGCGACCGCTCCGCGCCCACGCCGCTGCGACGCACCACGATTCGCCGGCCGCAGCACTGATCGATGCCACCACGAGGAACGCCGCCGAGCACACCACTCGACGAGATACGCGCACGGATGATCGCGGCGACCCAGTCCGTCGCGCCCGGAAAGATCACCGAAGATCATGCACGACAACTACTCCAGGACGCGGCGGCATGGCAACCCCGTGGGGTACGGACCCTGCACCGGTATCTGATGAGTCACCCCGGATGCTTGTCCTCACCGGATCCTCACGCCCCGATCACCGCTGTGCGCCTGGCGTACGGCTTGCACGCGGCCGGATGCCGCGTTGAACTTCCCGCGTGTGCGCGATGCGGTAAACGATGGCCCAGACTGATCCGCCTCGCTCCCGAAGGACGATGCTGCGAATGGTGCGTCACCAAAGCGAACACCGTGACCTGCGACCGCTGCGGCAAGGCCGGGCATCCGACTGCGGTGCGCCCGGACGGAACGATCTGCCGCACCTGTTATCAACACGAACCACAACGCACCGAGAAAAGCATCCGCTGCGGACGAGTCCGTGCCCCGTCCACGAGAGACGACTCGGGCGATCCGATGTGCGGGACCTGCGCACGCCCACAGCACATCTGCACGCAGTGCGGACGGACAGCGATCGCCAAGAAGTTCAGCGACACGGGGCCACTCTGTGCGCGCTGCTACGAGCCGCCGCGCCGGCCATGCGGACGATGCGGCCGCATCGTGGCGATCGCACATCGAAGCGGGGGAGAACACCCGGACCTGTGTAAACGGTGCCGACCCGAACGGACGCACCGCTGTGTAGTGTGCTCGCGAGTGCGATCCGCCAAGGCGATATGGCCGAAAGGGCCGGTGTGCCGGGCCTGCTACCGCCAGGCTCTCATTCACCCGGATCCGTGCGCCACGTGTTCACGCATCGGGGTCCTCACCGCAAATGACCTCACAGGCCGCGCGGTCTGCGGACCGTGCGCAGGCTCCTCGATCGACTATCGCTGCACGACGTGCGATCAGCCCGGCCTACAGCACTACGCCCGAACCTGCTTACGGTGCTCGGTGCGGCGCCGGGCAGCAACACTGCTGGCGGATGAACACGGATACATCTGCTCCCAGATACTGCCGTTCATCGTGTACCTCGCTGCCGAGGAGCGACGTCCCGACTCGACTCTGCGATGGCTCGACCACCCGAAAACCATTGCACTGCTGCAACACATCGCACGAGTAGAGCACCCGATCGTGCATGCCGACCTCGACGCCCACCCCCCGTCCACTGCGTTGCATTACCTTCGTGCGGTCCTCGTCCACGCTGATGTCCTCCCGCCTCGAATCGAGCCGTTGGGCCGACTCGAACAATGGCTCCACCATCTGACGGGAACGCTGACCGCAGAACACGCGGCGCTGATCCGGCCGTACGCACAATGGAGTGTGCTGCGCCGTGCTCGCCGCCGCGCCGTCCGCCGCAGCTACACCGACTCCAGCGCGCAAAGTGACCGAGCCATCATCTGGGGAGCAGTTCACCTACTGGAATGGCTCGATGAGAACGACCTCGCGATAGCCGATCTGAACCAGCACCAACTCGACCGCTGGACCTCCATCAACGGGCACCGAACCTATAGGATCACCGGTTTCGTCCTCTGGCTACGACAACGAGACATCATCGGTGACGCCGCCGTGTCGAGGAGGCAATCGGCATTCCCCACCGACGTCGCGGAAGCACACGAACACGCACGAAGAATCCGACGACTTCTCACCGACGCCACTATCGAACTGCCGCTGCGTGTCGCCGGACTTCTGGTGCTGCTGTACGGGATCCCTCTCATCCGAATCCTCGCACTCACCGCCAGCGCCGTCGAGCAACAAGATGATGAAACCAACATCGTCTTCGCTCGCAACCCGGTCAGGTTGCCACCGCCGGTCGCAACATTGGTCAACGAACTGGTAGAAACCGCCATCGCCCATCCTCTGGCTACAAAGACTGGTTCGCCGTTCTTGTTTCCCAGCCGCACCGTGCCCGGGACGGCTCGTCATGCCCGCCCGGTGGGGGTCGCGATGACCGACCTCGATATCCCGGTCAGGATCAGCCGCAACTCCGCTCTCCGTACTCTCACCGAAGATCTACCTGCACCGGTGGTCGCCGACCTGCTCGGGTTGCATATCCATTCCGTCAGTCGGTGGGCCGACTACGCTCGCCGCGACTGGGCGCACTACCTCGATGCCCGAAGCAACCCACGAATCAACGACAACTAGATGATCACTAGCAGCAACGTCGTTGGCGGGGCGATGTCAAGGGGACTCT
Source organism: Rhodococcus sp. MPR-R1B (assembly GCF_058793255.1). NCBI lineage: Bacteria > Bacillati > Actinomycetota > Actinomycetes > Mycobacteriales > Nocardiaceae > Rhodococcus > Rhodococcus sp. MPR-R1B. The sequence goes on from NZ_JBXAFO010000031.1 coordinate 20,631, forward strand.
TTCGTAGTCCCGTCAAGTCCGATAACCGCCCCATATATCGGGTCAAAGACTGCATTTTGCAGGCAACCCTGCGAGATTGCGGAACATCTCGTAGAAGAATCCGGTCGGTCCACCGGGCATGCACCAGTCCGCTTGAACAAGGCGAATCAGTACATTGCGAAGCACGTTCAGGTACAGCGCGTTCGCGTCGTAGAGCTTTCCGGGCTCATCAATAGTGAAGAGCTGCCAGGCAATCATCCTGGCAGCTCTTCCTCGTGCGGGTCTCTTGGTGCCTACTTGAGCTCGAAGGTCATCGATCCGATCTCGTCCTGAAGGATCGTGGAGGCAACCAACTTCACAGGGGTTGTCGTGTCGGACAGCTCGTATGCGACCGCGTTAGTGACAGTGCCGCCCTTCTTGATCTTGCTTGTCTGCGAATCGAGGAAAGCAGCGTCCGGCAGTGAACCGACACCAAGCTTGTTCTCAGCGTTGGGGTCGTTGTCCTGGTACGCGGCGAAGAGGAATATCCATGCCGTCATAGGATCCGTCTCCTTGCCGGAGACGTTCGTCGTGTCGTACCAGAATGCGATGACGGGCTCCTTGCCGTGCTCGTTGCCCTTCTCACCTACTGGAATCGTCTTCACGTCGGTGATCTTGATCGTGACGTCCTTCGTGGTGAGGACGTTGTCCTCGAACGACGCCTCGGCGGGAGCTGCGGCCGGCGCGTTGACGGCGGCTGTCGAGCCCGCCTGCGGTGCGGCAGTCGATCCTGCCGAGCTGCAGCCGACGAGACCGCTAACCGCGATGCCGACGGTCGCGATGGTGAGAGAGAGCTTGCTGATGTAGTGCATGTGGTGTCCTTTGGTCAATGTCGAGCAATGATCAGAAACCGAGCAGCGGTCCAAACCTCCTGTGCGACCCGACTCCTCGTCGGCCAGAAGGTTTCCGCTGTGTCGCCGAGTTCAGGAACCGACGGTGGTGCCTCGTGCGGCAGACTCGTCGATCGCTGCTGGAGTCCGGGTTGTGACTGATGCTCCGTCTGAGATCACCGCAGCCAGGTTGTCTATGTGCTCGGGGTCGGCCTCGGTCGGGAACATCCACTGGACGTCGCGACGGTCCGTGGCTATGCCGATGGTTGGGCGTACGCCCGCAACATGATTCGAACGTGGGCGCACGTACCTAACCTCATCCAGCGAATAGATCGAGCCGAGTTCGCCGCGCCGCAGAAGGGTTTTCGGGGTGGCGGTGACGATCCGGCGGTTAGTTACAGCCATGAAGGTGCTCGAAGTGAGTTTCTCGACCACTGCGCCAGCCTTGCCTGGAGCCAGTGCGTCCCAGGTGGCGTCAACTCGTTTGGCAAGGATTGCTGGTACGACTCCAGTGAGGTTGTGAGGTCCTGCCTCGTAGGGGAACGCGACGCTGCGAAGCGTCTCGCCGTCCTCGAGGAACCACCGAAGGACACGCAGGTACGGGTCAAGATCAAGGCCCTCGGGCGCGCATACGGTCTCTGGTACGGCAGGTATCTCGATTGCCGGATGGAGCTTGTTGGCCAGGGGTTCGATGGCGTCGAGGAGTTGCTTGCACGTAAGTTGGGATGCCTTCGTATCCTTGCGCTTTCGCGTGAGCGGAGCCGTAGCTCGGTCAGGGAGTTCGGCGATGATCCGCAACTCACGCACGAGTGATGCCGTGAGTTGCCTGATCTCGCGGAGAGACTCGTCGATCTCGGCGGGTAAGTCCCGCGCGATCAGGTCGGCGAGCTGCGCTTCGCTCTCGTTGTTGGTGCTTCGGGTTCGGGCGAGCGCAGCACGGATCGCCTGGTAATCGGCGTATGTCTTCAGGGAACTGAATAGCGCATGAGTGTCGAAGACGATCGCCTCGGCGTTGGATTCGAGGTAGTGGCGGAGCGCACGCCCGTCCAGTTTCCGGATTTCCTGAATGTGTCCGTCCACGTTCTTTCGGTATTGGTTCATCTCTTTGCGGATCAGTGGACCGCTGGGAGCGATGGGCTCCCAGACAGAGTCCGTGATGGTGTCGAGTTCGTGAGCCTCCTGGAGTGCCTCATCGACGGCCTCCGCGAGTCCCTCGAGTTTGGCCCACTGCTCGTTTCGGATGGTCTTGAGTGTCTGTGTGGTGAGCGCGATGTTGGTGCGGGCGAGACCCGAAATCTCGCCGAGCTGCATCTGGAGCGCGATCATGGCCACGGCCGGGCCGATCGCTGCGATGGCCGTTGCGGCCGTCATCGACACGGGGATAAAGCGTGCCTGTGCGACCACCTTGCCATTCTGGAGGATCGCTCCGAGTTTGGCGCCGTCTTTTCCGGCCATCTGCCCGCCGCCCTTCAGCAGAGACAACGTCGCATCGTTGACCCGAAATAGGCCCTGCACGCTTGATGCAGCCTCCGCAATGTTTCCAACTACCGTGCCCACGTTGCCGAGCGAGCACAGAGCAGTAAAGAGTTGCGTTCGGTCGAATGACGGCACCAGATCAAGGCTGATGAGTTCAAGGCCTTCGGGGACTTCACCGAACACCACTGCGACACCAGGTGTCACCTCGACAAGGGTTGTGGATGATGCGATCTCCAGAGCATCCGAGCTGTTCTGCCCCTCTTCATCAGGTCGCCTGTCAATGCCGTCGACATCGGCGCCGCCGTTGACGGTCTTGACGGCCAGGCGCACCAGATCGGTCGCGGTGTATCCGGGCCAGCCGTGCAGGATTCGGCGCCAGCGCGCCGGCACTGCGGATGAGCCCCACCGGGCACCGAGCAGGCCACCGGCGATCGCGGCGGTGGTGTCGGTGTCGCCGCCGGCGCGGACCGCGGCTTCGAGTGCGAGTTGGAGGTGGCGGGCGTCGCCGGCGTCGGTGGTGGTGATCGCCCACCAGGCAGTCTGCAGGGCGTGTACCACCCAGCCGTTGTTCGCGAAATCTTCGGGGGAGCCGTGTTCGGCCTGATCGAGCAGCGGTCCCCAGAACTCGGCGACGTCGGCCGGGGCGATGGACAGGTAGCCGCGGACCCCGTCGAAGGTGCCGTGCAGAACAGCGTGGCGGATCGCGTACGTCCACAGCTGGCAGGCCTGGACGGCGCGTTCGTCGTCGTGGGTGAGCGATGCGATTCGAGCGGCAGCGTCGATGCATTGCTCTGGATTGTCGAGGTAGGCGAGCGCTACGGGTGCGGTGCGCATCAGTGAGCCGTTTCCGCCTTTGCGTCCGGTAATTGCCTGGGCGCGGGCAGTCATGGCGTCGGCGCTGCCGGGACGCTGTGAGAGCACTGCGCGGGTCTGCTTGCCGATGCCCGCCGGGTTCGATTCGAACCACCGAACGAACTGTGCTGCAACGCCATCCAGACCGGCGCCGTGACCGATATCCGTGCCGGTGGCGGCGACTTCGGCAATGGCTATTGCCATGGCCGTGTCATCGGTCCATTCACCCGGTGCCCAATTCAACGACCCGCCGCCGGTCATCCCGATGGCAGTGTCCGCGCTCAGGTGGGCGAATTCGTAGCCGGCACCGAGTGCGTCACCGGCGGCGGTAGCAAGCAGAACTCCTGCTGCGCGATCGGACTGCTGTGTGTTCAGCTCCACTACGTCTCCTTTGATCAATTTTGCGCTAAGCATAGATCAGATTTGAGATAATATGCAAGAGTGAATGAATGGACAGACACGAAAGGCAAGACTCTTGAGGACTACGCGCGCCCCTCGGTGGCGGTGGATGTTGCAGTGTTGACGTACTCCGGCGGCGCACTACAGGTGTTGGTGGTCGAGCATCGCCGTCGGGGTTTGGCGTTGCCCGGAACTTTCTTGCACGAGGGCGAACTACTCACCGACGCAGCGGAACGGGCGCTGCGCACCAAAGCGGGCCTGGTCGGTACACAGTTTCACCAGCTGGCGATGTTCGATGATCTCGCCCGCGACGACCGGGGCTGGGTCCTATCGATGGCCCACACCGCCGTCGTGCCTGCCGCGGACCTTCCTGCCGACGCGATCCTGGTGATCGTGTCGGGTGGGACGGTGGATCAGGAGTTGGCGTTCGACCATGCCGATATGGTGCGGCTGGCGGTTGAGGACTTGCGAACGCGGTATGCGGCGCAGGTCGACCCCGCTGGTCTGCTGGGGGACTCGTTCACCGTGCTGGAACTGCGTCAACTCTACGAGGTGATCTTCGATCGTGAGTTACAGAAGGACGCGTTCCGGCGCCATGTCATCGAGGCGCTCGAGAGCACGGGGGAGATGTCGAACCCGGGTAACGGTCGGCCTGCTGAGATGTTCCGCAGGAAAGACGAGGGTCGACTGCCAGCGCAAGCGTCGGTGTTACTGACCGGGTAGCAGCATCCGTTGCCTCAGGTTCTCCAATCTTGAGTAGGCACTGCTGACCGGGACCTTTGGCGTGTCTGAGGCGGCAACGCCTGGGCTTCCTGCAATTTGAATGTTGCGACGCGATCAGACGACGACATCGCCGGAGCCTGCTTGGGTTGTGGGGTCTTCTCCACCTTGGTCGACGACCAGCCCGAAAAAATACCAGCCGGCTTGTCGACGGCAGGCGTCCGAGAACCGCCCTTATGTCAGCTCGAACGACCCATTAATTGTGAGACTGGACTAACTGTGTTTCGGCCATTTCCATAGATTTCCGACCGGGCCACGCCGGACGGTGAACGTAATCGCCCAGCGCAGGCTAGCTGCGCCCTTGAAATCTGATTCCAACCCGCAACCTAGGATTTAGTCATGGCAGTTCTACGTACTTGTGTCCGTTGCGGGGGAGTCTCCGACTGGGTCTTGGAACTGTGCCGGTCCTGCTATAAGTCCGCACGGAGGGAGTGGAACGCGACGCGTCCCGCTCGTCTGGCTGAGGCGAAGAAAATGGAAGAGGCGCTCGCCCTCGAACGTCGCAGATCTCAAAAACGTGCATCGAGGAACAACGATTCAGGCAGGGAGGCAAACGTTTCCCGGGACGCCCGAAAGACCAGTTCTCAGGGGCCAAGCGCGAATGTCGCTGTGCTGCGCAACGTCGTTCTTGCAGGACTCGGCGAAGCAGCCACTCGCGCATCAATCCGTGAAATGCGGCAGTGGATCCCCGGGATCGTGGATCGGTATATGAAGAATCTGCCGAGGTCGATTGCCGAAGCGCTGCGCGCGGAGTTGGCAAGCCAGGGGTTCGTGGGAAACGACGCAATGGTGAAGTTCGGCCAGGAGGTCGTCAGTGACATATCGAAGCAGCGTCAGAGCGCCTTCCGCGGAGTCTCACGTGGCGGACTCCCTGGGAACCGTCGGTAAAGATCGTTCTCGAGTAGTCGATTCCGTCGTCCTTCGCAGCTTGATTAAGTACAGAGTGGACACCCCTGGTCAATAGCAAAGGCGCATGTTGGGCGGTGCGGACCGGGCATCGCCGGCGTCGCCGACACAAATACCGCGCAAGCCGGATTGACTATTTCGTTGTCGACGTGTCGGTTCAGGGTGACACGATGAACCGATTGCTCGTTGACGAAAGGTGAGGTGCGTGGCAGATAGTTCTTCTGACGGTGTTCCGGCTCGTCTGGAGGACCTCCAGTCAGGTGTGATGTTGATCGGCGTTGCTTCGGAGCCGGTGACGATCGTGGCCGTGGATCGGTACGGCACCGAGGCAGTGACCGTGACCTTCAAAGACGCCTCGGGCGGCCTCGGACAGCAGGTGCTGTACCGGCTCGACGAGGAGCGCCTGCGGATCGCGACCCCCCAAGCGCGGTGGGGTTTCGACGCCGACCCTGCCGACTTCCGGGTTGCCACCGAGGCCCTGCGGATCCGGATGGCCGGTCTGCACGATCCGATGGTCGCCGTCGCATCGAGCGCTGTGGATCCGTTGCCGCATCAGATCCGAGCGGTCTACGGGGAACTGCTGCCACGAACACCTCTGCGGTTTGTCCTGGCCGATGATCCCGGCGCAGGAAAGACCGTGATGGCCGGGCTGTATGCGAAAGAGCTGATGCTCCGCGGAGACCTGTCCCGAATGCTGATCGTCGCACCCGGCTCACTGGTCGAGCAATGGCAGGACGAGCTTGCGACGAAGTTCGGAATCGCGGCCGAGTTGCTGTCTCGGGAGTTGATCGCTTCCTGCGTGGATACCAATCCGTTCGACCGGCACCCGATCCTGATTGCCCGGATGGATCAACTCGCCCGCAACGATGACCTACTCGTGTTGCTCGACTCGAGCGAATGGGATCTTATCGTCGTCGACGAGGCGCACCGGATGTCGGCGAGTTGGTGGGGCGGACAGCTCGACACGACCCGCCGCTACCAACTCGGTCAAAAGCTCGGTGAGATCACCCGCCATCTCCTGCTGATGACCGCCACCCCACACTCGGGCAACGAAGCCAGCTTTCAGGCTTTCATGGCCTTGGTGGACCCGGACAGGTTCGAGGGCGAATACCGGGAAGGGGCGCACACAACCGACACTTCCGGGTTGATGCGGCGGGTGGTCAAGGAAGAACTGCTCACTTTCGAAGGCAAACCGTTGTTCCCCGAGCGGATCGCCGAAACCGTTCCTTACACCCTCTCCGACGGGGAACAGCACCTCTACGAAGAAGTGACGCGGTATGTGCGGGAAGAAATGAACAAGGCCGGCCAACTCGGCAACGACAACCCCCGGGCCCGCACAGTCGGATTCGCCCTCACCGTGCTCCAGCGTCGCCTTGCGTCCTCGACTCATGCGATCGTGCGATCACTGCAGCGACGCCGCGACCGACTCGAGAGCAAACGTCGTGACATGCTCACCCCGCAACCGCGGCTGCTCGATGACACCACACTCGGGGCCAGGCTCGCCGACCCCGACGAACTCGACTCCCACGAACTCGAGGACCTCGAGGAACAGGTCGTCGATGCGGCGACTGCTGCCCGCACTGTTGCCGAACTCGACGTCGAAATCGCCCAACTTCAGAAACTCGTCGCACTCGCAGAGCAGGTTCGCGACTCCGGTGAGGACCGGAAATGGGCGGAACTGCGATCTCTGCTCTTGGACGCAGACCTGTTGCGCGACCCACAAGGCGCACCGCGGAAGCTGATCGTGTTCACCGAACACAAGGACACCCTCTTCTACCTGACCGAGCAGATCCGCAACATCCTCGGCCGGCCCGACGCGGTGGTGACCATCCATGGCGGTACCCGCCGTGAGGAGCGCCGCGGTATCCGTGAGCAGTTCACCCACAACCCCACCACCCAGGTTCTTGTCGCCACCGACGCTGCCGGTGAAGGCTTGAACTTGCAGGCTGCGCACCTGATGATCAACTACGACCTGCCGTGGAACCCGAACCGTATCGAGCAACGCTTCGGCCGCATTCACCGCATCGGGCAAAAGCACACCTGTCGACTGTGGAACCTCGTCGCCGCAGGCACCCGCGAGGGCCAGGTATTCACCCGACTCCTCGAGAAAATGGAAACCCAGCGCCGCGCCTACGGTGGACGACTCTTCGATGTCCTCGGAGACGCGTTCGCCGACCAGCCGCTACGCGGGTTGTTGATGGATGCCGTCCGCTACGGCGACGACCCCGCCCAGCTCGACAAACTCAACCAGATCATCGACGCCGAGGTCGCCCGCGGACTCTCCGACCTCCTCGACGAGCGTGCCCTCGCCCGCGAGAGCCTCGACCCGCACGAGCTCGAACGGTTACGCCGCGAGATGGACGAGGCCCGCGCCCGCAAACTCCAGCCGCACTATATTGCCGCGTTCTTCAAAGATGCCTTTGCCCGCGCCGGCGGCCGTCTCACCCGCCGCGAAGCCGGACTTGGTCTCAACACGTCAACGCATCACTACTGGTGACATGATGCGTGATCGTGGAGGCATGGATGGGCAACAAGGCGCTCGGGTTCACTATGGATCAAGAGAACACGATCTGGGAGATGTGGCGTCGCGGTGATTCGCTGAGTGCGACCGGGCGGGTCCTCGGGGAGAGTGTCCCTCAGATCGGCCGGTTCCTGCGTAAATCCGGCGGTATCCGGCCGCTCCCACGTCGTCGGCGAGCATCGCATCTCACGGCCGGGGAGCGTGAAGAGATTTCCCGTGGGATCGCCGCCGGTGACAGCGCTCGGACGATCGCCGACAAACTCGGAAGATCCCCGTCCACGATCGCACGGGAGATCGCCCGCAACGGCGGCCGCGAACACTATCGGGCGACCCCGGCGGATGCCGCAGCGTATGTCCGCGCACGCCGCCCTCAAATCTCGACTCTCTCTACCAGGCATTTTCTGCGGGAGGTTGTCACAGGGAAGCTGAGTGAGCAGTGGTCACCGCAGCAGATCTCCGCCTGGCTCCGGCGCGAGTATCCGTCCGATCCGCAGATGTGGGTTTCGCACGAGACGATTTACCGTTGCCTGTATATACCGTCGCGACAAGTATTCGACGACACAAAATTTCACGAACTGCGTACTGATCGGCGGATCCGCCGGCCTCGTGGGAAGAAACGCTCCCACGGGCGCGGGCAGATACGGAACAGGGTCCCCATCGATCACCGCAGCCCAGCAGCGGATGCTCGTAGCGAGCCCGGACATCTGGAAGGTGATCTCGTGTTCGGCACCCGCCCGTCGGCGGTCGCGACTTTGGTGGATCGGCAATCACGCGTCACCCATGTGGTGGCATTGCCGGACGGGTACCGGGCCGAGACGGTTGCGGACGCCTTGATTGCCTATCTGGGCCGGTTGCCTGCGCATCTGCGTCGGTCGTTGACGTGGGATCGGGGACTGGAAATGGCCGCGCACGAGCGCATCACCGCAGCACTCGACCTGCCCGTCTACTTTTGCGCCCCGCATCATCCGTGGCAACGAGGGACGAACGAAAATACGAACGGGCTCCTGCGCCAGTACCTGCGCAAGAACGCTGACCTGCGCACTTTCAGCCAGGAGGGCCTGAATTCGATCGCGGCGAGACTCAACGATCGGCCTCGTCGGGTGCTCGACTGGGACAGTCCACGACAACGAGAAGACCAGGTGCTCGGTTCCTCCGCAGTTGGATAGCAAAGCTGGCCATAACGGCGGTTGGCATGATGATGGTCATGGCTGCCACCGGACTCCCCGAACTCGATGTCGCCCGTATCGTGAAGTACTGCGCCAGTAGAGTTCCCGATCGTCTGCGTCATGAGATTCGGGTCGAATGCGACATCGCGCCGCGCCATGTCACGATCTGCGAATGCCGGCCGCCGTGGCGTGAGGACTTCGGCCCGGAATGGACGCGATTCCCGATCGCCCGCCTGTATTACACGAAGAAAACCGGGCTGTGGACTCTGTATTGGCGGGACCGGAACCTCAAATTTCACCGCTACCAGTTCTTGGATCCGAGCCCTCACGTTCAGGATTTGCTCGATCACATCGAAAGCGGTGGGGATCCGATCTTCTGGGGTTGATCCGTTATCCTCGGTGATGCGTTGACCTATTGAGACCAAGATCGTTTTTCGACACCGTCCTGAGTCGACGTATGTGGACTTGAACAATAATTGGCGGCGTTCTGTGATCGCTATTTGGCGTCATCGGCTACCAGGGAGTCATCAACCGCGACTGAACCCGGCAGAAGTCCCAGCCAAGGCGCCGGGCGATAGAACGTCGCTCTGAATCTTCCGAGGCTGCGTAAGACCTCGGCCGCTGTCTGTCCGCTGTGCATGAGGCTTCGGGCATTGCGTATTGGGCTTTCGGTGATGATTCGCGGGCGAGCGCGTCGAGCGCCGAGAATCATCTATCTTGATAAATTAGTTCGAGACGAACGCTGACACTGCTTTTGGAATTCGAACGACATGAACGACCGAAGGTCGATTTACGAGCAGGCATCTCTTCAGCACGACGGGAACTGGTGGAGCAAAGCAGGGCCGATGTTGGAATCTGCTTCCGCTGTGGCTACTCAGCCTACGGCGAGTCCCGCGGCCACGAGGTCGGGCAGGCCGCGCGCGGCAAGCGTTTCCCAGATTTGGTAGTCGTCACTCGGCGCGATCGCGCCAGAGCAGGGTACAGCTATCACGTTCAAACCCGCATCGCAGGCGCTGCGCAGCCCGGCGGGAGAATCCTCGATGGCGACCGAGCCGGATGTGGGCAGATCCAGCCGTTTGAGGGCGAGCACGTACGGATCGGGGGCTGGCTTGTGCCTGGTCACCATGTTCGCCGTCACGATTTGAGCGAAATAGGGTCGTGGTAGCTGTTCCAGGATGTCGATGACATTCATCTCGAGCGACATCGTCACCAGAGCCTGCCGGACGCCATTCTGGTGCGCAGTCTCGAGCATTTCTAGAGCCCCAGGCCGCCACAGGACTCCGTCCTGGCGATTCAGGGTTCGCATCCGTTCAGTAAGTGCCGAGGTGAGCGAGCCTAGCGTGCCTGCCGCTCCGCGTTCCCTCAGCATGCCTGCCAGCATCGGGATAGCACGACCGGAGATATCCACCGGTGACGGCCTCCACTCTTTAATACCCGATTCCTCAGCGATCTCCCAGCAGACGGCCGCCCATCGTTGCTCGCTGTCGATCAGGGTCCCGTCGAGGTCCCAGAGCAGGCCGCCTCCGGACTCAGCGGACACGCGATAGCGATCGCTCGATGCGGCGGCCGGTCTCAGCGTCGAAGAGCTGCGCGTCCTCGTCGCCGAAGCTCAGCGACACGGAGTCGCCTCGACGCACGCGCACGCTCTGGTCGGTACGGACTGCGAGTCTGACATCGCCGACCGTGACCTCCAGGATCCGGGTGGAACCTTCGAAGATAGTGGTGTGCACAATGGCAGTCGCATGGTACCGGCCCGTGCTGTCGATTCGCACGTGCTCCGGACGCACTCCGACCCTCACCTCTCGGGCGGTGGTGCGCTCCTCAACGTCACCGAAGATAGTGCGGTAGCCGCCATCGACTGCCGTTCCAGGGAGAAGATTCATCGGAGGAGACCCTATGAAGCCCGCAACGAACACCGTCGCCGGCTCGTTATAGATTTCATCGGGCGTGCCAATCTGCTCGAAGCATCCCTTGTTGATCACGGCAATCCGGTCGGCCAAGGCCATGGCATCGCTCTGGTCATGCGTGACGTGGATCGACGTCGCCCCCGTCGTCCGCATCAGATCGGCGATTTCCTGGCGCAGCGCGATGTGCAGCTGGGCATCGAGCCCGGACAGGGGCTCGTCGAGTAGCACCAAGCGAGCCTGCCGGGCGAGAGCTCGGGCGAGGGCGACTCGCTGCCGCTGGCCCCCCGACATTTGCCGGGGTTTACGGTCGAGTAGATCCTCGATATCCATCCGCTTCGCGAACTCCAGACCTCGCTGACGCGCCGCGGCACGATCCAGACCCAGGCCGTGCCGAAGGCCGAGGGTGATGTTCTCGAGCGCGCTCATGTGGGGGTAGAGCGCGAAGTGCTGGAAGACGATGGCTACATCGCGTTCGTGGGGCGGGAGATTCTGCTGGGGTTTCCCTCCGATTAGCACGTCGCCGGAGTCAAGCGCCTCGAGTCCAGCCACAATGCGAAGCAGGGTGGACTTCCCCGATCCAGAGGGCCCGAGGATGACGAGGGATTCACCGGCGGCGACCTCGATTGAGACGTCGTTGACCGCGGTTACGCCGCCGAATTGTTTGACTAGATGGCGAAGGGAAACCTCAGCAGACATGTTCGTGCTCCTTTGTTTGTTTACTTCGTGAGTGCGCTGATGCGATCGGCGGTGCTGGGAACGACGTCGTTGACGTCTTCGCCCTGGTCGACCATCGACTGCACCATGTCCTGCAGGTACTGGTTGGTGCGTCCAATGTTTTCGCCAGCCCAGCCAGATCCGGCAACCGGGGTGCCCTCGTATCGCCAGGCGTAGCCGAGCGGGCCGTCGGCCTCGGGGCGCTGGAGCAGTTCGGCTTTGGCCTCGGTGTCGACCGGGATGTAGCTATTGGCCAGCGAGCTCGTCAGGATGACCTCAGGGTCGAGCATGGCGCCGATCAGCTCGTTGCTGAACGCAGCCCGGCAGGCATCGTCGGAGAGCACCATCCAGCCGTTACCACCCGCGGGGAGCTTCGCGGTGCCGCCGTCAGGGATCGGCATGTCCGAGATAGTCCAGTCGAACGAGTCGCCGATGCTGGCAGCCACGCTCGCGCCCACGGCGGGCGTGGCAAAGAAGTAGGCCACGTTTCCCTGCGTGAACTGGGCGATCGAGTCTTGCCAGCTCACCTGGTCTTCGAGCTTTTCGTCGCCGATGGTCTGATAAATCTTGAGCGCTGCCCGCCCTTCCTCGCTGTCGAAGCCCGCGGTGCCGTCCTTGTTTACGAACGTGCCGCCACCACTGCCGACGAAGGCCTGGACAAACCACCCGGCGATGTTGTCACGAGGGATCTGGATCGGGGTGGAGACGTCCGTCTTTTCCTGGATGGCACGCGCGTCCTCGAGGACTTCAGAGTGGGTGGTCGGCAGTGCGTCGATGCCAGCGGACTCGGCGAGGGTGGTGTTCGTGTAGAGCACGGGCACCGAGATCTGGAAAGGAGCGAGGTAAGTCGTACCGTCGACCGTGCCGACGCTGAGATAGTCCCGGTCGTAACTGTCGCGGAGCGAATCAGTGTCAATCGCCTGTGGGCTGTATTTCTCCACCCAGAATTTGAGTTGGTCCAGGCCAAGCATGATCACGTCGGGACGGGATCCAGCGGCGATGTCAGCGACGACCTGCTGCGTGAGTTCGTCGTAGCTGGTGCCCTCGGGAGCAGCCTTGAGGTTGACGGTTAGGCCTGAGTACTTCTTCTCCAGCGTCTCCTTGCCAAGCTCGGCGGCGACTTGACCTTGGCTGGCGTATTGGGCGGAAATGGTGACGCCGCTCGGATCGCAGGAGCTGACGTCGACCTGCGCGCTCGGAGCGGTCTCCTGGGCGGCCGAGCAGCCGGTCAGGGCGAGTGTGGAGGCAATGAGGCCAGCGCCAAAGGCGAGAGCTCTTCTGGGTACGGGCATGGGGATACTCACAATCTGTGCGGAGGAATGAAGAGGTGGTGAGGAGGTGGATAACGGGAGGTATTTGCGAGGCGTTGGACGTCAGCCCGGGAGTTCGCCGCCGGCTATGCCGCTGACGAACTTGCGTTGGGCCACGATGAACAGCACCACTATCGGCAGGGTCACGAGCAGGGCTGCCGCGGCAAGTTCGCCGTAGGAGGTGCCTGTCTCGGCCTGTTGGAACACTGATAGTGCGAGAGGAGGTGTGTAGAGCGAGCTGTCGCGCGCTACCAACAAGGGCCACAGATAGTCGTTCCAGTGCGTAAAAATCGACAGCACCGAGAAGGCCGCGATCGATGGCATCGACGTCGGGACGACGACACGCAGCAGGGTGGAGAACACGCCGAGGCCGTCGGCCTTCGCGGCCTCGAGCAGTGCGTCGGGGATCGTGACCATGTATTGCCTGAGCATGAAGATCCCGATGGCGCTCGTTGTGAAGGGCAGGACGAGGGCGGCGAAGGTGTTTGCGAGCCCCACCGAGCCGATTCCGAGATAGAGCGGAAGCGCGATGGCCTGGGTGGGGATCAGGAGGCACGCGAGCACGATCGCGAAGGCAGCATCGCGGCCACGGAAGCGCAGCTTGGCAAAGGCGTATGCCGCGGGTATGACCGTCACGAGCTGTGCGGCCAGGATGCCAAGGGTGACGAGTGCGCCGTTGAGCATGGCTTGGCCCAGGTTCGCTTGGTCCCAAGCGCGGGTGAAGTTGCCGAGGTCTAGGGATTCGGGAAGCAGCTGCAAGCCATCGAGCACGGCCTCGTCGGCAGGAGAGACCGACATGCGAAACATCCAGACGACGGGAAATACCGAGATCGCGGCGAATACGGTGACCGCCACAATCTGAATGCTCCTGCCTATCAAACGTCGGGTGCGGTGTGTGGTGCGCATTAGAGTTCCTTGTCTCCGAGGAAGGCTCGACGGCGAAGCACGCCAATGAGCACGAGAACGACCAGTAGCAGTGTTGACACTGCAGCCGCTTGACCGAGGTCGAAGTAGACAAAGCCGAGTCGCCAGGTCATGGTCAGGATGGTTTCCGTAGCCCCGAGCGGTCCCCCGCCGGTGAGGACGTTGACTGTGTCGAACACCTGCACCGCCTGCAGAACGGCCATGACTGTTGCAAACACGGTCGTCGGTCGAAGCAGGGGCAGTGTTACGCGACGAAACGTCGACCACGGGCCGAGGCCATCGGCGGCGGATGCCTCGTAGAGCGCCGTCGGGATGCTCGTCAAGCCTGCCAAATAGAAAATCATGACAAACGACGTCAGCCGCCAGATTCCAACCAGTGCCACGGTGATCAACGCGTACCTGGAGTCACCAAGAAAGTTGATCGGGGCTAGGCCGACCAGCGCAAGTGCCTCGTTTACAAAACCGCCACGGTTAGCGAAAATCCAGCGGAACACCACGGCCATCGCGACCATGTTGGTGGCGAAGGGCAGGAATAGGAGCACCTGAAGAAGTGGCCTGGCCCGCCGAAACGAGGCAACCAGAAGGGCCAGGCCCAGTCCGAGGACCAGGCTCGGGATGATCGTCATCGCTGAATACAGCACGGTATTCCAGATCGACTCGACAACCGCGGGGTCGGAGAAGAGAGCCGTGTAGTTCTGCAGCCCAGCCCAGCGCCACACAGTTCGGTCGCCGAGGTCGATTTGGAACAGGCTTCCCACGAGCGCAAGAACGCCGGGCAGTAGCAGAAAGAGCCCGATCAGGATCAGCGCTGGCAGGGCAAGCGCCCAGCCGCCGATTCGTATGCCCCTCACAAGCGTTCCCCCGCGAGCGTGGCGAGCGGGTAGGCCGCGAGAAGACCGTCACGATGCAGCGCGACGGCCGTGCCGTCGTGCACGACCAGCGGAGCCAGGATCGGAACTCCGGTGGCGAAGCGGCCCAGCTCGTCACCCGTGCGCGCGTCTAGCGTGACGATGTCACCGTCGAGCGCCGGGATCAGCAGCCGGTCGCCCACCGTGGTCGCCTGGGCGAAGAGCGGATGAGGACTGCGCCGGTAGGTCAGGAAGCACTCGTCGGAGTCGGCCGCAATTTCCGTGCGCCAAAGCTGCTCGCCCGAGACGGGGTCGAGCATCGCGACAGCGCCGCCGGCGTCGACGACTAACACGCCGTGGCTGCCGAGATTGACCCCGACAGGGTTCCACGGCACTGAGGTCGGGTACGACCAGCGTATTGCGGAACCGGACGCCGAACGCCGGAAGACATTCGTCAGTCCAGTGGCGATCAGGTCGCCCGTTGCAGGGTCAACGCTGGGGGTGCGTATCGGCAGGCCGGCGCCGCTCGTCAAGACATCGAACAAGCCTTCAGCCACCACCTCGTTAGAGTTCGCGATCGTCTCGCCCGTTTTCGGGTCAAGTCGTACGGGCGTGCTCGGCTCGGGAAACCCCGCCCAGAGCACCGTCGTCAGGCTGCCGTTCGCTCCCGATCGGTCGACTACCGGGGCGCTGAGGGTGATGCAGATCTGATACGCGGCGATGTCCGATCGCTCCCACACGATCTCGCCTGTGCTCTGGTCGAGGGCTCGGAGTGCAGCCTGGTCGCCAACCAAAACGAGTCCGTCGACGAGTGTCGGTGGGTAGAAGCCAAAGCGCCGAAGCGGGTCCGATGTCGGCCGCTGCCACAACATCTCACCCGTGCTCGGGTCGTGCGCCCACGTCGTTCCAGACACAGTCGAGCTGATGATAGCCGCGGTCCCGGCACCCGCGGGCGCGCTACGCAGCGGAGCGTCAAGACTGGCCTGCCACAGGGGCTTTCCCGAGCAGGCGTCGTATGCGGCCAGCGCGCCGCGGGCCTCATCATCGAGCGCGAGCGGTACGAGCACCCGACCGTCAGCAACGATGAAAGGTGTGCGCTGTCCAATCGCCGGGGTCGATGTGCTCCAGAGTGCCTGTGTGGTGCGGGCCCAACCTGAACGGGTGTCGGATTGTGGAGGATAGGTTTGGTGTGACCCTGTGGTGATCCGCTCGCCGTCCCACACAACGATGCGATATGTGGCCGGAGAGTTGTCTACACCGCCGAACATGGCCGGAGGGGTGTTCACGTGCAGCGTGGGGCCGCTCGCGACGACCCGGGAGGTGTGCCGGTGGCCGGAGAACGTCGCGATCGGGGCACTGGGCAGCCCGTCGAGAATGGAGCGCCACGGCTGGTCGTGACAGAGCATGATCCACGGAGTCCCGGTCGCGAGCATCTCAAGGTCGGCGCGTAGCCAGGTGTCCTGGGTCTCGTGGTCTAGACCGAGTTCATGCGTGAACCAGTCCACGGCAACGACGTGGAGGCCAGGTAGATCAAACGAATACCACCTGGGCCCCAGGTAGTCTTCGTAATGCCTGGGCTCCCCGGAATGGATGGCATAGCCGTTGCGGCTAACCAGATCCGTCGGATCCGGAACGAGATGGTCGTGGTTTCCCGGGATCGCGTAGACAGCCAACTCGGTCGTTGCGGTCGCAGCGACGAAAGCTGCGAATTCTTCGGGCAGACCACGGTCGGTCAGGTCTCCCGTGACGACGAAGGCCTCGAGTCCCGGATGAGCCGCGGCGATCTCGCGGAAGGCCTGCGACAGGCGTTCGCCGGTCCCGATTTCGGCCGGTTGGGGATAGCCGGCTCCCGTGCCGAGGTGGGTGTCTGTGAGATGTGCAAAACGGACGGGCAGCTGCACCGGAGCTGGGCTGAGGGTGAATACCGGGTCGATCGCGCTTGCGCCGACGTACCATCGGTCGACCCGCCATCCAGCCGGCCGGGTAATGAACACGGGTCCGCGGACCTGGTCAATCCGAAATCGCCCATCCTCGTCGGTGCGAGTGACCCGTAAGCCGTCGCTGACGACGACTCCTGGCATCGGTGAGCCTGCATCACTTAGTACGGTGCCTTGCATAATTTCCCTCTCTGCGTCTCTCGGCCGTTAGATGCGGTGAGAGTTAACGACTGCCTCGGATGCGGCGCGCGCTTCGGGCGCGCCTTCGAGCTGCATAGCCAGGACGCTGTAAATGGCGTCGATCAGTGACAGGTGGACGATTCGACTAGTCATGGCCTCGACCCGATAGCGTGTCTCCGAGCTACCCGCGACGAGCAAGAGGTCAGCGAACTCAGCCAACGGTGAGCTGAGGAAGCTGGTGATTCCGACAACGACCGCCTTTGACCTGACGGCCGTGCGGGCGACGTCCAGCGTCGACGTCGTTGACCCCGTGTGGCTGATCACGAAACAGACGTCGCGCTCATCAAGGCCGCGGGCGATCACCTCTTGGGCAATGAAGTCAGGGGTGAACGCGGCGTCGAGCCCAAGTGTCGTGAAACGGTAGGCAGCGTCTGAAGCGAGCGGGGCCGAAGTGCCCACCGCGGCGAAGCGCACGCGACGTGCCTTCACCAGCGCAGTGACAATAGCTACGACTGTGCTCGGGTCAAGATGCGCCGCAGCATCCTCAAGCGCAGCACTACTCTCGCGCAAGGTCCCCAACACGGTCGCGGTAACCGGATCGTCGTCGTGTGTCGCGGCCGGGCGCTGGGGAAGGACGGTCTCGCGGGAGAGAAGCAGCTTGAATTCCTGAAATCCGTGCAGGCCGAAGCGCTGGCAGAACCGCACTACCGAGCCGACGGACGTGCTAGAGACCTGAGCCAGTTCGGTCACCGAATAGGTCATAACCGAATGAGGGTCAGCACGCACCACTCGCGCGATCTGCGCCTCGGATGGCGAAAACGCAGCCGAATCGCGACGGATCTGCTCGAGGATCGGCTGCTCATCAGAGCGCCAGAGCCTCGACACTGTCTCAGGCTGTCTATTCATGGTGCTCACGCTAAGAATCGCGCGTGACCGGTCAGTGACACCCAATCAAACGGCGGATGAACTTTCCAGATACTCGCTGTTCATGGAAAGAAACTCGGCTCTTCACGAACGAGGGTGTAGTGGGTTGAGCGCGTCGCTGGCTGGGTAGGGGTCGAGGTCTCCCGGAGGATGGAAGTTCTTCACGCTCACCATCCCGAAAGACCTCGACGTGCTCCACCCTACTTTTGCGACCCCCGACTTGACCACGTTCTGCCGTCTCGACGAGCTCGGGCTCGTGGCCGTCGGCCAGCTGATCGAGCCGAACCTGGCGACGATCGAGTGCCGTCTGACGGAGCCGGATCCGTGGTGTCGCAAGTGCGGTGCTGAAGGCGTCGCCCGTGACAGCGTCACCCGTCGACTCGCGCATGAACCGTTCGGACACCGGCCCACCACGCTGCTGGTGCGGGTGCGTCGCTACCGGTGCGATCACTGCCGGCGGACCTGGCGGCAGGACATGACACGGGCGGCGGCGCCGCGAGCGAAGATCTCCCGTGGCGGCCTGGCGTGGGCGCTGAAGGGCATCGTCGTCGACCACCTCACCGTGACCCGGGTCGCGGGCGGGCTCGGCGTGTCCTGGAGCGCCGCGAACGATGCCGTGCTCGGCGAAGGCAGGCGGCGACTGATCGACGACCCGGCACGGTTCGATGGTGTCACCACGCTCGGGGTCGACGAGCATGTCTGGCGCCACACCCGGTTCGGCGACAAGTACGTCACCGTGATCATCGACCTGACCCCGGCCCGCAACAAGACCGGGCCGGCGAGGCTGCTGGACATGGTGGAGGGCCGCTCGAAGGCCGTGTTCAAGCAGTGGCTCGCTGAGCGCCCAGCCGAGTGGTCGAAGCGGATCGAGGTGGTCGCGATGGACGGGTTCACCGGGTTCAAGACCGCCACCGCCGAAGAACTGCCCGACGCGGTCCCCGTGATGGACCCGTTCCATGTCGTCCGTCTCGCCGGCGACGCGCTGGATGTCTGCCGCCGCCGCGTCCAGCAGGACCTGTTCGGCAGACGCGGGATGAAGGGCGACCCGCTCTACCAGGCCCGCCGCACCCTCCACACCGGCGACAAGCTGCTCACCGACCGGCAGAGGAGCCGACTGGCGGCGCTGTTCGCGGTCGAAGAGCACGTCGAGGTCGAAGCGACCTGGGGCATCTATCAGCGCATGATCGCCGCATACCGCGAGCCCGACAGGAACAAAGGCAAGCACATGATGCAGGCCGTGATCGACTCCGTCACCACCGGCGTTCCCGCAGCGCTGGTCGAGATCCGCCGACTCGGCCGCACCCTCAAACAGCGCGCCGCGGACGTGCTCGCGTTCTTCGACCGCCCCGGCACCAGCAACGGCCCGACCGAGGCCATCAACGGGCGGCTCGAGCACCTCCGCGGCTCCGCACTCGGCTTCCGCAACCTCACGAACTATGTCGCCAGATCACTACTCGAAGCCGGAGGCTTCAGACCCCAACTACACCCTCGTTCGTGAAGAGCCAGAAACTCCAGAGACACCCCTCTGATCATCCCAACGCAGAGTTGCCAGTAGTCGCGCAGGAACATTCAAAATCTTTGGTCACCCGGCCGTGAAGATCACCGTACCGAGGGGCCAGGCAGCCGTCCTGGGCTCCGAAAACGCAGCCACGCCCAACACACCGAGACCCCGGAACCGAGCGCCCAGGGCATTTCATTCTTGATCCTCTTCCAGCTGACGTTCCTTCTAAACACCTTTGTGCTGATCGACACGCTGCACAGTTGGTTGAGCGGTTTCGTCAAAGTCAGCGCGGTCGGTCGCATGATCACGACGGCAAGTTCGCGAGCGATATCTGGCTGGCCCTTACCGACGTCGCCGTGATCGTAGCGATCTCCGCGCGTCTGACCGTATGGGCGTACGTGTGGAAGCCCTAAATGTCAGGGTGCACAACTTCCGTGATGCGAACCCTGACTCAGCGTCGAAATTGGTCGCCTTCAGCCACGCTAAGCGCAAGGCGACTTTTCCGGCCGACACTCTGCCTCGGGAATCTAAAGCTTTTCGAGACACGAGTTACCTCTTGCGCGCCTCTGTAGGAGGTGGCGGATTTCCGGGGCGCCATTTGTCTTGGAAAGATGTCTTACCGTGAAATGTCTTTCACGCGCCACTTCTAGCAGTTTCTGAGGCAGAATGGCCGGGTGAGATATCTCGGGTATACGCGGGTCAGCACAAGAAGCCAAGACGCGAAGTTGCAGGTCGACGCCCTGGTCAAGTCGGGCGTGCAGGAGCGGGACATTTTTGCTGACGTCACCTCGGGCAGTCGGACCGCTATTTCACGTCCTGGGATAAAGAAGCTGCTCGAGTACGCCCAGCCCGGAGACACCGTCGTGGTGTGGAGGGTCGATCGCCTCGGCCGGTCCCTCATCGATGTACTCAACACGGTGAAGCTGCTCCGAGAGCAGGACATCCAAGTGAAGAGCATCTCGGACGGGATCGACCCGTCGACAACGTCGGGCCGGCTGATGCTGAACATGCTCGCCACCTTGGCCGAGTACGAACGCGAGCTGATCACCGAGCGTGTGAACGCAGGAATCACCGCCGCCCGAAATAGCGGCACCAAGTTTGGTAGGCCCTTGTCCGATCCCGCGGTCGTAGCCGACAAACTCAAGCTCGTAACCGAGGCCCGGGCGAAGGGCCGGACCGCGGAGGATGCGGCAAAGCTCGTCGGGTGGAGTCGTGCCACTTTGTACCGGCATCAGCAGGCCTTAGCGGCCCGCGAAAGCTCCACTGTGTAGGTGACTTGTGGACGCGGCCGAGCGGTGGCGTGTTCTTCGGCTGCATGTCGAAGACCAGATTCCGCTCGCGGTCCTTGCCCGGGAAACCGGGATCTCCGCTCGAACTCTGCAGCGCTGGCACCAGCTCTACCGCGCAGGCGGCATCGCATCACTTGACGCTCATGCGCGTATAGACAAAGGTGCCCGACGAACCTCAGCAGAGACGGTCGCGTTCATCGAACGACTGGCGCTCAGTCGGCCGCGCCCGAGTCTCGCCACGCTGCATCGTCTCGCCATCACCGATGCTCAGGCGCGTGAGCTGCCGCCGCCGAGCTATGCGACAGTGAGGCAAATCGTCCAGGCCCTCGATCCGGCACTTGTCACTTTGGCGCTGGAGGGGCCAGTCTCGTACCGAGACAAGCACGAGCTCGTCTTCCGGCGCCGCGCGGAACACCCCAACCAGACGTGGCAGTCCGACCACACTGAACTCGACATCCTCATCGTCGGCGCTGACGGAAAACCTGACCGACCGTGGCTGACGACCGTGATGGACGACTACTCCCGTGCGATCTGCGGATACATGGTGTTCAGCGGAGCCCCGTCAGCTATTAACACCGCCCTCGCCCTCCGGCAGGCGATCTGGCGGAAAACCGACCCGACATGGGCAATGTGCGGCATCCCCGACATCCTGCACGTCGACCACGGCTCCGACTTCATCAGCCACCACCTCGAACGAACAGCTATAGCTCTGCACATCAGGATCATCCACTCGACCGTCGGCAGGCCACAGGGTCGCGGCAAGATCGAGCGGTTCTTCGGCACCGTCAACACGGAACTCGTGAGCGCGCTCCCCGGCCACCTCGGGCCGGGTAGCCGGGCACCAACTCCCGTCCTCGACCTTGCCGGGCTCGACCGTGCGATCGGCGAATTCATCGGCACCTATAACGACCGGACCCATCGCGAGTTGGGGATCTCACCGCGTGACGCCTGGGTCGCTGACGGTTGGCTGCCGCGAATGCCCGACAGTCTTCAAGAACTCGACGGACTGCTCCTTACTGTTCCGAAGAACCGAGTGGTGCAACGTGACGGCATCCACTTCCAAGGCCAGCGCTACCTGGCCCCAACGCTCGCTCCGTTTGTGGGGCACACCATCACGATCCGGTACGACCCCCGCGACATCTCCGAGATCCGCGTGTACGACCGGGACAATTTTATCTGCACCGCAATCGACGAGGCCCACCCCAACCTGCGTCTCAGTCTCCGCGACATCGAAACCGCTCGTCGCGCCCGCCGCAAGCAACTGCGCCGCGCGATCAACGATCGCATCCCGACCGTTGCCACCCGCGAGGAACCTCGCGCCCCTGAACCGACAAAGCGGCGGCCGAAGCTGCGCACCTACGAAGAGGACGAGTGATGAACCAGGCATTCATCGTCACCAAAGAACACCGACGCTTCACCGAGTTCGCCAACGCCGTGCGGAAAGAAAAGACCATCGGCATCTGTCACGGCGCTGCCGGCGTCGGGAAGACGAACTCCGCCCGTCGGTACGCGAACTGGGAAGCGCTCGAGCCCTACATCAACGAATGGGGTCCCAGGGGTGATCACGATGCGAAGCATTACGCCCTCGCGAACCGATCCCGCACCGTCTTCTACACACCGGAAGTGCTCTGCCGCCCTAAAGACCTTATGCACGACATCGATCATTGGCAGGTGAAAGTTGGGATTTGCGCCGACGAGCACCTCCGCTCCCTCATGCCGGAGTCGGAAAGGGTCAGGCAGAACGATGTCACCCGCCTTGTGGAACTCCTCATCGTTGACGAAGCGGAACGGCTCACCCCCACCGCCCTCGAGCTGCTCCGCGACCAGCACGATCGCACCCACCTCGCGATGATCTTGATCGGCATGCCGGGCATCGACGAGCGATTCCGCCACTACCCGCAGCTCTACAGCCGCCTCGGATTCTCACACCATTACCGCGCTCTCGGACGCGACGAACTCCTCTTCGTCCTCGATCGCCACTGGAAACGACTCGGCAAGACTCTCGACCCGGAAGACTTCACCGACGCGCAAGCGATTGCCGCCATCGAGCGCATCACCCGCGGCAATTTCCGCCTTCTCGAGCGACTTTTCCCTCAGATCAACCGGGTATTGAAGATCAACCAGCTCGACACCATCACGGACGACGTCATTGAGGCTGCGGCCAGCATCCTCGTCATCGGCAACTAACGACACGGAGCGATCAAAGAAAACCGCCAAAGAGCGGCAAACTCCACAGTCGACGTACGCCCAGCTCATCCCTGTCTGAAACTCGTGTCGTAAAACTATGTCGAATAACCCTGACGTCGGGTATTTTCGACAGATGTTGTTCGGTTACGCACGAGTCTCCAGTGCAGATCAGAATCCCGCTCACCAAGTCGACGCGTTGGCGCGGGCGGGCGTCGAGGTCGAGAACATTCATGTCGATCACACCGGCGGCGCGAAGGCGTCACGGCCACAGTTGGATGCTGTTCTGCAGCGAATGCGCGACGGTGACACGCTGGTGATCACCCGCCTCGACAGGCTGGGCCGGTCGGTTCTGCATCTGATCACGCTCGGTGCCGATCTGCGTGGGCGGGGGATCGGGTTGAAAGTCCTCGAGCAGGGAATCGATACCGCCACCGCCGAAGGTCGGGCGATGTTCGGGATGCTGTCGGTACTCGCGGAACTTCAGCGTGAGCTGATTGTGGCGATTATCTATACGCGTCGGTTTCCTGTGAGGGACATGGGGTTACGACACGCCTGCTGACGTCCCTCGCGGATATCCCACACCCAGTGAGTGACGGGGATTAGCTTCGAAGTGTGAATGGTCCGTTTGTTGCCGAGAAGGCGATCGGGCCTGTCGCCGGCAAGGTGACGTGGCTGGTGCTCGATGATCGGCTCGATCCGGTCGATGAGGTCACCCAGTTCGCGTTGTATCTCGACGGCGGCGGCGCGAGCGTCAACACGTTGCGGGCCTACATTCCCCGGCTTGCCCGGTTCCTGAATTGGTGCCATTTCCAGGTAGTGGAGTGGACCAAAATATCTCTGCCGCAACTGATTTTGTACAAGCGGTCACTGGAAGCGGAACCGGGACCCTCCGGTCGGGTGCGTGCCGGCAAGACGGTGAACGCACACATCACGGCGATCGTCGAGTTTCTCAGGTACTGCGCCCGGATGGGCGTGATCGACGACGCGGTCGTCGACAAGTTCGTCGAGGCCAAACATCTGCGCTTTGCTCCGGAGACGATGCCGCAGCGCGAAAACGGCGCGCATCGATACATCACCGCGAAGGTCATCAAGGCCAAGGAAGTGACGCGGCCACCGGAATCCCTCAGCGACGACGAGGTGACCGCGCTCCTCGTAGCGACGGCGAACGTCAGGGACTTCCTACTGATCCAGTTGATGGTCGAGACCGGATTGCGTGTCGGCGAGACCCTGGGGTTACGCCGGGAAGACCTGCATTTCCTTCCGGACTCGAAGGCCTTGGGCTGCGCCCTGCCCGGCGCCCATCTGCATGTGCGACGCCGGGCCAACGAGAACCACGCGCTCGCGAAGAGTCACTACCCGCGCAGTGTCCCGGTCGGCCCGCAGACGACCACGGCCTACCGCGACTACCAGTACGAACGTGATCGGCTTGTACCCGACAGTGGATGCGATTTCGTGTTCATCAACCTGTACTCGACGTCGGCGCCCGATACCGCCATGAGATATCAGAACACCCGAAACTGCCTGACCCGAGTGGCTCGCCGTGCGGGGGTGGAGGCGCGGCTGCACATGTTGCGGCACACGGCGGGTACGTCATGGGCCCGCGCGGGCACCCCGATCGACGTGGTGCAAAAGTTGATGGGACATCAGAGTCCGGTGTCGACGGCGAAATACCTGCACCCGTCCGACGAGCAGATGCGGGCCGCCGTGGACGCCGTCGCACACCGGCGGAACGCGCACGCGAAGACCATCCGATGAGCGCGGTGGCCGCCGCCGGCCATGCGATCACGCCGGGCGACGGCGACCGGTGGCACACGTTTCTGACGGAACGGCTCGATGAGCGGTGGCGCCCGAACGAATGGGACCCGCAGACGCTGATCTTCACCGGCGATCCACACAATCAGAAAACCTTTGTGTATTTGTGCGCCCATCCGAATTGTGTGCACCCGACCGGGGTTCGCAACACCATATGCTCGTTCTGCCTCACCGAAGCCAAGCCGCACAGCAAAACCCTCACGCGCCGCTTTCACGACACCATCGTCGAACCTTGTACGGTCGCCGCCGCCGACGTCCGTTGCGCACGTCCCCGATACTCCACCGCCGGTTTGTGTTTCACACACCAGAGCCGGTTCGCGCACGCGGCGAAGACCCGCGGCATCGGCATCACCGAGTTCATGGCCGACGCGCAACCACTCGGTGCGCTGGCAACCTGCGCGGTCGGGGGCTGCAGTCACCAGGTTTTCCACCCCTCGACACCACTATGCCAATCCCACCGCAGCCAGTATCGGGGCCGTCAGGACCGCGGCGAGCCGCCGATCGACGCGCACGAGTTCGCGGCCCAGGCGCTGCCGCTGATCCGCTCGCACGAATTCACCCTGGCCGGGTGCACGGATCTGGTGCGAGCGGAGCTGCTGTGGATCCTGCAAGAACGCGACCGCCGGGGATTCGGAATCTCCCTCTTGCGGATGCGTAATCTCGTCAAAGCCGCCCACGGCGCGCGCACCCTGTTCGAGGCCACCGCCTCGGACGCGCACGTCGTGAGCTTCCTGCGGATGACGTTGCCGCTGCTGCGGCAGCAGCGGGGCGCATTCGAGGGAATCGATCTCACCGAGCCGGACCGGTGGGGCCCCGAGGTCCTCGACCGGTTCCCCAGCGCCGCGGGCACCCGCAGCCGCAACCTCGTCATCGACTGGTCCGCCGTCGGCTGCGGCTGGCTACGCATGCTCGGCAAGACATGGGCCAAGGAAACCCTGCCCCGATACGAGCACCTGAGGCCGTCGCTGCGGGCACTGACGTGGGCGTCCGAGGCCCTCGAGTTCGGCCCCGCCTTCACCGATCGTCGTGCTGCGGGGCGCGGCGACATCGCCGCCATCATCGACCATTGCCGCCGCAAGACCGCCGCCACCGGTGCGCCTTTCGCGGGCAGCTACGCCGACGACAGACTGGGGAACATCAAGGCTGTCCTCGGGTATTGCCGGTCCGCCGGACACATGGACGAGATTCCCGGGGCATTCGCGCTCACCGCCGCGCACCTGAAACAACGACCGGTCCCTCCTCACCGCGACGACGACGAACCGGGGCGGGCCCTGCCCACCGAGATCGTCGAGGTCCTCGACCGGAACATGACGTTGTTGCGGCCCACGTTCACTGCCGGACACCGCGTCGAGGGATGGTCGAACGACGACTACGCAGTGATGCGGCAGACGATCTATCAGCTGCTGCGCGACACCGGCCGGCGACCGGGAGAAATCACCGCCCTGCGCCGTGACTGTCTCGACACCGATCCCGGTGGCGGCCCGGTGCTGATCTACACCAACGCCAAGGCCAACCGACTCGGGCGCCGACTGCACATCACCACCGCTGCCGCGGCGGCGGTCAGCGCCTGGTTGGCGCGGGTGACGACCCTGCGGCCCGATCGCCGCACCGCCCACCTGTTTCCGCAACTGGATCTGTCGGACCCGTGCTCGGACAAGCACTTCAAGGCGTCCGCGTTCGGCGTCATCTTCCGCCAGTGGGTGGACTCGATCGACGAACTGGCGCCCTTGATCCGGACGGTTCCCCACCCCGGTGGCCTCATCGATCGGCGGGATCTGGTCGCCTACTCGCTGCGCCACACCTACGCACAAAATCATGCCGACGCGGGCACTCCCGTCGATGTGCTCGCCGCTTTGATGGACCACCGCGACCTCGCCGTCACCCAGGGCTACTACCGCATCGGACACCACCGCAAGCGCGAGGCGATCGAACGCGTCGGCAACATGGTGATGGACCGGCGAGGTGCGCTGCGTCCCACACCCGAGCTCATCGAATATGAACGGCGAACCGTCTCCACGCTTCTCGGCGGATGCGTCGAACCGTCGAACGTCAACTCCGGCGGCAAATCCTGCCCGATCAGGTTTCAATGCGGTGGCTGCGACCACTACCGGCCCGACCCCTCCTACATCCCCGAAATCGAGCAGGAAATCCGCAAGATCAAGGCCGACGTGAAAGAGGCCGAATTGTGCGCCGCACCGCAAGTGGTGGACAACCTGCGCTACAACCTCGCCATGTTCGAGGGCATCCTGACCAAAATGACCACCCACCTGCACCGACTCGACCCCGACGAACGCGCCGCCCTCGATGCCGCAATCGGCACCATCCGCCAAGCCCGCGAACACCAACGGCACTTTCTGCCGCTGAGCGTCGCCCACCGCAGAGGCGCTGTCGATGACTGACACCCGCACCGACAGGCTCCTCACGGCCCGCCGACAAGCCAGCCGCGACAAACACGCCCACGCCCTCCGCGCACTCGACCAGCTGGTGCGATCCGGTACCCGGATCACCTACGCGCGGGTCGCCCGCGAGGCCGGCGTGTCGACGTGGCTGCTCTACAACCAGCCGGAGCTGACGACCGCAATCCGGGACGCGATGGCCCAACAGAGCCCACCCCGACACCCGCCAGGCCCCCTCACGTCCGGGGACAGCCTGCGCACCGACCTCGAACTCGCCCGGCACGAGATCGCCGCGCTCCGCACCTCCGAACGCAAGCTCCGTGAGCGGCTGCAACGCACCCTCGGCAACGAAATCGAACAGATCGACCACTCCCAGCTGGCCGCTCGCATCGCCGACCTCGAGGCCCTCGTCGCCAACCTGCGTGTCGACAACGCGCAGCTACGCGAAACCAATACTCGGTTGGTCGAGCTGACCGACCAGCAACGCGACGACCTCGAGACCGCGAACATCCTGCTCCGCCGGTACATGAAAGAAGCCAGCCGCTCGCACCCATGATCGGCGAAACACCTACACCGGCCGCGTGGCTATCGGCTTTGGAGAGAATGGTCGGGGCACAGAAGTGTTGGCGAGGTGCACCAGCCGGCGTCGGCGAGCCACCGTTGCACCGGTACGGGTAACACTGTTCTTGCCGCGGTGGCGAGCTCTCCGGTGAGGATGGGGCCATCTCCGCACAGGGCGCAGGCAACGTCGAAGACCGGCAGGTCGGGTTCGCACTGGCGACAATGATGTTGGGCTACCAGCTCGCCACGCCGGTCTTTGTCGGGACGAAGCCAGCTCACCGCGAGATCGTCGCGCTGATGCGCCGCCTCGGCTCGGGTGGTCGGTTCGTGCCTGCAAGTGGGGCAGGCGCGGGTTGTCCTGCGTGTCCGGCTCGGCCGGGGGACAGTGCCGGATACCGAACCGGACTCCGGAGCCGCGGGCTCGGGAGTTGTTGCGAGAGAGACTGTTCCAGTAGTTTTTGCTGCTGCGGCTTTGTTCAGATGCCCGTAGACGGTAGTGCGAGGCACGCCCAACATGTCGGCGATCTGGACAACGGTGTGTTCACCGCCGTCGTAGAGTTGCTGCGCGAGCTGGACCTGATCGTCGGTGAGTTTCGGTGGGCGTCCGCCCTTGCGGCCGCGAGTCCTGGCCGCCGCCACACCTTCCCGGACATTGTTCACGGCGAGCTCACGCTGGAGTTCGGCCAAAACCGACAGCATTTCGAACATCGCCCGGCCCTCGGCGGTGGCGGTGTCGATGCCCTGCTCGAGAACCTTCAAACCTACCCCGCGCTTGCGCAGGTCGGCGCCGAGCGTGATCAGGTGCAGCACCGAACGACTGAGCCGATCCAGGTGCGTGATGACCAGGATGTCGCCGTCGTCCAACAGGGCGAGCACCACATCCAACTGAGGGCGGGAGGCCTTCGCGCCGCTGACGTGATCGACGTGAATGTTTTCAGTGGTAACCCCCGCCCGGCGCAGCGCGTCGATCTGGTGGGCAGGGTTCTGATCTGCGGTCGAGACCCGGGCATATCCGAGCAGCATCCGTCGACAATACCCCGACGGTGGTTAGTCGACATTGATTTTCGACGGTGTTTTCGACACCTCTTTCGCTCGCATCGGAGGGACACCCGCCGACTCGGATTTCATTCATGTCAGGGTGTCGGGCTCGGCCCTCATTTTTCGAAACCTCGCCCATGATCGGCGACACCGCCGATCGCCTCATGCTGGCATCCACCGCTCGTCACCCATGTAACTCACCAGAGCGATGTCGCCGAATATCCTGATTCCCCAGCTGAAGAGGAGAATCCTTCCTGCCGTCGTATAGATAACGGCGAACACTCGGGACGGCTTGGCTGCTGCGCGGGCGCGCGGCAGAAAGGGCGGGCGCCCCTCGAAGCTCACCGACGATCAAATCGCACTTGCTCAACGGCTGTACGACGCCGGAGAGAATACGGTCGCGCAGATTGCGGCGATGTTGAACGTGCCCCGCACAACTGTGTACGGCCATCTCAACAAGAACAAGTCAGCTTCGACCCCCACAGCGCATCCTCGCGGGGACGTTCCTGTGAATTCTGTTGTGCCCATGCGAGTGCCACGCACCTGCCCGACGTGTGGTTACGAGCCGAGTACACGAGCGGAAGCCACTCATCAACGCGGCGACCTGGCCGTTGCATGGCTCCACCCGGATGTCGACGATCCGAATGCGGTCGTCATCCGTTCGCACTGTCGCCATTGCGAACCCGAGCCACCCGCTTTCGACGTCGCGTGCGCCGTATGCGGTGACGGTCCAATTCTTGCCGACACCTTCGCACACGCCGCGACAGTCGAAGGCCTCCCGGTTCCTGTTCAACAATGGCTGACTGCCAGTGGGTGGAATTTGACGCCCACCCTCCTGTGCCCGGACCACCGATGAGAAGCGGCGATATGGATTCATCAGTGAAAACCCAAGCGGACCTGCGTAAACGAATAGTGCACGGTTGGAATACCGACACTCCACCAGTCGATCGAACAGCGTCCACCGCCAATCGGCTGGAGGATGCATCATGAGCGCCGCACTGCACTCCGTCTCGGGCATTCCGAACCGGAACCTCGGCGCGGATGTTGATACCGTCGAAAAGAAACTGCGAGCCATGCTCGCCGCCCTCGACGATTCCCTCGCCGGAATCAGCGATGCTCGCGAAGCCCTCCGAGACCTGTACTCAGGTCCAACCGCGTCGGACGAAGTCGAAACATTCCTCGCAGGCGAAGCCTCCAACCAGGACATCACCACCCACCTCGACGCCGCAGCCCGCAGTCTGCGCGCAGCTCTGGCAGTCATTCGCAGCCAAAAACAGTTGACGACATCGCAAATCCGTGACGGCCAACTGTGACCGATCCAGCGAACAAGCGGCCCGCGAATCCGGAAACGGAACACCGAACCAGGGCGGGAGTGATCCGCCACAACGTCTTCGGGGTCGCAGCCCTTGCTGTCGCGGCCCTGGACTTCGTCATTGGCACCCGGACCATGTTCGTCGCGGGAGTCCTCGCCCTCACGGCCTCTGCCTACAGCTTCACCAGAGCCCATCGACTTCGAACACGTTGATCTCCGAAGCGCGGATCTGATCGACGAAGGGCGTGAACGCTATTCGTTGTCATCGGCGAGGATCGCTGCGATCCTCGCCGCCAACGCCTCAGCCTCCCGCTCCACGTCGTTCAGCGTCTCCCGCACATTCGCCAACTGTTCTTGCGCCCGCGCCCGCGCGTGCCAACCCACTGCCGGATCCACATCACTGAGCGTCGACACCGGTGGGCTGTCCGGCTCGTCCTCTAGCTCGGGCATCCGGGGCAAACCATCCCAGCCCGACCCCACGTGCCGGCCACCATTGCCAGATAGGTGCGCGGCCACGATCTCCCCAATCGCCGTCGCGCTCAACCCCCACCGAGCGCGCGCACTCTGCCGCCACCGCCCCATCCCCAGGCCGCCCCAGCGATCGATTGGCACCACTAGCGGGCCGTCTCGGACCACCTGAGGCAAAGCTGCGTACGACTCTTGCGACTGCGCGGTCATCGGCTGAGCTTTCGCGAGCGCGGCCGCGACCGCCGCCGTCGAAGGCCACCTGTCCACATACGCCAACAACCGCGCCCAGCGCAGAAACACCGCAGCCGGGCACATGCGCGGATCATCGTTGGCCGGCACCTGAATCCACACCTGGCCAACCTGAACCTGCAACGTCGAGTTGACTACCCGCACCTGGCTTCGTTGCAGCCGTTCGATCTGCCCGTAGGACATTCCAGCGGCCTTCGACAACACCAACAGCAGCGCATCCCGGCGGCCGAACAATCCCGACGGCCATCCTGCTGACGGCAGCGCTGCTACCACCTGTGCGGCCTCGCTCGACGGCCACTCGTGACCGCCACCGCCTCTCACGGCCCTCGCATCGGCCTTGGCAGGCACTGGGACCTGAGCGTGCATATGAGCTGCCCGCACAGCCGCCAGTCGTTCCCGTTGTGTCGACAACGCCGCCGGATTGGCGCGCACGAATCCGATCAGCGTCTCACGGTCTGCCGGTATAGGGGTGGCGCCGACACCGATGCACCAATCCGTGAACAGTGACCACCGCGCTCGATGGCGTGCAGGCAGCAGCATGCCCACGCGTTCGAGTTCATCGTGATCGTGCATGGCCCTACGGTATCCGCCACGGTCCCGCCGCAAATCGTGCGCGGCGCTTCCTTGCCGAAGCTCTGAACCCTGTCCGTCGACGCGGACCTACGAATCGTTCGTCGAATGCCCCGTTCACCGGTGGAAATGCCGTGGCCTACGCGGAGGTGAGCCCGACGGCTGCGCTGTTCGACGGTGCCGCACACCGGAACCCCGCCAGAGAGAGTTGTCCCAACAGCAAACGCCGAGCCGAGGAGCACACGATGAACGCCACTGACGACATTCACCGACGACAACATGATCTCGACCGCGTTGCACAACGCAGCGGGCGAGGGCGCCATGCTCGTCGTGTTCGCCGACGGTTCCACCACTTCCGGTCCTCGTGTCCTGGTTGAGGGATTCCTCGAGGTGTCGACCCAGGAAGTCGCCCGCACCTTCGACGGTGCTGTCGTGGCCGGTTGGATCGCCGACGCGGGCACTGACTGGCACGCCGCCGTAGACCGCTACCGCCGTGAGATCGCGGCCTGAAAGCCACCTGCACCCGCAACCCCCCGAGCGGGTGCAGGTCTCCCCCGCAGCCGGAACGTCAGCCCTCCCCCCGGGTGATGCGTTCCGGCTGCGGCATTTCTGTGTGCGACAGAACCCGCCAGTGACTGATAGTTCCGCGTGGTGGACACCAGCCCATCCCTGCCGGCCCTGGGGCTGGCTGTCCAACCATTTCCCATATCCGAGCCTGCCTCGGCGAAGTCGACGGACACGACAACAACGTGCAGCGACCAGTACGAAAGCGGTGCCTCGAATAGCTATTCGGGGCACCGCTTAGGCTTTTTGTGGGTCGGCTGTGTCGCTGCTACGCGCCCCAAATCAGTGCCGCGCCTGCGACGACAGCGGCAATTGCACCGCCGAAGAGCAACGGGAACTCCTGACTCACCGTCATGCGTATCCGCCCCTGATAGGACGCGAAGCCGATCGCAAAGGCAGCGATCCCGACGACGAGGGCGAACCACCAGAACCCGTCGAACTTGCCCACGAGTTCAGCGACGCCCGGGGGTGCTTCCGGCGAGAGTTGCGGGATCTGTGTCAGGGCAGGGGAAGTGGACATGGAGCCTCCGATGATGTTGGTACGAACCGACCGAGTTCTGCCGGTGATTTCACATACAACTCTTCCCTACGTGCCTATTGGCTGCGGCACACCGTCACACCAGCTCGTACCCGAACGGCGCCGACGCTCGCAATGTCACTTCACGTTCCGAGTACGCGAACGCTCCCGGTTGTCTGCGATTACTGTCCAGCCGCCTACGCTGGTACCGGTAGCAGTCCAAAACCGCGGGAGGTGCACCGCTGATGACATTCGGAAACGACGCACCACAGCCACTTCCCTCGATGCCTGAACCCGCGCCGGAACCTCATGCATTCCAACTGACTTTGATCGGCGAACCTCAACCAGTCCGGATCCCGGAACGGATATGGCGATCCTGGTTCGAGAACCCCGCGATCGTGGCTCGCTTCGAGTCCAAAAGATACCGGCGGCTGGACGACCAATGCTGGCCATGGACTTCCGGGGTGTCATCAACAGGCTATGGATCCTTCCGCGCAGCAAGCCTGCCAGGCCCCTCGCGTCGGGGAACAGTCCCGGCCCACCTGTTCGCATTTCAGCTCGAATACGGGGTAATTCCACGGTTGGGCTGGTCCAATGCCGACGACGCCGTGCTGTGCCATCAGTGTGACTTCGCTGGCTGTACAAATCCGACTCATCTGCGACTGGGCACCCGTCGCACAAACCGCGGCGAATACGAACTGCGCCGCCGCAACATCGCCAGCCCTCTCGCAGACGTACGCGGACCGGCCGGCCGCACCCGGGCCATCGCTGACGCTGTCCGAGCAGGCCTCGAACGAAACGAAGACAGCACCGAAATCGACCGTCGAATCTATCTCGCAGAACAGGCCGGACTGCCCTTCACGCTGTGGTAACACGATGTGCCACAGCGGCCGCCGAAATCGCTATGGTTCACGTGACGGACTCAGCAGCCCACCAGAACCGAGGAGATATTCGATGGACGAAGAAGCGAAAAACCGCGTGCGAAACGAAATCCTAGATCTCGCTGCGGGCCAGGCAACCCTCGTTGGCAAAGGCGCGAAGGAATTCGCGGTGCTAGCCACGGAACAAATTGACGACGCAGACACGGCGATCAAGAGTGGTGACCCAGATGGCGTTGCGACCCAACATGTCCAGCTCGCGAATGCTTACGCGACACTGGCATTGGCCGCATCCAATCAGGCGCTCCTCTTCGAGCGGCTACACAGCTCCGCTCTCAATCAGTAGGTATCCAGCCGAACGCTCGTCTCATGTCTGGAGCCCGGGGAGCCCTCGTCTCGTCAATTAACCAGGGAGTCTCCGGTCTCACGATGATCGAGTGCGCCGAGCGTGCTCGACAATGTATGTGCGACGTCAATCGTTCGAAGGCCGAGTCAATTCCTACGAGGGACACGTGCCGCGCCCTCCTCCAGGGCCCCGCATCGTGAGGAGGCAGCCACGCCGGAACCTCCGTTTCGGAAGATGCACGACCAGAAAGGCAATAGCGCAATGAATGTCCCAAATCACGCAACGCACGGCCAGGACGCAAACATCGTGGCACTCGGGTTCACCGGGGCGGACCGCTACAACTTGGTCCGGATCTTCCGAGACGGCGGACCCTCAAACACTGCCGATGCAGTGCTCCTCGACGAATACACGCGACGAGATGCAGAGTCCTTGGCGGCCTACAACAAATTCAAGATCCACCAGAGCAAACAACTTATCGTCGCCGCTCTCATCGGGATAGCGCTGTTACTCAGCGCTCCGTTCGGCATCCACATGATCATGGACCTGATTCAAATCTGATTCACATATGCCGGTGTGGGCACAACCAATTCCCCTCGTAGATGCACCACGCGAGGGGAATTGGCGGGCGTAGGTCGCCCTGGCGTCCAGTGGTCAGAACCCGAGATCCATGACTGCGTTGTTTTGTGCCGGATTGCGTTCGCGCGCATAGATTTCAACCGTGGCCGGGGACTTGTGCCCGGTCTGACGCATGATCGAATGTGTACTTGCGCCATTCGACAGCGATTGTGTGACGAACCCTGCGCGAGGCGAATGCCCACCCAACATCATCACCTCCTCATCGCTGAACCCGGATGCACTGGCCCGCATCCGAATCACGCTGTGAATCGCCGCCCCTGACAACCCGGATTCGCTGATGTTCCCGTGCCGGTCGATCTTCCGGAACAACGGCGCCAACCCATCAACCGGGGAGACACCGCGATCGCGGCACACATGATGAGTGAACGGTTCGGTCCGCGCCAGCTCCGCGATCACCGCGGGCCGGCCTCCCGAATCGAACGCACACACCACCTGATGCCATCGCCGGTACGCGCAGACCGGGCACCGGTGATGATGACCCCGCCCGAACGGCGCCACCTTGGTCTGTCCGACACCGCTCTGGTCCGACTTCGACACCCGCACGCGCAGATGCAGTCCGTCCTCACGGTGCATCCGGCCATCGGCGAGGACCAGGTTCGCGAGCTCCGATCGCCGGAACGCACCAGCAAAGCCAAGAAGCAACAGCGCAGAGTCACGGCGTTCACGAACCCGGTCAACCCAACTACTGCACCCCTCACGAGCAGTCACCAGGATGTGTTCGATGTCGTCGAGCAGCAACGCTTCTCGCTGTCGGCTACGTCGGTTCGGATCGCGCGCAGCTTTGCGTTGCAAACCGGCCAGCGTGGACGCCACCAACTGACTCGTGCCCGGCGGCGGCAACTCCGCGGCCCTGTGGAAGAAATTGATCGACGCCACCCACCTGCGCAGAGTCGTCGGCGAGTACGGACCCATGCCCTCCCGGGGTTCGGAGGCGGCTTCTGCCAGGTACGACGCCACCGTCTCCGCGGCCGCCGGCAAGGCATCGAGTTCGTTCGCTGCGCACCAACGAGCGAACCGATGCCAATCCGAGCGATACGCGCGGGTTGTCGTCGAGGCCTGCGATTGACTGACCGCTTCGACGACACGGGCCTTCGCTTCGTCGCCCCCTCTGCCCCAGGGCGAGAGCTGTCCTCTAGCCGAAGTGGTGGCGGGGAGGTTCGGAATCGTTGACGGATCCATATCTGGAACCGTAGCGGTGCCCTCTGACCTCACCGACCGATCATTGGAGCCAGTTCACGATCCCCCACGCATCCAGATTCCACACCAGATGCCCGACAATCGACGGCCACAGTGATCGTGTTGCCAGCGTGAGCGGGTAGAACAGTGCACCGAACGTGCACGCGAGAAGCACATTCCATGCGCCTTGATTGCTGTGGTGGAAGCCGAATGCGACGGTGGAGAGTAGACCGCCACCAATGATCGAGACGATCGTCAGCGCGCGTCTGCTGATCTGGCTCTCGACACGGTCAGAGCAGCAGCCCGGGGCCACGAAAGAGGACCTCTTCCCAGAGCACACCAGCTGAGATCGACACGATCACCAGACCCGTGGAGAGACCGGTGTACCAGTTGATGCGGTCAGTGGAAACGATCGCCGGCGTTATCGATGTGGCAGAACGCAACAGAGGATCCAACACCCGTAACCAGACGAAGACGAGGACGAGGGGAGCAACAACACCCAGTAGCAATGGCTCGACGGGACGGTGAGGGATCCTGATGGGGCGCGGTATTCCAAATCCGGATGAGAGCAACACGCTTCGTATCGATGTGCGACGGTCGACCTTTTCAAAGTATGTGACCATCAGCATGATTCCTGGAATCACGATGGCTCCGTACATTGCACCCGCAATGACTTTCGGTAGGGCAATCGGTTGCGTGAGGCCGTCAAAGACTAAGTACGCAGCGAAGACGAGCACGAGCATCGTGAAGGCGGCGTAAACCGCGACTGGGACCGGAGCAATGCGAAGGCGAATCGCAGGCGCCGACGCTGGCGGTCGTGTCATTCCGATATTTGATCAGCTCTACGCGGCGATCGCGGAAGCAACACGCCCGCACCTCAACTAGTGGAGTCCTCCGTGGACGCCGAGTCGAATCCACAAATCGGCCATCACGGCTGAACTGTCCCGATGGCCACTCAACCGGACATGAATCGGCCCCGATCGAGTGATCGGGGCCTACT
Organism: Rhodococcus sp. MPR-R1B; assembly: GCF_058793255.1. Lineage (NCBI taxonomy): Bacteria > Bacillati > Actinomycetota > Actinomycetes > Mycobacteriales > Nocardiaceae > Rhodococcus > Rhodococcus sp. MPR-R1B. The sequence continues at coordinate 56,823 of NZ_JBXAFO010000031.1, forward strand.
GAGGCAGGTCAGATCGAGCACAAAGTGAACAAGTGCAATGCGGACCGAGCAACTGCATGACGATCGTTGAGGTCAACGGGCCACTCCCCCACCTTCTGCTCCTCATTTCGGGAGCGGTCGGTCACATAGAACACCAGAAAACCGCCTTCGCTGGTGGTGACCCCGGCGGCTCGGGCGCGCAGGTGGTCGGCGTTCCACACAAGGGATCCGTTCACGAGCAGCGACATCTCATCCTGGTTGATCCTCGTTTGTATGTCGTAGTCCGAATCCGACTGCACCGGAGCATTCGCAACATTGACCATCTCAACCCGATGACCTTCGCTGAACGGGAAGGGAACCGCGTCGCGGTCGTAGAACAGCGGCTGCAAGGTTGCCGAGCCGTCGACTACCACCGGGCTCGACGTACGAAGGACGTGTTCGTGTGGACGGACAACAGTCACCAGCGTTTCGGGCCGGAGATGCACAGTCACCAGTGACGCTCCCGCTTCGTCCAGTAGGTCGAGTTCGGTAGACCACCGGTCGATCGCTTTCACCGCCTTCACGGTCGGTTCGGTGACGTTGCCGTCGGCGTCCTTCATCCGGACAACGTCGCAGGCCCGGAGATCGGATGCAGCGAGGATCTCGCTGCCGTCGGTGCGGGAGATTTGGCGTGGCTGCTTTGTTGTCATGGCAACAGTCGACCAAGGCGTTGTCGTAAGTGCGGCACCGTGAGATGGGCAGCCGGTGTTGTTGCCGAGTGGAGCAGGCGGCTTGTTCAGGCTCTTCAGCGTCGTTGTCAGCGGCCCTGTAGAGCGACGAATCGCCTGCAGGTAGGGGTAAGGGCTCCCCGGGCGACATTCGGCCGGTCCTGGGATTTCGGCCATTTTCACCGAAAAACACGCTCACCTGGCCCTTCCAGGCTTGAACTGCGGTAATGAATATTATCGTTGGTCAGAACGCAAAGGCACCGGGTCAAACGTGAGTGAGGCAAAGAACCCCCCAATTTCGAGAAACTTCACTTCTTGGCCAACGGAGACCGGAAACGGTTGTCTGCGAAATCAGAGCGCAAAATTGCAGGTCACCGTACTTCTCATGCTGGCTGAGCCTGCCAATCTTGTCGCCCACTCTGCGCATCGTGCCTGGCAAGCAAACTGTCGGACGTTAGGCCCTGGAAGCTGGCCTCCCCACGCCGTTCAGCGATGTCAATCGCAGTGCCACTATGCCGCCGACGTGCGCTGGGGCTGCGATACCAAGCCGGCCCCGAACTAGCCTCCAATCTGCCCGTGTACGCAGGACAGATGGCGTCGTTTCCATCGGGCAACAGCGCTGGCGTCGACGATGCTGACAGGGCGATGCACCGGAACCCTCGTCCGTAACGTCAGGCCTGAGTCGAATCCAGCCATCCCGAGGAGCACCAATGCCACCAGAGAGTCACCGCCCCAGAATTACGTACCGGAATGAGAAGCAAGCGCAGATCGTCGGGATTGGCTACTTGTCTTTCGGGCTCATCGCTCTGATCGGTGTTGTGCTGTTGCTGATCATTCCGGCTGTGTGGTCCATCGTGATCCTGGCAATAGGTGTTGGCGGTGTTGTCGGCCTCTTCCTGATCACTCCCCCATCAGACAAGGCGCCTCACGACTGACCGGTCCGCATCGGACCAACCCGGGATCGGAAGCTTCCGATCGACAGCGCACCCCTCCCCTCCCCTGATTCGACCCTGCGGCCAGCTCGAGCACGACGAGCTGGCCGTTTTCCATTTTCGATCCACTGTTTGCTCGCGGGCGGGAAATTGCGCGCCAATCACCGCAGTTCACAGGCATAGCGCCCCCCAGATGGCCATGGACAGCCATTCGGGCCCCCTCTTAGGCATCTACCGCGGCGAGGGGGTCTGTCCAGCCTCCGTCGATGCTGGGGCGCATTGCCGCGATTTGACGATTTTCCAGGGTCGCAAATTCGCGAAATCGTATGGCCTGAATCACAATTGACCAAATCAGCCCGGGGTCAGACTGACGTCCGGAGTGTCTCTTCAGGTGGCTCGGAATCAGGAATATCGGACGCCAGTGCGCTCAGGAAACGGCTGACTGGATTGGGTCCGGATGTGCATCTGGCGACCTCCAACACAGGTACTGCCCGCCAAACTTGGTTCGAAAATTCGGTCGATCCCGCTCCGGCGCTCGTCAGTGCCGAATCCATCCCACCAGTTGCGGGTACACCATCCCGTCTCCAAACGTGTGCCTGCTGCGCCCTCCCCTCAAGTGGACGTAGGCCTCCTTCTGGAAGATTCCTCAGTCCTTGGCGTCCGCGTCTGCCGTACGAATCGTGAAGGAGGAGCTGACGAGAGCTGCTCTAGGCAGGGCTTCGGAGACAGCAATTGGGCGTCCGCGCTGGTGTCATCCAAGAGGACGCTCTAGCCATCAAGATTCTGTGATCGCGCTCGAGGTGGCCGTCCTGTCCGCGGCAGATATGCCAGGCTGACGACACGAACCCTCCTATGGATAGAACAAATGGATATACGAGTGGGAGCCGGTATTCGACAGTGGATTCCCTATGCGGTGCCTGAAACGATCGCATCACTCCCCTCATTGGGCAATGGTGAAGCGCCTCGATTGTTCGCAACTGCCGGATGGCTGTCAGCTTCTTCTCGTCGCGTGCACTTCAGTCGACTGCGGAACCAGCGAGTTGATCGGCGAAGATTATGAGGTTTCCTGCTGAGAGTTTCACCTCAACGGTAACCTCGTTGTCCGGGCGCGGACCGAGTTCCGGGGCATGAATAGGTCCGGAAGAACGGGCAATTATCGAAGAATCCATCTCTCACTCTCCCCTATCGACTTCCTGGCGCTGACCCGGAACAGCGCGCAGAGCGAAGGTATGTCGGTTCGGAGGTCCAAATTTTGGAACCCCAGAGCGGCGGAGAGTCTTCAACACGTGACTCATTGTGTGATCGAAAATATGCATCTAGCTGTGATAACTGGCAAAGAAAGTATTGTATGTACGTGTATCGCAGCTAGTCCGTGTCAACAGTGTGTGGCGTGACTACTGGCAGAGCTGTATGGCTAGTAGCATATTGCTCACACTATGTATGCAGATGTACAGTGTAAACGGTGTATATACGTGGAGTCTGGTTAGAACTGACATTGTGTGTGGCACTGTCATTACATTCGGCACGGTAATTCTGTGTTTCATGTGTGAGCTATGTAAGCCTTATAATCCATGTAATATGTTGTGTATGTTTAACACGGTTCATCTGTGTACTACGTGTTGCAATGCACGACTGTGTACAACTTGGGGGCAAGAGTAATCGGGTAGTCAGCACACACTTTTGATCACTTGATGCACCCATTGTTAGTGCGAGCAACATGACACTTTGTATGCAGGTGATATGTGCTGCACTGGTAACACATGCTTGATTGTGTATGCGTGTCATATGTCATGACTGTGGAAGATGGGCTACCCGCACTACACAGCCACACATCGGTGCACGGATGTACTGTGCGGGCAATGGTCCATGGGTTATAGTTACTGCACTGTGCACCACAGCTTGCACATGTAACACGGTCCAGCAAGACAGCCATTGTGGCACTGCACATATGGCGTCTACTGCGTCCACTGGTTACGCAGCCAAGCATGTAGACACTAAGATCAAAGTTGACACTAGGTACCCGTAGGGGACAGGCCACACAGCAAGTCAGGTACTCACTGATCAGCTTGTATCGCCAGATCACACGGAGACCCAGTGAACGCACTACCTGCAACACAACACGTACTGCACGCCTAGTCATAGGTACACAGGAACCACGGCTTATATGCTGTGACAACACAACAGCCGGTTCGACCCGATGTCGCCTCACTGAAATCAGGCATCGAGTGCGGGCCACTACAGAGAGGGTGTGCGATGGCCGATCTAGGCGAAAGCCGCGCCGACTACCGTGCGAAGACAGTTGCGACCTTGTGCTCCAAAGGTGGAGTAGGGAAGAGCACTCTAGCTGCGCAGATCATCTCCGACGCCTCCAGGCTCGGACTGAAAGTTCTCGGTATCGATCTTGACCCCAACGGCACCTTGTCTCGACTGACAGGCACGGTCGCTCCGGTAGGGGAGTTGTCGATCGGCGACGTTCTAGTGGGCGCTGCAAGGCCGCAGCAGGTGGCCCGAGTTCCAGTGGACTGGCAGCCTGACATTGCCTTCGATCGTCCGTGGATACAGGGCGGTCCGCTCCTGCCCGGAGGTGCGGTCCACATCCTGCCGGCACCGGACCGCGGCCTTGAAGTGACGACATCGAGGTCTGGAACCGACGCGGAGCAGGCTCTCCTCGAAGCGCTCGCAGTATCGGAAATCGGTGAGCATTACGACCTGATCGTCGTGGATCCGCCCGCCAGCACATCGTCGACCCTCTATTTGGCGTTGTACGCCTCCGAACACCTGGTGTTCCCGCTGCAGACCGAATCGGCCGCTCTTTCCGGACTCACACTTACGGTGGAATCTGCGATCAAGTTCAGCAGTCTTTCCCGTCGGCGGGTGAACGGTATCGGGGTTGTTGCGACGATGCTCGATCGCACCACCGAACACACGTTGACCCTCGCAGCAGCGCAGGAGTGGATGGACGAGCGATTCAAGGGGCAAATCGGCGTTCTCAATCCGCAGATCCCACGTCGAACCATCGTGTCAGAAGCAGGGTCGTCGATGGTTCCTGTCTCTCGCCTCGTAACAGGCAAGCTGAAGAACGCAGACATCGCCTCCCGTTACGCCGCAGTGGCTTTGGCAGTCGTCGCAGCGGTGACACCGGAGCGCCTCGAAGCGATTTTCGACGCAATCGAGAAGGAAGATCTTCCCGAGGAGATCGCGGACATCATCTACGCGGCTCTCGAAAGTCGCGCTGAGACAGTCAATACCGGACAAGAAAACTAGGAAGGGGACCACCGATGTCGCAACGACCTAGGCGTGACCCACTCAAGATGGCGCGGGCTGCATCCGGCGGGACCAGCCTCGCAGCGTTCACCGAAGAACCGTCGGTGCCAAACCCCGCTGAGGACACCCAGTCCGAGGTGAGCCCACTGCCCGCGGCGTCACCGGTGGTCACTCCTGACGACGACAACGACTACGGCGATTTTGAGGACCCCGCAGACGACGCGCCGGCCCCGACGCCGCGAAGGTCGACAGGCAAGCGGAAAGACACCATCAGGACGAAGACGTTCCCGATGCTGCAGACCACCGTTGACGCTGTTTCGGAATCCTCGTTGGCCTGGCACATCGCCGACCCAACGCGGATGCAGCACTTCGGTGGAACAGCATCTGAAACAGCGTTCGTTCAGGCACTCCTCCTGTTCGCCGTCGATCGCATTTCGAAGAACCAGAAGGACGCCGACCGATTGCTCCGCTACTTCCCAGAGAACGCGCGAGTTCGCAACCGGTAGCGAGTGACCCGATCGCCACCTAGTTGGGGCCGTACAAGTAGCCACTTGTACGGCCCCAACCCTGTTTCCAGCGTCTTCCCAGCTCAGGACGATGGAGGTGACACGTCACGCATACATGTGCCGCATCACCGGAACTGGGCATGTTTACATGCTCTACATCGGAGATGAACACATCTACACCTGACGGGAACTGCCCATGATCACTTTGAGGTTGCATCGCGACGCACGAGCCCTCCTGGACGAGGTCGCCGAACGAACCGACCGCCCCCTGGGATGGATACTCGGGGAAGCGACTATCACCGCCATGGTCGATGTCGCCGGCGCTGCTGACATCGAAGCAGCCCGAGCAGTACTCGCCCCCCACCTACCGAGCCCCGACAAAACCCACACCAGTCGAATGACCACCACTCTCTCCAAACACTGCGAGTCTGTTGTCGGTCTTCTCCTGACCCACCAGGGTGGGGGACTGGCGTCGACATCCGCCATCGTTCGTGCAGCGTGGGGACACTGGATTTCTACTGCGACCGTCGACGAAATCGCCGAACACCTCGGCGTAGTAAGGCCCCGAGCGCAGATCGCAATGGGCACCGGTGCAGCATGAGCCGCCGACAATCCCTGACCGTCGCAGGCTCAGCACTCCTACTCGCAGCCCGATGCTCGCCGGACACCACCTTCGACGCCACGGCCGCCACCGAACTGCTACCGGACCGTTTGCGATACACCCAACTGGGGCCGGACTCGGATGTGGTGAGCCCCCAACAGGCATGGAGTGAGCTGGTCGAGGCGGGGAGGGTCACCGGGACCTTCGACGACTGGCACTTGACTGAAACATCCGAGGAAGGTGCCGAAAATGGTCGACGCCCGTAGGCACGACACTTCGCCGGCCAAGGCAACACGAGCTCGCGGCCGGACCGGATTCTTCGTCCCGATGGTCAAGGATTTCTGGAAAGACCTCGCAGCACTCGGCTGCAACCTGTCGGAGATCGGCTACTTCACCATGATTTCCACCAGCAAGGCGACTTCGCCCATTGGCAGCTTGTACATGCGCCACGAATGGGCAGACCTCGACGGCACGAACCTGGACCATGCAGAGCGCACTCTCGAACAACTCGAGAAACGCGGCCTGATAGCCCGCGATGGGTACTACATCCTCGTCGTGTCCTGGATTCGCCAGTACGCCTTCAACAACCCCAAATACCTGCGCGCCGGGTTGTATCCCCTTCAGAACGAGATCGACAGCCCATTCTTGCGGTTCGTATTCGGCACACAACTACTACAGCTCAGACTCTGCGACCTCGACAAGACGAAAGCCGCAAACCTTCATGAAAGTGCATCGCTCCTGTGGGCCGAAATCACGGGATCCGCACTTCCACCTGCTGACGCAATGGACGGCGACATAGACCAGCCGAACGACTACATGGTCACGGCGCTGAGCAACATGCCCGGGATCGAATTAGCCGTGACAGAACTCGACCGGCGGACCTGGTGTGTAGTGCAGGCCGAGCTACACCGACCACTGCAACAGGCGCTCGGGAAGCATCGCAAAGTGACTCAGATTCAACCGCGCGCCAGCAATCACTAAGGCTGGGACTCACGTTCGCGATGTGAGCCCATCCTTTACCTAAACCTGAATCCACCGATAGAACTTCCATTGACCGGAGTGTCTAACTGAAGAAAGTGCCCCCTGAACTGGGATGATTTGA
>NZ_JBXAFO010000032.1:0-62543 GCF_058793255.1 Rhodococcus sp. MPR-R1B
GGTTGGGGTGGGTTTGTCTTCTCGGTCTGCCAACTGTTCCAACGGTTGTCGAGTTTTTCGCGTAGCTCGGGCATGGTGGCGGGTTGTGTGAGGCCGGTGAGGGGTTCATCGGCGTGGATTCGGTACTGCCGGTAGGTGTGACCGTCGATGTTGACGGCGATGTCGGCGTGTTTGAGCCCGGTTGCGTCGAGCGCGTTCGCAGCTTCGGCGCGCACGTGTGGTGGGATATCCGCTCCGTAGCCGTCATTTGCCGTGGCATGTTTGACGATCAACGCACCATCGGGGGTGTTTCCGTCGCTGCTGGTCACGGCTGTCAGTTCTGCCTGCTGCCAGGGGCGTTCACTGTTTCGCCAGATCCCGGGGGTTGATTGGACCGACAGTCCGGGGTTGGCGGCCGCGAAGTCCGCTGCGGTGGTGTGTTCCCAAGCTGCGGCCCGGCCTTCACGTCCGGTGTGCTGTGTGTGGGCGAGGTGAGCGCGGCTGATGTCGTCGTCGGTGACAGCGTTGATCGCGGACAGCTTCGCACTTGTCGCGGTGTGGGGGCTGTTGGGGTCCTTGACGCCGGCGGCGGCACCGATGTGGGTGCCGGGGATTCCGTCTTGCCGGGCGCGCAGTTCAGCTTCACTGCCGGGAACGTGTGTGCCGATATTGATGCTGTCGCCGATGGTGGTCCCGGAATATGCGGGCGGGGTGGAGAGTTCGCTGACTCTGGCCGCGTATTGCGCGCTCTCGTTGGCGTAGGCGTTCAGGTCGTCGTCGGCGATGAGACGGTCACAGTGCGCGTCGTGAAGGCTGTCGCGGGCCACGGATACCGTTTCGATGTTTGTGCTGGTTTTCGCCGCTTCCCAGCCCCTTTCGGCGTCGTGTTCCGCGGCGTGGGCGTAGTCGCGTGCTTTGAGGAGCTGTTGATGCTCTGCCGATTGGGCACGTTCGTCGAGGACTGCGCGGGCTTCGTCCACGTCGAGAGTGGCGGCGTGTTCGCGTGCCTGGTCCAGCTCGTCGGATCGTTGACGTCGCAGGTAGTAACCGGAGGCGGTGTCCGCGGTCCATTCGCGATACGACGCCTGCATTTCTTCTTCGAACTGGTCATCTCGCCATTCTTCGTATGCTGCTTCGGCAGCGTCTTCGGAGCTCGCGTACTCGGCGAGGGTGCTCGGCGCGAAGCCTGCGTCGATCATGTCCTGGCGATGCTTCGGGTACTCCGCGGCGTAGTCGCGGCCGAACTCGCTTCCATCGGGGATCGCCGATGCGGGTGGCTGAGCGCCTGCACGGAGCTGGGCTTGTTCGGCGGCGGTCAGGGTCTCCCCCATCACGGCTTTGCGCTGCAGTTCTAAAAGTTCCAGATGCTCGGTGTCATAGACCGATTCGGCGGACAGCGCATCGGCATACGCGGCCGCGTGGTTGGCGGCTCTACCGGTGCGGCTGCAGCGGGCAGCTGCATCTGCCGAGCACCGACGTGGACCTCCCGGTTGGTTGGCTCCGATGCACACTCTGACCTCACCCCCAATTCGGCGCCCTGATCAGACCGCCTCGCTTGGGGCGGTCTGATCTGGACGCGGATTGTGTCGCTCCTCCGATAGGTGAAAACGTAACTTGCACGGTTCCGGTCATCGAGGTGCTGGGATGGAAGGCGACTATGCGTGAGACAGCGGGGTGTGCGCGGCGATGGAATCTGCCTCTCACGATCTGCGCCGGACGGGGGCGGGATGGAGGGCGGCCTCCGCCCAGACGGTGACAGCCGCTTGACCGGGCTGGGCCGCTGTCACCGTCCTCGAGCTAGGCAGCTCGGCGCTCACCGCTTTCCCGGAACACTTCTTCGCCAAAGATGCTTGTGACCTCAGTCATTCGCGGTTCCTGGCGGATCTCCTCTGCAACAGCTGTCTTGAGCAGTCGAGAGATGTTGTTCCGCCCCCACACCACTTTTCCTGCCGGCGTGGGAATCCCCTCGTCGTTGAGTTCGTCGCAGATGTATTGCATGGTTTTCCCCTCGTTTCGCAGCACCAGAATTCTGCGGAGTACGGGCAGAGGGCAGAGCATCGGCCGCCCGACACGGCCGCTCACTGCTCGCCACCTCCCCCGAGGCGGTTGAGCAGGACGTCCAAGAGCCGGAAGGCGCGCTCGGAGCGATCCGCGGACCCGAGTAGGGCAAGGAGCAGCGTGCAGGGGACCACGGTGAGCATGATGATGCCTCGCCACCGCGTCAAGAGAAACGCAACTGCCCAGATGATCAAGGCCGCAGGCGAATTGGGCATAGCTTCGGCCAGTGTAGTGAGAAATTTCACGGAGAACTACCTTCCACGCAGATTGCGTGATTGGCGGGCCTTGTCTCCGTCGTTTAGACGTCCAGAAGGCCCGTAAGTGGATTGGAAACAATCGACTTACGGGTGTTGTTGGGGCCGCGAGTGACCTGCGGCTTGGTAGTGACTGTCCGGCCTGGTGCTTCACCCTGCTGCGCACGGCGAACCAATAAGGATCTCAAGCGGGCAATTCTTGCGGTCTCGGTTCGGACGTTCCGGCGTCTGAACTGAGAGAGGTGTTCGTCAAGGCCGGTGACTTTCGGCGGCTGGAATGGGTTGTACTTGGACAACCACGATCCGACTTGCCGTCGGGTTTCCATGAGCTGATCGAAAACCTGGCGCAACGGCGACACAGCACGGATCGCATCTTCGCGAGCTTGAGACACAGAACGGTACGCGTCGCGGAAAGGATTCAAGAGCTGTTGGCTCATCCTCCGCTGGACCTCAGCGACTGCAGGTATACGCAGTGCCCGCTCCGCGGAATCGAAGGCCCGATAGTGAGCAGCAGTCAGCACGGGGTAGCCCGTGCTGACTGCTGTCACTAGTGTTGCCATGCCTCCACGATACTGCTTCCGCGAAATGTCCGTATATTGACGCGATTCCATCAGCCACCTCGCAGGCACCGCAGCTCCGCCGTCACCGCGGTCGAACTTAGGACCGCGGTGACGGTGCTCCTCCCAGCCGGCAGATCGGGTCAGGCGGACAGGCTCCGTTTGATCGGGTTGTAGTGCTCGTCGAGCCAGCGACGCAGCTTCGCGTCTTCGATCGGGTTGGCAAATGCTGCCGCGATTACGACTGCCAAGGTCAACCCTTCTGCATCGATCAGAGCTGTTCGGACGTTGATCTTCGTTCGTAGATTTCGGCTTCCGTCGCCGGGGCGGGTGAGTCGAACGGCCACGGAATCCGATGGGTGGTCGATGCTGTAACGGTAGGTACCGAGGATATTCAGGTGCAGGGCCCAGGAGACGAACGACTCGCAGCCTCCGAGACGGCAGGCCTGCAGGGGGCCGTCACCGGGGCTGTGGCCCCAGCGGGCGACGCGCGCACGGTATTCGGCTGCTGCGTCGATCTCTGCTTGTACGTGGAGGCGTTGGAGCTTCCGCAGTTCGGCGGGAGGGCGGCGGTGCAGTAGCGCGAGCTCGAGTGTTCGCATGGAGGTGGACAGGCCTTCGGGGGTGGCACGTTGTTCTGCGAGTGCGGCGGTGTGGGCTTCGGCTAGTCGCTGACTGCGTGTGTTGGCGTCGGCGATGTCGCGGGATCGGTTCTGTATTCGTTCCCGGGTTTCGGCGATTTCCTGGTCCAGTGCTGCCAGCGCGTGCGCGTTGTCGTCGTCGGCGGATGTGTCGAGTGCTGGCATCGGCAACTTTCGAGGTGCGGCGGGCGTCGGTGCGTCTCACCTTATGGCCCGGGTTTCGTCCGTTCTCGGGTTCGGCCGCTTCTGGTGCCTGCGCTGGTCGCAGCAGTAAGGGTCGTGAACGCAAGAAACCCACCCCGGCGACTATGCCCGGGGTGGGTTGGTGTTCTCGAGCCTATGCGTGCGTGAGCATGCGATAAGCGGCCTGTTTCGTTCCCGCCGAGTCAGTGTTGGTGAACTGGCGGGCGGCTCGAGCCTGGTCGACGCTTTCACCGGTGCTGGTGCGGACGCCGCGCCCCCAGTCTTCCCACTCCACTACTGCGTTCAGTGCGCCCCACCGCGTCGCGCGGCCTTCGGATTGGGTGTTGGCGATGTTGAACAACTGCATGAGTTCGCCTCGACGGTTCTCCCACCGGGTGCGTGCGGCTTTCTGCGACTCTTCCGGCTTCGGGTAGAGGGCATCGATGTAGTCCGCGAACTCTCGACTGGTCATCGGCTGAGAGATCAGCATTTCGCCGACCGCCGCGAAACTCTTCGCGTATCGAAACGCGCCCTGCAGCAGGATTTCGGCCATGCGGCTGTGCGCGGAGGCGGTATGCGGGATGGACCAGCGCTGCGCTTCGCCGATACCGACTGTCATGCCGTTCATGCACACCAGCCGTTTTCCGCTGATCTCACCGGAGATGGAACCTGACCCGTCGTGCGAAGTCCGGATAACGATCCCGAAGTCCACGACGTCCTTTCCTCCGATACGAACGCGTGCCTCCGGGAGATCCATCGTCAGAAACGTCTTACGACTGTGGTCGAGTGACCCTGCGTGGGCGAAGGTGGCGCCGAGATCCCTTGCGTTGTCGGCGATTGCGAACGCGTCGGCGTTGGTCACCGGCGTGTAGCGGGAACCGACGACGGCAAGCCCCTGGTACGTGTCGTCACGCATGATCAGTCGCTGCCCCGGAAGGGAGGTGTTGATCAGGCCAGACTCGCCCATCAGGGTCAGGTGGTCGGTGTTGTGCACGGTCAGGCCCCAGTCCAGTCCGGCGGTGCGCAACGCTTCTGCAGTGTCGCGGGATCCGGCGACATCGGTGCCGAGCACGGCCTGAGCGGGCAGGCGGTGAGCGGGGCGGGGAAGGGTGGTCGATGCGGTCATGATGTCCTCCAAGGATCGGCCCCGGTGGGGGCGGTGTGTGCAGCTCCGATGCCATGAAGTTATTGAGATCTCGTAGTGAGTGCGGCACGGGCGCAATCGAATAGCGTCGACAATCCGCAGGTGGGATCCTTTGGCCGGCGGCGACTGAGCCGGACAGGCTCGCGGTTTTTTTGCAGGGCTGGCGTGTGCGGTCAGCCCGGCGACGACCAGCGATAACAGTGTTGAGCGGGCCTTTTACTGTTGGCGCAGCGGTAGGGATTGTGGGGTGGAACCGCCAGCGTCGAGCACTTGGTGTGCAGCGGAGATGCGAGCGGCGAGTTCATCGCCTCCGCTAGCCGTCGTGGGTGGTGTGTCGACGAGGCTTCGAAGGTGTTCGCGCGCTGCGGGAGTGAGGAGTCGACTGTCGAGTTCGGTGACTTTCTCGGCGAGGATCACTAATTCGCTGGTTGCCGTGTCGATCGATGTCTGTCGGGCGGTAATCGACAGCTCGGCGTTTCGCGATTCGAGTTCCACCGATTCCATTGGAATCTGTCGATCGTTCAGTGTCGCTGACAGATTCGCTCTAGCGATCAGCGTTTTGTCTAGCGCGGCGGCCGTCGACACTGCTCGCCACGTCGTTACGGCGACGTTCCTCGCAATCGGTTCCTGATCTCCGAGACTGCCGTGTTGGAAGGCCACCGAGCCGATGATCCGACTCTGTGCGGTGACGGCCCGGTCCGCGTGCGATCGCAGGACAGGGTCGAGGATGCTGCTGCGTGTGATCTCGATCGGCCCGGTTGTGTCGTCGAGTTCTCTGGCGGCGGCGCGGGCTTCGCCGAGTTTCGCTCGGTACTTCACGCGTGCTGCGTGTACTGCGGCGATGGTGATGATCGCCATGATCGGGGCGGCCACCACGGCGGGCACGAGCAGGGAGAGTATGCCCGCGCTGATGGCAGCCCATATGACAGCGGCAGTAAATAGATAGGTGTCGAACCTGTCATGTACTCCGGACAGCCGTGCGTATCGGCGGTCGATGGGGTGGTCGACGCGGTCCGGGTTCACCAGGACGTTCCAGGTGTGGGTTCGGTTCATCTGCGACTGTTCCCCTTCCCGTGTAGTGGTTTCCGATGTGGTGGTGTGTCTTCACGACGCGCTTGGCGACGGGCTTCTTCGATCAGCATCGGGTAGGTGTTGGCGATGGATCGGAGAACGCGGCCCTTGATCACGGCACCGATCTCGGCGCGGTCCTTCGGGCTAGCCATCTGGCGAATGAAATCTCGGTGGCTGTCGTAGCCACTGCATGCGTGCCTGAGGTAGTTCACGCAAATTCGGGTCATGAAGGCCTCGTCCGAGGCGAAATCTGCTGCACGCTTACCAGGGTTGAGTTCGTTGTAATGCGCGGTCGAGAGACGGATCAGGCGGGGCAGCGACATCGCCGGCACACTCACGTCGACAATGTTGGCGGCAGCGATGAGTTCAGCGCGGGTCGCCAGGGCGGCGGTACGGCCTTGACCTGCAGATCCGGAGCGGTCCCGAATCTGCGGGTTCTGTTGTACATTCACTCGCTGTCCCTTCTCCGTAATGACGCGCATCGTCATCATGCAGACCCCGGTTCCGGTGCTCATGCTCACTTTCCGCGTCGATGACCGGAACCCCGCCTGCCACGATGTCTGCGAAGGCTTCGCCGTCTTCACTGACGGTGCAAGAGAAGTTCCTCGGGCGCCGCAAGGTGACGAGTGCACACCGTCCTGAACTAGTAAGCGGGAGAAGGGAACAGCATGAGCGAGTTGGCCTCAACTGCAGGGAGGTGGGTCAGCGAACATCGGAGGCCGCTGACAATCGGCGGTGTCGTTGTCGCGGTAGCGGCTCTGATCATCGGCATCGTCTCCGTCGTCGCTCAGCGCGAGGACCCTGTCGACATGCAGGCTTACGCTGTGCCAATCGTCTCGATCAACGACATCCCTGCCCGGGAGTTCATCGGCTGGTCTCAGCAGGCCGTAGACGTTCGACCGCAGAACTCTCCGGTGCCGGAGAGGATGAGCGCTCCAGACAACGGACAGTGTGTGCCCGGTGGGAAACTGCAGACCGCTGTTCAGTCCATGGTGTTGTCGGGATCGCGCTGGTCGGGAAACAAGTTCGTCAATCCTGGCGGAGCGCAGATCATGAATGTGCAGTTGTCGAACTCCCCCAACACCAACCCCGATGTAATCGATGATTGGTTGTCTTCCTGCGCGCAGACCCACTTGGTGGTGGACGGCGCCGGTGATCAGGAACTGCGTTTAGCATCGCTTCCCGTTACACCCGAGTTCTACCGACTCGACGACGCCAGGGTCTATACCGCCACGCTTGAGGGCGACCGAACAATGACGACGATGACCGGATGGGGAGTCGCTGACGGGATCACCGTGCAGGTCGATTTCACCTTTGTCGGACAACCCAGCGACGAAGCGATTGCACAGTTCGACGTGGTGTGGCGAGCGCAGGCAGGCAAGCTCGTTGGTATGCAAGAGGCCGGGGTTCTCTAGCAAATCGTCATCGACGGTCAGATCGACGAGCGCACTTCGACAGTCGCATCGTTTGCCGAAGTGCGCAGGAACTCTTTCGCGAAGCCTGAATACCCTGCCGCCGATCTTTCCATCTGCGAAACTCGCAAATGACGTACTCGGTGCGCGCCTGAACTGAACCTTTGCCGACCCCCCATGGCGTCGTGGATTGACTGGCCAGTGCTCGCGATGGTGGGATCGCAGTCGCGATCCCACCATCTGACGAAAACGGAATAGGTCGCTGACTCATGCACCGGAAGAGGCGATTTGGCGGCTTCTCGGCTCCGATGTACGGGCAAACTCTCCAAGGAAGGAGCGCGACAAAATGCCACCAGCACGCCCCTGACGATGCTTCAAAATGAGTACATGCAAATCGTCTGGGGTCTCGGATGATCCCTGCGGATCGATCGCGTACGGCCGGTGCAAACCGATGACGAGGTCCGCGGCTTCCTCCAGGCCGCCAGAACCCTTCATATCGCTCAGTTTCGGAGGCCGGTCGCCTTCAGTGGGACCACGGTTGAACTGAGCTGCAACGACCACGGCGATGCTCATGTCCTTGGCCATCGCCTTAAAACCGTTCGCGATCTCGGAGAGCCGTTGGGCCTGATTGAGAGATGCCTGTTGTTGATCGCCGGCCTCCGTGAGCTGGATGTAATCCTCGAAAACGATGCGCAAGTCTGTGCCTTCGGCCTGAAACTTGGTGCGCGCTGCAGCCGCGACCCGACGCATCTGAGGCAGGGTACGTGCCGTGTCGTCGATGACGAGGTGCCACGAGGCGACCCGTGCCATGGCTTCGGAAACTTTGTCCCACCCGAGATCTGTTAGTTCGGTCGGGTTTTGCAGTTTGTTGCGGTGCATGTTTCCGCATTCTGCGACGACGAGTAGTTCGGTGATCTCTTCGGCAGGCTGTTCGAGGGAGAAGAGGACGACACCGGCACCGGAATCGCAGGCGGCTCTCACCCAGTCGATGATCGCGGTCGTTTTTCCTGTTCCGGGTCTCGCCGCGAGGACGGTCAGCCGTCCGTCTTTCAGGCCCTTGACCAGAGCCATCGAGTCTTTGCCTCCGTCTAAGTCTCTCCATCCGGTCGGTACGCCGTCGATGCCGTCGACCCCGTTGACCAGTCGGACGTCGAGTGAGTGTTTCAGCTCCTCGATTTGAGATCGGATGTCGGGCAGCGTCGTCGACTGAAATGATTGGGCATCGAACAGTTTCGCAAGTCGTGAGCGGGCTTCGTCGACAGATGAGAGTTGACCATCCCGAATCAGATCGAGGGCGAGTTCCATCTCTGATTCCAAGCGGCGCAGTTGTTCTCGACCTGCCATCGCCTCGAGATGAAGCTGCGGGGCCCGTGCAGACGCTGACAGGGAGGCGTGGGTCATCGCGGAGAGGCCGCTGGGACCACCTGCGACGTCGAGCTGGTCTCGCCTTCTCAACTCCGTCACCACTGAGGTGAGGTCCACGGGGTGGCCTGTGGAGACCAGCGTGCTGATCGCTGCGAAGACAGCTTTGTGTTTGTCTGTCGAGAATGCATGCGGTGACAGCGCAGAGACGGTCGACGCCACGAATGCCTCGTCGTCGCCTTCGAGGAGACGTCCAAGTAGGACTTGTTCTGCGGCAGAGTTGTTTTCGATCACACCTTCACCTTGCTCCCGCAGGTGCGCGCTTGCGGCACGGATAGTCGCGTACCCACCATCTCCACCAGGTCACCGACATCAGAGGGGAATGCTCCGGGCATCCGGAGCGTCGAGTTGGGAAACATCGGGGTGTCGACGTCGAGCGACGAGATCCTGATGACGGCTCCTGGCCACGGCAATGCCCACGGATGTGTGTGCCACGGAGTCGGATACGTTTTCGCGGCCAACGAGTCGACGATCCGGGAGTCGTCGGTTAGGAGTTTGAACCGACGCGACGCCGAGCTTCCGGACTTGTGTTCAGCCGGCGACAGCGCATCTTGGACAGCGCGCAGCAGCTTGTCGACGTCGGGTTTCGTCATAGGCGGGCATCGGGGCGTGGTCCGCTCCGAGACGGGAATAACCGCGGAGGTCCCGATGCGATCGGGCTTCGGCACAGTCAGCGCGACATGCAGTCGAACCGGACCGTCGATGGGTACCCACTCGGTTCCGCCGATCCGGAGTGCTTCCCGGGTGATGGTGTCACGCCAGGCACGCAATGCTGGGCCTTTGTCGTGTTTGATCACGCCGGCCGCGACAGCTCTCATTGATCCTTGGGTGATTGGCTTCCCCTCAGCGACAAGCCACATCGTGTGGTCAGGCAGGCACGCGAGGCCTCCACGGTGGCTTTCGCGCACGACAGAGTCCTCGGGGGTCTTCGACGACGACGATGTTTGCACCGCGACCGGTACCGCAGCGAGGGCGTTCTCCGGGACGTGTGTGCAGCTGCTGCACCGCGTCCGGCTGATCGGGATGAGTGCGGCCCGACATGCCGGGCAGTATCGGTGCGATCCACTGGACAACAGCGCGTCGGCGTTGATGCTCATGATGCGGACCCTATGACTGCCGGTTCCGGTGTTCGGGCGGGATTGATGGGTTCGACGTCGCCGCAGAGGCGACGTGGCGGGCCGGTGACCGTAACTGGCTGGTGTTGGATCGGAGTCAGAATGTGCGGTTGAACTGCTCGGATGTTGCTTCGTGCCGCACTTGTCAGTCGGTGGCGTCAGTATTTGGTCATCGGAGATCACCACGCCAAGGCACCTACGGCGCAGCGAATCAGGAGAAAGCCATGCAGAGCACGTTCACCCGACAGACGCACAACACCTCTTATGTCGCGTACAGCAAGTCGGCGTCGAAGCCCATTCAGGTCCAGGTTGCTGGTCAGGATTCGACGGTGCCTGTGCACTCGCAGGTTCTGATTCGCGAATTCGTCTCCATCGAGATCGACAGCATCGACGACGCTCGGGCGACCAGTCAGCGCCAGCCGACTCTTTACGTCAAGTTCAATGCCCGATCCGCGAAGAACCCAGACGGTGAGTCCGTCGGTCTCAGAGAGAATTTCGGTGCGTCGATCCAAGCAGGTGGAGACCTCGAGAAAGCAGTTCGGCATGCACTCACCGCAGGAAAAGCGGTGTACGTGGCGATCGAAACGAAGCGGCGTTACAAGAACAGCTCTGGTGAGATTATCTCGTACTTGACGCCGATCAACGAACTGCGTGGCGCGACGAAAGACGGAAAGGGCGGCTCGGCGTCCGCGACCCGTGAAAACTGCGCAAACGTGATCGCAGCGATCGGCCCTGCTGACGCTCCCACGACCAACTTGATCTCCGACGAAGTGACCAGCGACCCGTCGAAGTGGGCCACGTTCCGGAGCAATCACGATGGCACTCAGGTGCCTTCGGGGTTCGTACGCGTGAACACACCCGAAGGTGATCCGACTGGTGCGATCACCGCCGCCGAGAGCGCACCAGCCGCCGCGCCGGCATCGGTCGACGTCGATGCCCTCGCCGAAGCCGTCGCTGCTCGTCTGCACGGCGCCGCTCCCACCAATGGAACGCCCGCCTCATCCGGAGCGGCTCGACGTCCTGCGCTGAGGGAAGCGCACTCGGTGGAAGCAAAGCCATGGGAGCCGTACAACTCCGACGGCCGCGCCAACGCAGGTTCCTACCTGACCGCAAGCTGGCGAAACACTTGGTCTGGCGCCATGATCCTGCTGACCACAGCCGCATATGAGGAACAGGACGCAGCCGAGCGCGCCGGTAGGGAACCTCGCCTGCTGGAAAGCTCTGCCCTCGCATCGACGGCTACTGATCTGACCGAAGTACTTCTCTCCATGGCCGATCAGGTTCAGACCGCCGTTGTCGGCCGGATCAACCGGATGGATCGTTCACACGGTGAGGCCGGAAAGTGGGTCCACCAGATCGCTTCTCGTCTGGTCCCGATCACCCTCGAGATGCTTAGCGAAGAGCACTCGGAACAGCGCGAGATGTGGCGCAAGACAGTGATCGCTCAGGCGACTGCAGTGTTCGCAGGCGCCTTGCATTCGGTCGAAAGCTACCTTGACGGGCAGTATGACCAGCCGACGCCGATCAACGATGCTTCCCGTA
Source organism: Rhodococcus sp. MPR-R1B (assembly GCF_058793255.1). Taxonomy (NCBI): domain Bacteria; kingdom Bacillati; phylum Actinomycetota; class Actinomycetes; order Mycobacteriales; family Nocardiaceae; genus Rhodococcus; species Rhodococcus sp. MPR-R1B. The sequence goes on from NZ_JBXAFO010000032.1 coordinate 11,379, forward strand.
AGGCCCGGGAGCAGGCCGGGCGGCAGGCGCAACAGGGGAACGCTGCTACCTCGACGTCCGGCGCTCAGATGACGTCGACGAATGCTGTCATCGGCGATGCGGCCACCGGAGACGACGCACTCATGCAGCGTTGGAACGCTTTCCTGCAGCAGTGCAAGCTGACCGGTCACGAGGACCGCGTCAAGCCGTTCCTCGCCGCTGCCTGCGGAACCGCTGATCTCGCACAGATCCCGGCGCAATTGTTCAGCGAACGACTCTCAGCGTGGGAGGCCGAACCCCAGCGGTTCGTAGAAGCCGCCGCCGGCGCCTACCGGGCATCTCAGCCCGTCGCACGACAGTCAGCGTGACCACGGCGCGACGCGCTCACCGTGCCGCGCACCGAAATCGTCTGTGACAGCGTCGACTACGAACCCATTAGCACCAACCCACCCAGCGTTTACAGAAAGGTAGTCCCATGGCAGGCGACACCGTAATCACCGTGATCGGCAATCTGACCGCAGCTCCCGAACTTCGCTTCACTCCGGCCGGCGCAGCCGTCGCCTCGTTCACCGTTGCCTCGACGCCCCGCACGTTCGACCGCAACTCCAACGAGTGGAAAGACGGCGATGCACTGTTTATGCGTTGCAATCTGTGGCGTGAGGCAGCCGAGAACGCCACCGAGAGCTTGACCCGTGGTTCACGTGTCATCGTCAGCGGCCGTTTAAAGCAACGCTCGTACGAAACTCGTGAGGGCGAAAAGCGTACCGTCATCGAACTCGAAGTCGACGAGATCGGCCCCAGCCTCAAGTACGCCACCGCCAAAGTCGCCAAAGCGAGCCGGGGTGGTAACAGTGGCCAGACCAACAACGGCAGCACCACAACCCAGTCCACATCACGCCCGCCGAACGCCGGAAACGATCCCTGGGGAAGCGGCGCCCCCAACGAAGATCCGTGGGGTGCCGGTGCCGCCACATCCGCCGCGAGCGACGAACCGCCCTTCTGACTTACGAAACTCACTGTGGCCCCGACATCATCCGTCGGGGCCACAGCACATTGCCGAACCCAACCCCCCGACGAGCTGTCACGACAGCCATGGACACCGGAACCGTCACTGCAATCATTCCCCTATCGGAGACCACGAAAGGGGGAAGGGTGCCACGCACACGCCGCGGAACCGCCTTCTCTGCCCAACTGCAACAGCAACTGGCTGCATGGGCAAGACGACTATTGAACGACTGGGCGGTGTTGACCTGGACAGCTGACAGCGCCCGTGTCGGTCCCGTCACCGTCACGGCACTGAACTGGCTTTTCCTCATCGGCATCTCGACATTCGGGTTCCTGACCAACGGGCACTTGATGTGGATCGGCGTCGCCTCGGCCGCGTGGTTGGTGGTGACCATCGTGCGTGCCAGCATCGTGATGCCACGGCGCCGCAACACACTTGAAGCGATCTACTCCGGCCTGCAGAAACCGGCTGGGCTTCCATCAGGGACCGTCAGCCGACCTACGACCCCCTCCAAACACATCACCTCAATTCGATGGTCGTCATCACAGGCCATTCGCGCAGCCCAGCTGTCCGTTGGTGCCAGCAGTGCCTCTGTGGGGGCACCAATGCGACGACTGATCGTCGAGAAGGCCATTGAGCAGAGCGTTCCTGCACCGGCCGACATGGAGTGGGTGTTCAACTGGACTAAGTCGAACACCGTCGAGTTCGAAGCGGTCAACGGTGACGATCCACGAGTGGCGAAACAATTGATGGCCCGAAAGATCACTGCGACGCTGCGGTCCCTCTTCAAGATCACCGACCGGAACGCAGCAGATGGATACGCCCTCGACATCGCCGAATGGGCCGACGAAACTCGCGCAGACGGAGCAGTCGTTCCGATACCGACGCAGCTTCGTTTCGCAGCTGGAAGCCAAGACCTGACTGATCCGGGCTTTCGAGACACCCTCGAGCGCAGCTTCGACCGATCTGTGTCGTGCCCGGGCGAGTGGATCTACCTGTGGAACAAAGACGAGCAGGCCCTCGAAATCAGCAGGGCCGCCAAAGGATCTCTGGAAGCTCGCAGGAAGCTCAACGAACGAAAGTTTGCCGACGAAATCCGCTCCGCTATAACAAAACCAGGCAAAGACCCTGTCGTCGCTGTCGTCGAGACGTGGGCCGACGACGAATCGGACCAGCCGGCAACTATAGACGTGGACTTCGGAACACTCCCCCTCGGTGAACGCCGCCTCCGCGACAAGCTCGAAGACAGCCTCGATACCTCGATACACACGCGGTGGCCTGACGTCCGCTTGCTGTTCGACTGGAAGTTCGAGGGCGGTTCGACGCAACTGGCAATCATGTCTGTCGATCACAACGACGTCCGAGCGAAACAGAAATCGGTCGAAAAGAAACTCCGCAATGTTGTGGAGTCGAAGTTCGGAAAAGCCAGTACGCCAGTCGACTGCGACATCATCGAATGGCAGGAAGGCCTATCGCCCACCGGCGAAGCCCTCCCCCAGCGAGCGCGAGTGAACTTCGGATCCATCGACGTCAACAAACGCGAAACCAGGGACGAGTTCCAAGATCACTGGGACTCCCTCACTACGAACAACGACTGGGCATACTCATGGTCCACCGCAGATGGAATAGTCACGATGACCGCGGTCCCGCGACTACCAGATCAGCTGGCATTTCCGATGCCTGGCACGACCGCATTCGACGAAGCGATTACGCTGGCCCGCAAGGGAGTTCTACGTTTCGGCCCGCAGAAGGGCGGCGGCTGGCTCGACTGGGACCTCAACGAAACACCGCACGGATTAGTGGGAGGAAAAACCGGCCAGGGAAAATCTGTAGCTCTGTCGATCGTCTTGTTCTACGCGATGCTCTTGCCGGACGTCTACGAAGTTATCGTCTGTGATCCGAAGCGCACAGACTTCACCTGGACTCCAGAATTCCCCAGTGTCGTCCACTTCGCTGCGACCGACACCGAGATCGTCGACGCCGTGGCGCGAGCCAAACGGAGGATGGATGCCGGCCAAACGCTATTGAACAAGCTACAAGTCCGGAAGCTGTCCTGGCTACGAGAGAAGTACGCTGCGGATCCAGAGCTCGAGAAGGCGCACGGACCTGTACCTCGCCGCCTGATCCTTTTCTTCGACGAGCTCGCCGACTTCCTCGCGAAGGGCGCGAACAGCGACGTCGAAGAGCTGAAGGACGAAGCACGCGCCAACCTGGAGTCCATTGCTCGATTGGGCAGGGCGATCGAAGTGAACATCGTTGCGGCCGCTCAGAAGCCGGACGCCAAGATCATCTCCACACAGCTGCGTTCCCAGCTCGGCTTCAGGCTCGGTGTCGGTCCTCTCGACCAGTACGAATCACAGCAAATCCTCAACTCCGACCATGGCACCCGTTTCCCGGAAGAGGGAACACCGAAGGGTCGATCGTGGGCGTACGACCCCAAGAACGGCTATAGGCAAGTTCAGGTCATGTTCCTGCCCGACGACTCGATGGTGTGCCCGTGGGATGCCTCCATCATGTTGACGGGGTCGAAAGAGTTGGCGCGGGATCGCCTGATTGAGCTCGGGTTTGCGCAGACATCGATCACCAACTCCGATGGCGGTATCGAGCCGCGGTGGATCAGGGTGGAAAACGACGATGCGTGGCCATCAATTGACGTTCCCACCAACGCGGAGCGCGACTCCGAATCCTCAGACACGAAGCCTGAACTGGATTTTGGTGCCGGTCTCGGCGACCAGGAATTGAACGAATCTGATGATGTCGATCCGTGGAATCAGTAGCGAGCAAACCACATTGAAGGAGGGCAGGACATGAAACGGATAATCGCGGTTGTCGTCACGCTGGGAGTGCTGTGGGGGGTGGGTACGTGGTTCGGGGACGGGCAACTGATGTTCTCGCCTAGCTGGTTTCAGGCTACGAATCAGAAAGTGTCCGGATTCGTAAACAAGAGCGAGGACACTGTTCGAGACAAGCTTCCTGAACCGAACTTCACTGTCGAACTTCCACCCCCGGATGGATTCGCTCCATCCGAATCTGAGGACGTCGAGCCTTCGGCGGTGCCGTCATGAAGCTGATTGGGTATGCCGTCGCAATCCTCGTTGTGATTGGAATTGTCAAGGGCACCATCGATCTTGGCGATGGAAGCCAGTCAGTCGCTGACATCGCTGGCAGCATCCTCGGTGGCATCCGTGATACGACGGTCATGCTCATCCCGAAACTTATTTCGTGGGTAACTAGCCTGGTAGATCAGATTCCTGACGCGAAAGAGCTTCCAGCTTAGGCCCACCCGCAAGGCTACCGAGGTAGGTGCAGTGACGGATGGTACCTACCTCGGGAAGAGTTGTTCAGCGATCCTGTTGGCAAGTTCAGCGCGAGTATCGCCATCGCCGGGATGCGAATAGACCGGCGATGCGACATACCCTTCCTCGTGGGCTATCTGGACGGCGCCTGCGCACTCACGAAGAGACTCAACGAGTTCTGAAACGAAGTCGACGCCGGACGATGCTGGTGCATGGTCGGCGATAGCGTCAGAGAGGGCTTCGAGATAACGGACGGATTGTTCCAGTAGATCAGTCATGCCGACCACACTACCGGTGGAAACTCTTTGCACCGCAGCGGAATTACGGCTCACAGATAAGCGGTGACATTGCAGTCTTCGGCTGGGTCTCCGCTCGATCCTACAGAATTGCACTCGCCTTTCGGCGTGTCAGCCCTCGTGTCGGGTTCAGAACACACGGGAGGCACCTCGACCCAGTTCACTAAATGGGTGCTATACTTCTCTTGTTCCACACCGCATATGCAGGGTCTTACTCAGTACGACCGCAGCGGCAACGAGAGGAAACTGGCAATGGCCATCACGCAGAGAATCCACACCTCACTGGAATTCGGGTATGGATATGACACCGACATACCAGCCAACCTCGCGGCGAGGATTCTCGGAACGGCCCCAGCGACAACAAGAAAAGCTGTGCGCGCAGGGATCATTCCGTCTCCGAACACATTCGAAGTCGTCAGCAAGCTCGCAGACACTCCGGTCGTCGAATCGGTGCTCCTCGACGGCAAACCCGTCCCAGTTCTTCGTCTGGGGGAACTTCAGCAATCATCAGACCCGGACCGGGACAACATCGGATACCACTCGCGCATGAGTAACGACGCATTCACAGCCTCGTGTGATCGTTGGTGGCCGAAAATCGAGATGGTCTCGGCCGCAGGTGGTCTGCTTGTCGCGCACGGCGGATGGCTCGTCGGAGCGTTCAGCATCGGCACCGACCCTCGCGAAATCGACGACACAGGCAAGGTTTGGTACGACGCTGCACTCATCGCTCGCTGCAGAGATGCCTACGCAGGACACATCGAAGTGGAAGAAGGCACAGAGGGACATCCCATGGCGGAAATAGCACGCCGTGTCCTCGGAGGACGCGTCTTCGGTGGGCAGGGTGGAAGTTTCACTCGCCTATCGGGTGACCAATCGCAGGTCTAACACCAAGGACTCGACGAAATTGTCGGTGCCCCCAAAGTTTGCGATCGGGGCACCGGCCATTTCCTTGGTGGCCAATACCGATCGTCATGAAAGCGGCTATTCATCAAGGCCGTGAGGTTCGCAGCCCCGGATTCTGGTCGTAGTTCGCCGATCACCGGAAGTCCGGTTTCTAGGCTGTCTCCATCGGAGATGACGAGAGGCACACGACATGGTGATGGGGCCCACGCACGCAATGAGCGGCGCAGCCACAGGATTGGCGATAGCTGCGGTATTACCGCCCGAGTGGGGAGGTCCGACGTCCATTCCTGGCGCATTCATATTCGCCGGCATTACAGCCGGCGCTGCCCTCCTCCCGGACTTGGACAGCCCACAGGCCACAATTGCCCGTAGTTTCGGACCACTCAGCCAGGCAGTCGCTCATGTGGTGGAACGGATCTCGTTGGCATTCCACTCTTTGACGTCGACGAAGCGTGACGACAATCGGGAGAACGGCCATCGCACCACCACTCACACTCTCGGGTTCGCTGTGCTTGCCGGCATGGCGGTGACAGCGCTGGTGACAGCGTTTGGGAAACCTGCGACGATCGGCGTTTTGTTCCTGATGCTGGGGTTGGCGATCCGAGGGCTGTTCCCTCAATGGGTGAAGAAGAACGATTGGCTGGCTGTGACCGGTGCAGCAGCGGGGCTATCGGTATTGACCTGGGTGGCGGCACCGGAGTCTGTGTCGGGGGTAGCGCTGGGCGCGGCCGTAACGGTCGGTGTGATCACACATTTGCTCGGTGATGCCGGCACGAAGATGGGTGTGCCGATGCTGGCGCCGTTCGTGAAGATCAACGGAAAGCGTTGGTGGGATGTCGCTCCGCCGGCAGCGGTGCGTATCAAGGCGTCGGGTCCAGCGGACAAAATTCTGCTCGGTGCCTTCACATGCATTGCGGTCGCCTTGGCGTACGTGGTTGTGTTCTCCCCGGCATCGGTCGGGATGGGCTGGTCGTAGAAGCGGCATCACCCCGGCTGCATTTGCGCTGCCGGGGTGATGCTTTCGTTCTTTCGCTTTCAGCTGGTTTCCGTTCCTACAGTTCTGCGGCGAGGTCGCGGAGTGGCCTTATCCGGACCTTGCCGTGTTCGAGGAGTTGTCCGCCCCAGACCCCTGTTTCGCGGGATTGCTGGGCGAATTGCAGACATCGACTTGTGAGGGGGCACTGTGCGCACACCTGCTTCGCGATGGCGATTGCTTCGTTGTTTCGCGGAAACCAGAGATCGGGGTTGGCTGCATCTCGGCACAGCGGTGCGGGCTGACTGTCTTCGCCGGAGACCAGGTCGCTGTACGTCGTTGGAATTTGCTTGAGTTTCATGGTTTTGGCTCCTTTCTCGTCCGGTGAGGCCAGTCGGAGGTAGCGGTTAGTACATATCGTCGATGCGGAAATCTGATTCCTCGAGCACCGCGTCGAGCGCCGACTTCGCTGCTATGGCCTCTTCGAGGAAATCTTTCGCAGTCGCGACTTGGCTGCGGAACGCATGGAGTTCGGTGTCGTCCACGGCGTCGAGGAAGTCCGGCAGTTTGCTTCGGACGGCAGCAACGTCGGGTAGGCGTTCGCCGATCGAGTTGATGTCCTGCAGGTGGCGGACGAAGTCTCCGTGCTCCCGGAGCGCAGTCATCGCCGACTTCATGTCCAGGTGAGTGCCGTCGTGGGCCCCTGGCGGTACCGGCGGCAGATTTTCATTGCCTCCGCCCTCGAATGCTGCTGTCGCTGCTCCATTTTGCCCGCCGCCGTGAGCTGGTTGAGGGCCGCTGTCCGGAGAGTAAGAACCGTCGACGTCTTCATCGTTGGAGGTTGCAGGTTTGCGTGGTGAGACTGCTCTCCCCCCGAATTCGCCTTCGCCTTGGATGGAATCGAAGTCGCCTGATGGTGCTTCGGGCGGCACATCGTCGGGGTCCGGTTGTGCTCTCGGTTTACGTCCTGCGTTCTCGTTGATGACGTCGTCGATTACACCGCTGACGTCGTCGGCCGTCGCGTGCTTTCCTCGTGCGATTTGGTCGACTCGGTCGGCGATCTGATCGACCAGATCGCGGTCCCCTGCTCGATCGACGCCTGGCGAGATTTCTCGCAGTGGCCGCTCCGGGATTTCGAGTTCAGTCATGTCGACACCGGTGCGCTCGGCGACCGCCCATGTCAACCAGGCGACACGCGCCATCCGGTGAACGTGCGAGTCCCCGTATGGCGCACCGGTCCGCGGATTGATTAACGATCCGCGGAACTCGCTGAGCAGCATCTCTCGTGGCGTCGGGTACCCCAATGCCTCGTGGGCACGCCGTACGAACAGTTGTCGCATCGTCGACTGAAACGTGTCGGCTGCGTGGATCGCCTTGCTGATCAGCTCGCGCGCTTCATCAGGGCTGCATGGGCCCTCACCGGCGGCCCGTACGTCACCTTCCGCGATATCGAGCCCACCAGCTGCTGCGGCGACGGCCGCGTCGATCTCGTCTGTCATGGACATGATCGTTCCCCGCTACCGTGCTGCAGCGCTTTGGCCGGCGATTGCCGGGTCAGCGCCCTGGTTGTTCTGTCCACGAGTGGCTGTCTGGCGTTCCCGGTTCGCTTCTGCGCGTTCCGGATCGATGCGGGTGACCCATTCGGAGGGCCGGATCCGTTCGGGGTCGCCTGCTGCCCGTTCGAGAGCTGAATGGCGGGCGGACGGAGTGGGCGCGATGTAGAAGCCACGTCGGCCCTTGAGCGCAGGTGTGCCGAGGAGTGTTGCCAGCTCTTGGCGGTAGTAGCTTTCCTGGCTCGTTCCGCGGTGCTTAGGCGGAATATCGACGGTGATGCCGCCGTCCTTGTCTGGGCGCACCGAGAATGAAACACGCGGTGGTCGGCCGGCGAGGAGCTTACGGACTCGGTAGGTGACCTGTTTAGTGTCGTCGAGGTCTACAGGCTTACCGGTGCGCTTGGACTGCTCCAGTGACCGATCCCATTGTGTTGGTTCGGGGATCGGGTTTCCGTTGGTGTCGCGGGGAGGCAATGCGGCGGGCGCTGCCATGCTGGCGCCGCTGCTGGGTCGGGCTTTGTAGGCTTCGGCGAACTCCGCGTTCGCGCTGGCCCTCATCTTCTGAATCTTCCCGTAGGACAGTCGTTCCTGGGCCCCGATCGGTGCGTCGGCGGCGACGTTGTCCGCAACGGTGGGGCCACCTGGCTGCGATTTTCCGGCGTTCCCGGCTTCGTATCGGCGTGCGAGGACGTTGCTGGTTGCCGCGATGTGGCGGCACCAGGATCGTTTGGAGTAGTCCTCGCAGCTGCATTTCAGGCCGCGTCCGCCCGCAGCGGAGTGTGGGGAGAACACTCGACGGCCGTCGAGGTCTTCCCACACTGCGACGGTGCCGGACACTGTGGCGTCTGGATAGCTGGCGCGGACGGGTGGGTTGGCGATGTGTCCGCCGTTGGACGTGCTGAGGACGTCGGCTGCGCGCGCGGTGACGATGGTGCCTTCAACGGGCTCGTTGTTTTCTCCGCGAACCCGGATGGTACGACTTTCGGTGGTGAAAGACTGTCGACGGTGCATCGGCTTCGCGACCTGTCCGCCGTCGTTGCCTTTCGTCTTCGCCAGAAGGGTCCGATAAGCGCTGCTCGCTGCGAGTTCGCGGGCCTTGTATTCCTCGCTTGGGCTACCCGGGACAGGGCAGCGGTGCCCGCTGTTGAGGGATGCGAATTGACCGCAGGAAGGGCACTTTCGCTGTACGAGAGATTCGGCGTAATCGTCTTCGTTCTCGAAACCGTAGTTGTCGAGTTTCGCTCCCCTGATCATGCCGAGATCGTTGATGGCCTGCCCGAATGCTTCATCGCTGTCGAGCATTGCCTGCACGTTCTCTGGAGATACTCGCCGCATGAAGGGTCTCGCTGTCCGCCGTTCACCGGACTTGGTGGTGTAGTCATGTGGGCGTACGACCAGAAGCCCGTTCTCGGGGTTGTAGGAGACGTCTTTGATCCATGACGCGGATCCCCCGCGTGCTTCGAGCTCCTTGTCGAGTCGCTTCTCCTGACGGCTGATCTGGCGTTGTGCGTCGCGCAGCTCCGCATCGTCCATCTCGGGGTTTCCGGCGAGTACTCCGCTGAGGCGCTGTTCATTGGCGGCCCTGAAAGCGGCGACGTCCTCGTACTGGCCGGGAAAGTGGGTATCCATGCCGGCCTGCAGTTCCTTGTCGGAACGCGAGAGCATCTTGCGGATTCGTCCGGCTTCCGCTGTGCGGTTGATGATTTCGGTCTGCTGCTGGAGTGACTTCTTCTTGCTGACGATGTCGCCGTTGGGGCAGGCCGCGCCGAGGTGCCCGAATTGGCCACACTGTTCGCAACGTATCTGTGCGCCTTCGGATTTGGGATCAATGAAGGAGCGCAGTTTGTGCTCGGGGCGGATCGCTGGTCTGGTCTCATGCGAGTGGACAGCGGCAAGTCGGCGTTGTTCCATCTGTCGCATGGTGTCGCGAGCACGACCGGAAATACCCAGGTCGGACTGGTCGCGGGCCGTGATGCCGGCGCCCTTCAGGCTGTTGCGGTAGTCGTCGGTGAGGCTGATGTTCGAGAAGTCACCCTTGCGGTTCATCAGAGTGTTCCACTCGCGTTGAGCTTCTCCCATGCTGATTCCTCGGTGGCGGGCGTTCATTTCGAGGAAATTGTCTTTCGCGGGTCCGATGCGTTCGAGGATTCCACCCATGCGCATGACTGATGCCAGCTGTGCCGGGGTGTTCTGTTGTTCCGGCCCCAACGGCTTACCGTGTTCGTCTTTCCCTGTTTTCAGCCGGTCGAGTTCTTGGTCGATCCGTGTGATGTATCCCGGCTGTCCTCCGCGGCCCGGGGAGACACGGTACTTCGACTCGTCGGAGAACGCAGTGGAGTCGGCGACGTCTTGACGGACGGCCTCCCAGACCTTGATCTGGGTTTGGCGCCACTGTTCGGGGTCTTGTGTGAACTGCCGATTCATGTCTTCGAGTTGGTGTGTGAACTCGTGCTGGGTCGACTGAACCTCGGCGTCGTGGAAGGCGCTTCCGCCCATCTGCCGTTGCAGTGCTTTCGTGAATCCGATGGTGAACGAGCGGCCCTTGTTTTCGCGGCAAACCATGCCGTTACCTCCCTGTGAGGTGGTGGATGTGGAGATCTCCGATAGGTGACATCATGCCGCCTTTGGCGCGAGTGCGCCAGCACCCTGTCCGGCTATAACTGCAGGCCAGGCCCTTGTTTCTGAGACGTGGCGGGTGCTGTGTTGTATGTGTAGTACAGATATCGCAGACACTTCGTGTGCCAGTGAGTACCTCATGAATCATGGTGCGATTGTGCTGGGGATCCTTCGGCCAAACGCGCCTCGTTTGCCGCTTCGACAAGGATCGATTCGGCGCCTCGAAAGAAGTCGTCCGGTTGTTCGGTCGGGGTGACTTTCAGGTGTACGAGTCCTGCGTCACTGAGCGATTCGAGGTAGTCGTCCGGCGTGTCGATACGAAGGATCACCAGGTTGCTCCGGGTCTGAACCTCGACCTCTTCGTCGTGCTCGTCCAGTCGGATGATTGCTGACTCTGGGAAAGGGATCGGCTCCCAGGGTGAGTAGTCACCAGTGTTGACGACAAGGCGTGTGTCAGCTGTCCAGACCCCTCGTTCCACGGTCGTCTGTATGAGGGTGCCGTCGACTCCGTCGATAGAGATCGGTACTTCTTCGATGACACCGGCCGGTGACTGACCATTCGGGTCTCCGGCGGACAGGAGAAGTGCGCGCTGCTCATCAGTCATGACAAGCCAGCTGCCATCGGCATGGGCCTCGTCGTTGATAGCGCTTTGCAGACGGACGCGTTGACCATCCGCATGACGCCGGCGGATCAGCGCCATCTCGTACTTGATGCGAGCTTGCTTGTCCTTGTATGCCATGTGAGCGGCGAACACAGCCAGCTCAGCTTCCGACACAGATTCACCAAGGTCGTCGCCTGGCGGCAAGCCGGCGACTGCTGCGATCTCGTCGACGGGTTCGAGGTCGGACTCGTCGGGTGCAGGGACTGGGTGCAGATCGAGTTCGTCTAGGGCTGCAGTCAGTTCGGCATATCGGTCACCGAGCATCACCGCCAGGACATCATCGACTCGGTCGGCATAGACGCGGACACCTTCGAAAGCTGCGTCGTACAAGAACGGTCGAATCTGACCGACCATCGGGACCAATCGCCCATGTGCTTCGCCGACCGCGTGAACGTGTCCGTCGTCGATGACGAGCGGTCCGCATGTCTTGGTCGGATCCGCGGCCGCAGCGTCCTGGCGACTGATCGGGGTGATGCGGGGTGGTGTGTGAGTCATGGGTGACACCTTCCTGCCGGCGATGCCGGCAACCGTGAGTACAGATCACGGTAGAGGTGGGTGTTCCGGTCATTGATGGCTCACAAACAGCCCCATTCTCAGGCTCGTTCGAGCTCGTCGATCACTGCCTGGGAAACGACGGCGATGAATGATTCCGGTGTCACCGAGGTGAGGACCGTTGTGCGCTCAGGGATCACAGGGGCCGTCACCTTCGCTGAGGGCAGCACCCACAACACGATCGTTCCGGAGTCTCGAAGCAGGTCGATCGCGTTGTCAATGGCTGCGGCGTCGTCGGCCGGCAGCTTCCCGTCCGTCAGAACGACGACGATCCGTGCCCCGGTCCTGTTGAGAATGTCACTGTCTGCGATCACCTCGGTCAGCGCGATGTCGCAGCCGTCGGATCCGGATCCGCTGTCGACGACACGGGGCACCTGGGCGGGGGCCGTTCCGGCCTTGATGACGTCGAAAGTGCCACCGCCGAACCCTCGCACCGTGCAGGTACCGCCGAGTTGATGCACTGCGGACGCTGTCGCCCAGCCCAAAGGTCCGGCGTAGTTCGCCCACCGCGCCATTGTCAGTGACGCGTCGAAGACCATCGCGAAGGTCAACTGCACCCGCGCTCGAGGTGCGATCCTCTGCTGAGTCCATGGCTTCGCGGTCGCTTGCAATCCCAATTGGGTTTGCGCGCTGTAGCGGACCAGTTCCCGGGGGTTGAGGCGACCAGCTGGATACGCCACGGCCACCGAGCGCACACCCGGCGATCGGTAGCTTGCTTCAGACAGCTTGTCGGCGAACAGGTCCCGTGCTGTGCGCTCGGCATCCGTGGGGTCGGAGTAGCTGAGCATTCGACTACGCGGCAATCCGATCCCAGCGGCGTCGAGAGGTTCTTCCACCAGCCCCGACCGGTTTCCAACGATTTCGAGTCCGGTCCCGTTGAAACGCGCTGCGATATCGAGCGCTTCGGCGACAGCGGCCTTGATGGCGGTCTCGATCGGCTCGATGATCTGTTGCACTACTTCGGCTGTGAGGGCCGTGTTTGGAATACCTTCAACTGCAGCGTCGACTGCTGCGCTGAAATCTGCGCCGACTGATTCCCATCGAGCGTGGTCGTGAGCGTCGAGACGCGTTGCCGTACGCCAGATTTTCACACAATTGGCTAACCTGTCGTGCCCGCAATGGTGCACGATCCACTGTTTCGCTCGCCGTATCATCAAGCCCGGCACCACAAGTAAATCCACTCGCGGGAGAACACCGGCGAGTAGGACACGCGCCAACTCCCTCTGAGTCAGCAAAGGTGGCATGGGAGCAAGCATTCCGAGTGCAGCGTGCAGGATGGTGCGCTCTCCGTCCCTCGCTACTGCCAGCTTCGACTCACAAACGATCTGCGCCAGGTCTCGCGCGGCCGCCCATGCCTCGGTTCCTCCGTGCTCGGGGTTCTGCCACCATCCGTCCACTGCGAAGACACTGAGTCGGGAGACGATCAAGCCCGACGCCTCTGGATGCGCCATGCGATGCACCATCGAATCCATGCGTGTATCAGGACTGATAACAGCGCCCATCCGCGCGACGTCGATGAGCAAACGGTTCGGGGAGAAGGCTGACAGCACTGGCGTTTCGAGCAACGCGGTGCCGTCGATGCCGAACAGGTGGACATCGACGGTGGTGTCCACGAGTTCGCGTGAAGCTGCTCGGATGGACTGCACCGTACGAATCCAGATGTCCGGAACTGTGCTCAATATGATCACTCCAATGTCTCGACCGCGGGCATCGTCAACATTGTGTCTGGACCGGTTCCGGTACAGGCAACTGCCGGATCTACTCGGTGGACTGAGAAAGGGCTTCGTGTGATTGTCTACGGGATCTCATACACCACGGACCGATTTGCGCATGAGGTCAAAGAGGCGCATGTCGCCTTCGCTACGGATGCCGGAGTGTATGTGTCCGGTCACGTCGACGACCTGGTGATCGCGAGGACTGAACCGACTGTTGAGGCATTGACCGCTCTCGGGTTCCGGGTGCAGGAAGCCGCGGAGAAGGCTGCAGCTGATGCTGAACGGAATGTGCCCGGCGGTGTTCCGTACCAGCCGATGATCACCTCGATGCCAGGAGACAGCGACGCGATCCCCGATGACAACGCCCAAGCCTGGCATGCGATCGCGCTGCGTCTGGCTGACCGATACGCGGGAATGGGCGGCCAATACGGCAGCGTCGAGGAATTCGTGGAAAAGGCCCAATGGGCCAGAAGGGAAGTTGAACAGAACTCGGAAGGCCCCACCACCCCCACCTTTGTCGACGGCTACATCCCTCGCAGCGTTGACGGCGTCCACACTGACATTGAGATCTTGCGGCAAGCCCGCACATACGGGATGCACGTCATCCAATCCGGTCCGCCGGGGACCGGGAAGTCAACGTCAGCGACCGCTGCGCACGGCGACCATCTCCTTACCATCGCCTGCTACGACGGAATGACTTTCCAAGACTTGGTCGGGCAGTACCTCCCAGTGCCTGGCGAGGCAGGCGTGTTCCGGTACGTCGACGGCGCTCTGGTGACAGCGATGCTCACTGGCCGACCACTATTGCTCGATGATTTCGGGTGGATGCCGTCGGGCGTGCAGGCCACGCTGCTCCCTGTTCTCGATCACCGACGGACCTTGACGGTGCTCGACCGCCCCGACGAGCAGGTTATTACGGCGGCAGAAGGATTCTGCGTGATCATCAACCTCAATCCCGGTATCGGGTTCGGGGTGACCAGCCCAATCCGGGACAGGTCGGCGTTTGAACTGCACGTACCTGTGGACCTCAAGGCCGCCTCGAAACTCGATATTCCCGCAGGGTTCATCGAGGTGGCTCAGCATCTGCACACTCTGGCTGACGGCGAAGCCGCCAATGGCATTCGCCGTTGGGTTCCGTCGATGCGATCTCTGATCAAAGCGCGTGATCTCACGATGGTGTTCGATGAGCATTTCGCTGCGTGCGCAATGTTGGGCGAATGCCCGGATGGGGAACAGCGGATGAAGTTGCAGTCTCTGCTCACGACAGAACTCGGACTGGGTATTGATGTCCCTGAACCGTTGCAGGCACGGTCACTCTAAGAAAGCCGGCAGGGCGCTGCAGGGAATGCTCCCCGCAGCGCCCCGAGGTGCATCGAAGAGTCCGCGATCCGTGGCCGGGCCTCACACCGACCACGTGCGACTACAACGAGCCACGACCGACGACGCGGAGGGTTTGCGTCGATCTGTCGTGCGCACCAGCACCGAAAGGTGCCATCGTGCTGCAACACCATCGTAGGGCAGTCGGCGTCGGTGTCGCACGATCTCTGGTTCGTACGACCGCTTGAATCTGGTGTCGGTGTTCGTTTGGCTCGGCGGGGCCCAAGCCGTGATGAGCCGTCTAAAGGAGCGTTACATCCTTTTGAAGTGAGGACTAAGGTCCTAGTACTTTTTGATGAGACATCTAGCCCAATTGATGAGTGGGCACTCCCTTCAGAATTAGACGCAGAAAAGCGGTCGGGCCCGCCAGTTTCCTGGCTGGGCCCGACCGCTTCACTTCTACCTGCAATAACACTCGTATTCGGCGTGCCGAGTACGTGGCTAGATGCAGTTGGCGTTTGCCGCCGCGGTGCGCATCTCCGATGTCTCGAAAACCTAGCCGAACAAAATTGGGTTTGCAAGCCAACAAATCTACAACTTATGTGCTTAAACCTTGCATTAAATCTACGTCGAATTATGCCGTCACCCAACAATTTTAGAATTCACCCCACCACCCTGACGACGCCCGCGGCCAAAGATGGGCGATTCCGGTTGGGATAAGTTGGCCCGCAAGGTAAAGTTTCGGCGGTGACCAGCCCTGAGAAGCGATTCGGAGACATCGTCGCCAAGCGACGGTCAGCTCTCGGGCTCAATCGCAAGCAAGTGCAGCAGAACGGTGGCCCCTCCGACACCAAACTCGCAGCGATCGAATCAGGCGACTCGGACGCCCGAATGCACAGCTCAACGCTTGAAAAGCTCGACACCGCACTGCAATGGGTGCCAGGCAGCGCATCGCGAGCACTCAGCGGCGGTGAGCCAACACCGCTCTCCTCCCAAGGGGAAGCCTTACGTTTTGGCCCCAACGAGGTCGCGGTGCCGATCGTCGATCTCACGTCCCTGATACGTGCCACGGACACACTCAACATGGCGCTACTCGATCTCGACTCCCCTTCGGACGACGTCAAGAGTTCCTTCGCGGAGCTCTCCGCCGTCGTTTCCAGACTCACCCTGATCAAAGTCATCGACTTGTTCGAGCGGAACGCGGGCCCCGATCATCCACCGCCGCCGAATCTGGATCTCATCTTCGGCACTCATCTCAACCAACCCGCGGAACGACAAGGTGCAGATCCGACAGATCTCGAAGACCGCCTGTACCTACGCTGGTTGGCCCATCGCCGCGTCAACATAGATGCAGCCACCGAACATCGGTTCCGGCAACGGTGGTTCGATCACCAACCACTACAACCATCGAACATCAGCCAGCCGTTCACATCAGAGAGCGGTGGAGAATGAGCGCCATGAGTCTATCCGCGCGAGTGCAGAAGCTGTTCGACGCAGCCAATTCGGCTGGACGTACCGACACAGCAGAATCGGTCGCAGCCGCAGTTGGCGCCGCGCTGAGCCGAACCCTCAGCAGGGCAGACATACAGGCGTTGCTCGACGGTGCAGACACACCAGACAACGAAGTCCTGGCCACCGTCGCTGCCCACTTCGAGGCGCCGGCCTCCTATCTGACCGGCACTCCCGAGGAACAGGCCGACTACGACGCACAGCTGGACTTCTACTTCAGTTTGACCACCAGCCAGCTCTCCACCATTGCGCTACGCGCGCGCAACGCGAACATGCCGTCTGCGGCGGTCAACGCGTTGACCAATCTGATCAACGAAACTCACGAAAAGTACGGCGACCCTAACGGCCAAGTCTCGTAGACATGGATGCTCTCGAAGACGCTCCCACCCCCGAGGAGCTTGCCCGCAGGGCGCTCGCAACCCTCCCCTTCTCGCGGCCGTGGTCAATCGAATCGTTCATCGCCGAGCTCGGGCTTCGCATCAACCGCCTGATCATCGTCGAGGATCTTCCGATCGATCTTCACAGTGAGATCACCGGGCTCTGGATACCCGCCAAACGACGGGACGTGATCTACGTCCGACATGACGCCGAAGGCAAATACCGCGAGCACATCATCTGCCATGAACTCGCACACATCGTCATGGCTCATCAGAAGAGCAACAAACAGGACTTCCTCGAGTACCTACGCACGAATATTCGCCGGGTCTCACCGCAGCTGCCGGACTACATGATCCACCGACTTGCGTTGTCACAGGTCTGCTTCACCCGTTCCACCCACACACTCCACCCGGTCGAAGTAGAGGCTGAGGAGCTGGCGACACTGATCATGGCTAAGGCCGACGAGATGCGTGCCCCCTCTACCCAGACGATCTGCCGGAGACGCAGAAGAACCTCCTCCTACGTCTCGCAGGGATGATGGGTTGGCAAGTGCAGTGACTCTTTACAACTTCGCAGGCACACTCGTCCCGATCGCGCTCTTGACGTTTGTCGCGTTCAGAATCCCGATGTGGAAACGGAACCCGGACAGTCGGCCCCTCACAAAAGTGTTGGCCGCCCTCGGTTTAGGTCAAGCCGCGCGCATCCCCGTACTCTCCGACGACTACGTCGATGTTTGGCTTCACGACCTGACAGGTATCTGGAACATTCCGGACGCCACTGCGGTTCTGCTCGGAACTTTCGCCTTCTGCTGCATCGGCGAAGCCGTGGCAACTGTCGTTCAAAGCCCGTCATTCAACAAGACACGCCACCGACTGTTCACAGCAACTATGGTCACCGTTGCCGGCGTCGGGTTCCTGCTGTCGCCAGCGACTGACACGCCGACGAACTTCGTCTCGCGTGATTTCCCGCCCACTGGACCACTTTTGCTCTACTGGGGCGCGTATCTGGGGACATTGCTTTACGCGTTGGTGTTCGCGCTGTACTACCTCTTCGGGTTGCTCAGGGAACGCAGAGTGCGCAGCGGGCCGCTCGGTCGAATAGTGGCCGTTCTCGCCGCAGCATGTTCTCTCGGGTTTCTCTACGGGATCAACAAATTGCTGTATCTAGTTCTCCAAGCCGCTGGCGTCGAGAACTGGTACACCGATCATGCCCAGACGATCACATTGGTACTTGTCCTTGGCCCGATGATCATCGCGGGCTACGCACTTCTCGTGTTTGCGACCGCGATACTTCCGGACCGGTTGCGGCGCTATCAAGCGATCCGCGCCTACAGCGCGGAATACGAAAAGATCGTTGCCACAGGAACAAACATGCTCATCCCACGCGACGCGGCCGTGTACAGCACCCGCCGCGCCGCGTGGAAAGGCAGCCGAACACCTGTTGCTACGCACCGCATGATGGTTGTGTTGTCCGACGCTGCGAAGGGCCCAGTCTCGGCGTAGTCGAGTTGTCAGTTACTCGGCGCGAATTGCATGGACAAGCCAGGTAACCGGCCCGAACTGTGCCTCGTCGTAAGGAACGTCACGGCCGATTGTCGCTCCGAATTCCTTGATCGTGGTTTGGTCCGCGATCACCCACCCGCGTGCTCCTACCCACGCAACCGGGTCTGCGACATGCGATTTGAATCCGATGCCCGCCGCTGTCGCCATCCCGGCAAGTTCCTTGGTCTGCTCTTCGGCGATCATTCCGGGCGCAAACGAGACGAACAGCAACTCGGATCCAGGCGCGCTTACCGCGGACAGTTCATCGAGAATCTGATCGTTCTGCTCGTCGGTGAGGTACATCAGAATGCCCTCCAAAACCCACACTGTCGGAACGTCGGCGTCGAATCCCGCTGCGGTCAGTTGTTTTACCCAATCGCCGGTCAGATCTGCGGGGACCACTGAGCGCGGGCCTGTCGCCTTCGCATTGGACTGTTCGAGAACCGGTTCTTTGAATGCGAAGACGTTCTCCAAGTCAACCTCGAAGAACGCGACGTCGTCGGGTAGGCCCAGGCGGTATGCCCTTGTGTCGAGGCCGGCCGCGGGCAGCACGACCTGGCGGGCACCTCGTGACACTGCAGCTTCGATTCGGTCGTCCAGGTAGCGGGTACGCGCCGCAACCGATTCGTATACGCGACTGGTGATGACGTGCTCGAGCTTGGCTTGTCCGACTGGCAGCCCTGATGCCTCCACGAGCGCGGATGCCAGCGGATCTTCGAACAGGGCATCGTCGCGAGTCGATTCAAGAGCCCGGAAGTGCGCGATCAGAACCGACGTTGAGGAGACATCTCCGGTTGCGTTGAATGCACTCATGTGTAGTGTGCCTGAGCCTTTCGTATGTTTTGGTCGTGAGCGCCATTCGCGCGGCACCCTCTTCCGTGAGCGAACTATTCGGCAGGGTACGAGAGATCAGCTGGCATCGCGAAGGCGACACCGGCCGGCCATCTCAGTGAGTAGCCGTCGAGATGCGGTCGTAGTCCTCGTGTGGCGCTGCCACCTGCACATCCGATCCTGCCGTCGAATCGATCTGACGGTTTCGCCACAACATTGCCGCACCACCGAGCAACGCGATCACGCCGACTGCACCTAACCCCATGGGCGCGTACTGAGTTCCCCACACGATCAGCCTCTTGTATCGGACGGCTTGTGCAAGCTGCTCGGACTTCGTCTGCGCATCCAACGCCGGGGCCATCTCCACAATCGTCACCGACTCCGGATCGTCCGCCGTGCGGGCGTAGTACTGCCGCGCGTACTGATTGCCGGCAACGATTGCCCCGGTGACGGGCTCAACCCACAAGTCCCTCTTCGCGGTGTAGAAGCGGTGCATCAGCACCTGCGCGTCCGGATCACCGGACAGCCCCCACACGGACGCGGGGAGGGTGAGTTTGCCTCCAGTGTCCATGGGGTCGATCGTGTGGGAGAAGTGGAAGACCTCGGTGCCGTCGATCTGGGTCGTTTCGACGAAGTCGATCGGATACGTTTCGCGGGCCAACGTGTCGAAATATGGGTAGGACTGCTTCTGCAGGTGGAAGGGGAACTTGAAGTTGACGCCTTCCGCGACGACTTCCTCTCCCGGTTTGTCTGCGTATCTCTGGATGGTCGCCGGCGGATCCTGGACCGGCATTGCTGTTGCCCTGTCCACAGTGACGCGATAGACGTTTGCGCTGACAACAGCAGCGTCGCCTTCGCGGTCGTCACGAGTTACTTTCTGTGTCGACTGGATCGTCACGATGTCGGAATTCGAAGGTTCCTCGCCCGTGACGTATTGCTGGACTGTCACAGCCACGCCGGAGTTGATCACCACTTTCCCGGTGTCGATCGCGCCCATATCCAACAGGGTCGCGTTGTTGTCTGTGGCCACGGTGGGCGCATCGATCGACAGCGGCGTTTTCACGAGTTTCGGTGCAGCATAGGTCGGAATCAGCACGGCCACGGTAGTGAAACCAGCTCCCAATCCGATCAAACCAAGAGCAGCAGCACGCTTCGTTCTAACAGTTGCCATTTCACTTGCCTCCCCCAACGGATCTTGAGCGTCTCGATCGTCATGTGCAGATCCGCGCCGGGCAAGCCTATCGAGGCCACGATTCGCGAACATCTGCGACCTTCTCCCGCGCGGAACCTGCGATCGAATCCGCATTCCGATGCTGCGGCGGAGGACGATCACTCCGCCGCAGCATCGTGGCTAGCTGGCGAGCGGGAGAAGTTCCGTAACGCCCAATGGATTGCGATTCAGCTGGTGCACCGTTGTCGCATAGTCGAGAACCTCGTCGGTGTGCGAGATCAGGATTGGCGCTGCGAACAGATCGCTTATGGTTTCTACGATCGCCCGACGACCTTCGTCATCGAGATACTGGGTGATCTCGTCGCCGAATATCTGATCGGGCAACCCGCCGTCTGTGACCTGCATCGAGATTCCCAATCGGAAGGCAAGCCCGGCCCGCGCTTTTTCGCCTCCGGAGAGCAGTTTCGTCTTGCGGAGTCGGCCATCGGCAAGTTCCACGCAGGGAACAAAATCTGTACCGAGGTGGAAGGCGACGTGTTCTCCACCGAAACGTTGCAGCAGTTCTGTCGCGGCTTCCGAAATCTGTTGGGTGCATTCGGCGAGCAAGTCTGACCGCAGAGCGGTGAGAGCATCCGCAACTCCGCGTGCGACTTCGGCGACCCGTAGCGCTTCGCACTTGCGTGCCCACTGATCGCGGGCGATATCTGCTTCGTTCGCCACCTGCGCAAGTCCGGTGCGCGCGCTCGAGAGCACTGCCCATGCCTCGCTCACGGTCCTCTCTGCTTCGTCGAGCCGGGTCCGTGCATCGCTGGCTGCCGTTTCGGCCGCGTGAACGATCTGTGGATCCGGGGCGTCGACAATTGCGGATTCTGCGTTGTCGACTGCGCCGTTCGCTGCCTGAAGATCGTGGGCTGCTTTGTGCTCGTCGATGAGCAGCCGGTGTTCTGCCCGTAGCTCTGTCGATCGGCTGTCTACGGTGCCGTGGACGACCCGTGCGGCCTGTAGGCAGGATTGGACGTTCGTGCGGTCCGTCAGTTCCGGGGCTATGTCGTTGTCCAGGCTGGCAAGCAGTTCTACCAGTGCATCGAGCTTCTCGGTTTCGTTCTGGAAAGCTGCTTCGCCGCGTTCTCGAACCTGTTCGGCATGGTGTTCGGCTTGTTCAGCGCCGGTGAGTTCTTGTCGTGCTGAGGCAACCTGAGCGTCGATCTCCCTTCGCTTTCCGGCTAGTGCAGCAGCCTGTTCCACCGCTTTCGCTTCGGCCGACTGCGCGGCGGTTAGTTTCGCCTCCAAGTCGGTGATGAGCGCATCGAGATCGTTGATCGATTGACGGCACGTCGGGCAATGGGCTTGGCCAATCGACTGGCGCAACGTGTGCAGCGACTTCGTGAGCGTTACCGCATCCTTGCGGGCGGCGGCCTCGTCTCCATTTGCAGTGCGTATCGAATCGACAACTGCAGCTAGTTCAGTATCTGCCCGTTCCAGTCGTGATTGGGCGGCGACGACATCGAAACTGTCAGCTGCCTTCTGTGCCCGTGCAGTGTCAGTGATGGCTACAGCAACTGCCTCTGCTGCGCCAGCAAGACTCGCGCCTGCTTCCGTGATCCTGCGCAACGAAGTCTGTAGCCCGGTGATCCTGTGCTGCAGCTGATCCGGATCTACGCCAGTGAGGTTTCGATCCGTGACAGTTACGTGTAGTCGTTCCCATCGATCTCGAGCGTTGTCCGCGAGTGCTTTGGCTGCGACTACGGCGTCACGAGACTGTTGTGCGCTTCGCTCCGCGGTTCGCAACTCGTGTGCCCTTGCGTTGCATTCTTCCCAGTCTCTGCGCGCCCGCTTTGCCTTCGCGTCCGCTGCACCATGAGCAGCTTCGGCCTCACCGAACACCTTGCCGGCCTCCATCTCAAGCTCCTCGGCAGTGGTCACTGCCTCCGGCGATCCCACCGTGCCGTCGGCGACCGCCTGTTTGTCGTTCGCGGACTTGCGTGCCTGTTCACGGAGTTTGGTTACCTGCGATACACCGGTGTGTTCTTCGACGAGTGCGGTTACTTCGGTGGGCGTGGCCGTGGCCAGGGCGTCGACCTCGCCTTGCGCGATCATGTTCGCGCCGCGAAATGCACGGCCTGACATACCCAGAATCTTGGTGACCTCACTCGTCATCAATGTCGGACTCATGCCTTCGATCTCGACACCGTTGCGCCACATGCGGGCACTGGTCTTCTCCACTGGCTTGCCGCCACGATTACCTCTGCGCATCTCTCGCACGGTTCGGTAGGTGTCCTGTCCGTGGCGCCAGGTCACGTCTGCTCCGGCCAATTCCTTGTCGTCGGCTTTGTCATGCCGGAGGTCGATCAGGTCGATACCCGGACCGGGGTCTCCGTACAGTGCGAATCCGAGGGCTCCGAGGAAGGACGACTTTCCGGAGCCAGGAGGGCCAATCAGTGCGTGAATTCCGTTGGTATCGAAGTCGATCTGCAAGTCTTTAATCGATCGGTAGTTATAGATATGTCCGCTGGTGATCTGCATGGTCTACGTCCTCGTCTTGTCCGCGTGCGGGTGGAGCGAATTTGATAGACCGAACCTAAAAGTGGGCGGTCAGGCGTGCGGCACGCCTCGTGATCGGGGTTGGTTGACTCTTGTCAGGCTGATTCTTCGGCAGGGGCCAGCTCGGCCAGTGCACGATGCGCATGGGCGATGACGGGGGTTCGGATGTCTTCGGCCATTGCCCTGAGCATCGCGCCGAGCCTGCCTTCGTCGGTGCGGTCGGTAAAGGCTTGGGCTAGATCAACTGTTCGGCGCCGGTGGTCGCTGCCAGTTCGGGTTTCTGGTTCGGTTGCCAGGCGTAGACCACCGTCACCGGGTAGCGGGTGTTCCCACGCGAACGCCCAGTAGGCGGCGCGGCCGGCGGCTGCCGCCCACTCCCCTGCCAGTGCACGCAGGCCATGTCGCTGCCCGCAGGTTGTGTACGAAATCTTCTGCCGGAGAATGTATCCTCCGTCGCCACTGATCTCGGCGGATTCATCATCCCACCAGTCGCTTTCGGCGAGGCGTTCTCGAATGATCGTGTTGATCTGTTCGATCGTCTTTCCACGTGCGTCTATCGTGTCGAAATCGATCTGGGGACGACGCCACACGTACTGAGGGGTGACGGTGACCCTGCCGTCGGTGGTCAGTTCGAGCAACAGCCAACCTCGCGCGCATATCTCGTCAGAGAATCCTCGTCCGATGAGCGAACCCGTCATCCAGACTTGCCCGCGTTCGCGTCCGTCATCCGGTCCGAAACCGGGGATCGGACCCGGGGTGTGGTAGTCCGACAGGATGCTCTGATCCCAGCCTCGGTTGACCCATTCCTCCGGGATCACTCGCTCGGCGCCGTGGCGGTCATCTGCACCGAACAATCGCCCATCCGCAGAGAAAATACCGTGCGACACAAGGATGTTTACCCCACCTTCGATCGGTTGTGGGTCGACGATGATGCCGCGTTCTGGTAGTCGCGGATCCAGTCCGTTGTGTGAGACAACATGCAAGTAGAACGGCACATCGGGGATCGGTTGGTGCACTTCGTAGTAGCCGGGCTGCGGGCCGATCAGGTCGTCTACTGCTCGTCCCGGATCGGGAAAAACCGCCAAACGACCCAGGTCGGGTTGGTGCAGCAACGCGGCTGCCGAGACCGAAGTCCCGGCGCCGGCGTCATGGTTGCCGGTGTTGACGACAGCGGGGATACCTGCAGCGATTCGCAGGGCGTCGACGCGGCGTTCCTCGTTCACTGCCCGCACCGATGGGTGGTGCACATGGAATCCGTCGCCCCCGTTGATCTGGCAGTCCACCCCTTTGCTGATCATGTCGCGCTGTACCAGTTCGTAGGTGACGTATCCGTCAACTTCGCGGATGTTCGGGCCGGCGGGATGTTTTCGGGCCATTCCACGCATCCCGTATCCGGCATGTGCGCACCCGAAGAATCCAGCTTTCAGAATCACGTCGTTGGTCATGCGCACAGTCTCGCGGTGGGGTTGTATGTGTGCGGCACGCTCGTCGAGGGAGCAACCCGGCGGTGGCTCACGGTCCGTCTGCGCAGTTCGGGGCAGGATTTCGCTGGTCATCGTTGTCGCCGGACAGCGTTGTCACCCATTGGTGCGTCTCGGTGGGGCCGGGTAGTTACGCCCAGACTGGTTCTATCTACCGGTGACGTTCGCGTCTCGATTTATGAATCGGTTGGGGCAGAGGGCCCGATCGTCTGCCCCGTCGTGCTCGACCAGTTCGGGGCGCGTATTTCTGGCATTCTGCGGCTGCTGTTGATGGGATTGGGCTATCGGGGATCAGTTCTGGCCGCTGGTATGCCTGTTTCGTAGCCCACATCTCGTGGTGAAATCTCGGGCTTGATACCGCAACACACCCGCCGGACGTGCTATTTTTTCCTTATCGGAGATGTTGTACACGCTTGAACTCGTTTCGGGCACCATTTGGAGGGACCATGTCATCCACAGTTTTGCCTACCTCTACGCCAGGCCAGATCCGGCCGGCCGGCGTCAACGCGGGATCTTCCGCCCCTTCCTCTCAGCGGAACGTCGCCAGCGAGCTTGAGCGTCTGCGTGCTCGGCACGCATTGCAGGTCGCTCATCGCCGTCGCACTGGTCGACCCATCGCTTCTCCTGCTACCAACAGGGCTACGCAGGACGCGTGGAGACAGGCAGCGACTCGTGTGTCGAAAACTCTCCTGTGCCAAGATGATCCGGATTCCTTCATGCTTCCAGATCCCCCGAGTCTCGCTGCAAGCACCGAGGAACGGGTCCCCGCCGCCACCTTCGCGGAATTGGCTGCAGAACGTCGGTTTGTCAAAGCCCGTATCCGAGTGGCGAAGTCAGCGATCGCGGCCTGCCACGAATGCCCGCTTCTGCAGCAGTGCCGACGCGAGGTCCTTGAGGAGGTGAAGTTGGGTAGGCAACCGACGAACACCGTGGTCGCTGCCACCGCATGGAACTCGCGAGGCTTGCCCGACATGCACATCCATGATCCAGGAAGCAACGCTGAACTCGAACACCACACCCTCGATGTCCTCGCTGGAACCAAGCTGTACCGAAATATTCCCGACATCAGTTGGATTCCAGCGGATCTCGATCCGGTACCTACCATCGACGAACATCTCGTCAGTGATGTACTGCATCGCTACAAGTCCGAGGCAGCACTCAAAGAGCTTCCTAAGCGGTTCGTCACGCAGTCCCTTCTCGACCGGAAGCCAAAGGTTTCGGCTGACGGCCGAGCTGTGATCACTTACGGTGAGGAGCGCGAGATCGTTCGTCGCGCGGTCAAACAGCAGATGGTTCCGAATACGTTGGCTACGATCCTCGGTTGCGGATGGGATCGGGCTGCAGATCTGTTGTGCGCGTACGGCGGTGAAGTGCAGGACTACACCCCTGGCCCGCAGGCCGCTCGCCATCGCGATCTTTTCGCAGCCCGCGAGCGCGACACAGCGGCACGCAAGCAGCGGATCAGGGATGCGCAGGCCGCAATGAACTCTACTGGCAGTCACCGCATGTCTGCCTGATTTAGAACCGAAAAGCGGTCCACGCCATTGGCGTGGACCGCTTTTCGTCGATCAAAGGTCAAGACGGGAGAATTCCGCGCGCCTCGTCGATGATCGCCTGAGCGCTATCGAGCTGCTCGTCCGCCTCCTTGCGGGCCTCGCTCTGAGGGAGACTCGTCAGCAGCCCCTTCAATTCGGTGACCGCGGCGTCAGCAGCCTTGAGATCATCCTCGTTCGGTGATCCCTTGCTCATCGCGGCTAGCGACTTCGCGTGCTCTTTCAGCGACTCCTGGAGCGGTTTGACTGCGTTCTGCAGCAGTTTGCCCGTACTCGCATCCTTGAACACCTCCTTCTCGCTGTCGTCGAGCACCAGCAGTGTCTGCGTCCTTATTTGCGCCACAGCGCATCTCCTTAATGTGAGGCGGAACAACGTGTGCGGTCAGTGTAGAAAGCCCGGTTCCGGTGATCGTGGTGCCCGAGACAATCAGAACGGCGGGGGGTCGTCATCTAGGCGGTTCGTCCATGTACTTGTGGTGTTGTGGGCAAGAGAATTCCGGTCACGGCGTTGAGGCCGTCCTGCGAGCGCATCTGCCACTGAGGCGACACCGGTTGCGCTGGCGCGACCATCCACAACTGCTCGGCGCCGAGCGTGCACCTCCATCGCTGGATCGTCGTACCCTGGTCTCGACGGCAAGTGGGTGAGTCTGCCGCCCGTATCCCCAGCGGGGAGATGCTGGGAGAACTCGCGCCGAATCCTGGTTATCCACGCGTCATTCCAGTTCAGCCACGCCATCGGGTCGGTGACACTTTCCAAGAACACTGGGTTCGCGCCGAACGACAGACCTGTCACTGCGCCACCCACGCACATCCAGGTGTAGCGACCTGTCGCCTCTGGCGGTGGTGCGGCCCGGTACAGCGCCAGGTGGGAGTCGGAGACCCTGCCGGCCATGCGTTTGATGTCGGATTGGTCGTGAAGTCCGTATCCAACTAAGAGCACCGCGAGTTGGCGCCAAATGTCGTCGCGTAGGCCTGTCGCGGATTGCAGGATGAATGCGAATCCGATGCCGAACTTTCGCACATCACGGCAGTCGCCTGCGAACTGGTTCGAGAGCGACACCAATGCGTCTGGTTGCGTGCTATCGGCAGGTCCCGCGTATTGCCATGCTTCGTCGACGACGACCTGCACGTTCAAGCTTCCGCCAGCCGTGAACTGCTGTTGGCCTGCCAGTTTGAGCGTGTTGAGCAATTGCGACATGATGCGGGCTTTCACCTCCGCGGAGTCCAACAGCCGAGTCGCCGCCATTACGTCGCCCGTTGTATCGGCATCGTTGCCGTCGAGGTTCAGTTGTGACAGGTCGGCGGAAAGGTCAAGCACCAGCCAGGGCGCAGGTTGTCCTGCTTTCGGGGCCATGACCTGCCTCATCAATCCCCAGGCGTCACGCCGACGATCCGTGGCCCCGAGCGATTCTGGATCCGCGCCGGCCGCGATCTTCATGGCACCGGTGGGGGAGTACGGCGACCACAGAGAGTGCAGGGCGGAAAATACAGCCAGCAGTTGCTGAAACTTTTGATGCCCAGAGGGGTCGAGCGCTCCGGGCGGAAGTCGATCGAGGATGTGTTCGGCGATCGGTTCGCCCTCGGAGTCGGAAGTGGGTCGATAGATGGTGCGCGCCACGCGATTCTGTTGCTCGGTTCCCGCGTAGATTGTGCCGGCGGGAAGAATCCCGTGGAGGCTGTCGAGGAGGTATGTCATTACCGCCTCTGGTGCCGATTCGGTCCAATCATCAGTCCCGCAAGCTGCTTTGAGCGCTTTCTTGTCCTGCAGTGCCGCGTGCAGCATGTCGCGGGCTTGAGCGACGTTCTCGTCTGCACCTGCACCGAAGGCAAGGTTCCGAAACCATTTCGATTCCTCGAGGAGCCGTAAGAAGAGTGGCGCGTCCTTTCGGAGTCGCAACGATTGAGACAATCGGGCCACGAAAACGGAGCGGCCGCAGGCTGTTGCGAGGCCTTGCAGCGAAAACGGCAGTCCGTGTTCTGTTGCCCACTGCCCCTGCGGGTCCAGGATGATCTGTCCCATCCCTGGCCAGCGAAGTTGTGATGCGAGCACGTATTCGAAGCAGACGGACTTTCCGGATCCTGTTGCACCGAGAACGGCCAGATGCCGAGATCCGCGGGGACCGGAGAAGTCCGGCAATGTGAACGGGATTCGGACGGAAGAGCCGCGCAGAGTCCCGATGTATGCCGGCTGATCGGTATCTGCCATCAGTTCGTCTGCGGTCTGTTGGTCCAAGAGCGCGACTGGAGTGCCTGTCGCCGGCGAATTTGACAACACCGCAGCGTGTTTCCGCCACTTTCCATCCCAGTTCCGGAAGACCGCTTCGACCTTGATGGTGACAGCGCGGGTGTCTCCGCTGTCACCTGACTGGTGTTCGATGGCGCCGTTCGTCGCTACGTGCATAGCTTCTCGTGCGTTGGCGGTGTGCACAGGATTGATCGTTTCGACTTTCGTGACCGTCCCAAGCGCCAACTCCTCGGAGCCGTTGTCGAAGACGATCGTGAAGGCAAGCATCGATCCGAGTAGCGCGAGGTGGTAGGAGCGACTGCTCAGATTGAGGACCGCCGAATCGCATGTTGAGGGTGAGCCGATAACGGCAAGGCCACCAATGTCCACAGTTCCTCATTTCGGTTCGTTGGTGCGGTGAGAGCGACGGTATCTGCGGCGATTGCCCTGTGCGGCACCTGTCTTCTGTGTAGGCGGGGCCGCCGAAAGCCACTGGCGCTGTTGCCGGAAAGTGAGAAAACAACAGGTTATTGAGGTGTGGAGTGGTGTTTGACCCTGCACTCAGCAGGTGTGTCCGCGTCAAGGGG
The DNA here is from genome assembly GCF_058793255.1 of Rhodococcus sp. MPR-R1B. Classification (NCBI taxonomy): domain Bacteria; kingdom Bacillati; phylum Actinomycetota; class Actinomycetes; order Mycobacteriales; family Nocardiaceae; genus Rhodococcus; species Rhodococcus sp. MPR-R1B. The sequence goes on from NZ_JBXAFO010000032.1 coordinate 40,063, forward strand.
AGGAGCACCGGAACCGCCCAGTTTACGATTTCCATCGTCGGAGAAACTCACACATCCCGTAGGGGCTCAGGCCCATGCGTGAACGTAGTTGGACTGCACCAATGTCCTGCTACGCAGCAGAAAGGAGCAGGGCGCTACTGCGCCCGACGAAGCGAATGGGCAAATCAAAGGGAAACCACCGGCGGGTCACTAACCGCCAACGCACGATCGCCACGGCCGCGACAGTGAGCGTGCTTGCTCTCGCAGCTCTCCCCACCGGGGTGGCTTACGCGGCCCCCCAGGGTGGCGTGACCACTCCCGGTGCCGGCGGCGAGCAGGGAACCCAGACGCAGAACAACGGTGGTGGACAGGCCGGTGTTTCGACGCCGAAACCAAATCCGGCACCGACACCACCGGAAGAGCGCACCTATTGGGTTCCGCCGTCACAGCAGGCACAGCAGGCACCGTCACGCCCGATCCCGACGACCAGTCCTGATGCGGACTACTCACCCCCGTTGCAGCAGCAAACGTTCCGGCCGCCGACCGCAGTTCCCACAGTCGCACCAATCGAAGCCCCTGTCGACGAAAAGGGTGAGCAACTGCTCCGCGCCGGTGACCGCATTGCGAAGAAACCGAATTGGATGACCGATCAGGTCCTCGACACGACGAACTACACACTCGCGGGTTGGGAATCGGATGCGTCCGGGTTCTGGCGTTCCGTTGGTGTCGACGACAACCGCTCTGATCGAGTTGCCGCGTCGATGGTCTCCGGAGCAGCGGTCGGCGCCGTCGTCACTGCAGTGCCGTTCGCAATCGCAGGAGGCGCTCTCGGCGGCCCGGTGGGTGTTCCCTTCGGCGCCGCTGTTACACAGGCAATTCTGCCATTCGCCCCCGGTATCGCGGCCGTTCCGGGTGCCACAGTGGGCTACACAGCGGGCGCTGCAGGTGGTGCTGCATTGGGCGGTGCAATCGGCCTCGTAGTCGGCGGCGTCGGTGGGGCGATCACTGGCGGGCTCATCGGTGGTGGCGAGGCCACCGATGACGAACTCGTCCTTACCGAGCTTCCTCAGCTGCCGGATCCGGACCCTGTCCAGATCACGAAGGACGTGTCGAACTCGGCTCAAGGCCTTGCGAGCACCCCGGCCGGTGCGGGCGTCGTTCAGGCAATTGCCGATGCTCCGGCGAATTTCGAGCACGCCAACGAGCAGTTCCGGCAGACAGTCGTCAACGTCGCGGGACAGCCTGCGCTGGACGTGATCGACCAGGCGGCTACGGCGCATGCCGAGGCTGTTGCGCCGATCAACGCAATGCTGACGCCATTCACTGACCGCATCAATACTGCGGTCGGCGCTGCTCAGCAGGGCATTGATCAGGTCATCGCTCCGTAGTCGAACCACGATTTCATCACATCCTGCCGGGGAGGGCGCTGAGGCCCAGCACCCTCCCCGGCCCGATCGGTATCGGTAGGTAATCTGCATGAACGACTGGGACACTCGGGGATCAACAGACGACGACTATCTCGATCCGCAGCTCGGCAGCGACGTCGACGACAGTACGTCCGGTCCGCTCCCCTCTCCGCACACGGAGCCAGTGACATTCACCGCACCCACTCACGCTGAGCTTTTCGACTCCAACACCGCCGAGTCCGAATCATCAGGGCCATATGTTCCCCCGCCGAACAAATCCTTGTACCAGCGAGCTCCACGCAAGCCCCGTGTCGATCCGCCGGTATCCGCCGGTATCCGCCAGGGCACGCTGCCGTCCAAGCTCCGCGACCGCAAGACTGCAGTAATTGTGGGATCTCTGGTTGTTGCCGCGCTCGCTGTTGTGGGCGCTGGAACTTTCGCTCTCACAAATGCTTTTCCGCAAGACAGCACTCCCTTGGCGGAGGCCTTCCCCGAGACGAGCAGCGAGGTTGCCACCATCCCTCCAGCACCGTCCACGACGCCCCCACCCACCGCTGTCACACCGCCCTTCTGCACCGATCCGAGCCCGGGGGACATCGTTGCGGTGACTAATAGCGTCGGCGACAGAGCAACCGGACCAGGCACGATCGCCGCATTCGAATACCACTATTACGTGGATCGCGATGGGACGAAGGTGGCATCTACTTACGACCCTTCCTTGCAGATGGATCCGGCAGGCATTCAGCCCTACATCGACAAGATTGCCTCTGATACCTTGCACTGCACCACAATTGAGCCTACTGATTCACCGGACAAATATCGGGTGTCCGTCGCGTTGAAGCCTTCGAACTCGATGCGAATTGAGCAGGTCGACCCGATGCTGATTTCTGTGGCCCCCGGTCCGGGCGGATGGATGATCACCCAGATCGTGCCGGCCTGACAGGAGAATTGTCAGGTCCGGTAGTGCCGGATCCCGGCAGGATGCGTCTCACTGAATGTTCTCGATGCTGCGCCCATCAATTGTGTAATCAATGATGTCACTTCTCGTTTGGCGAAGGTGTCGGCCTGGTGTTGAGGGAACGGCTCGATCACTCGGGTTCCGATGATCGTCTCACTGACTTTGGCGCACAAGTCGGCCGCCACGGAGTCCGCGACATCGTCAATGTCGGCATCGTCGACGTCGGCCGAGAGCGTGTACTCGATCTTTACGGCTCGCAATGGCATTCCTCGGGGAAGAACGTAAGTAACGAAGACGGGTAGCTCTTCACGCCAGTGACCTAGTAATTCATCGATTACGTGTGCCCACTCTCGCACCGGTTTCGGGGCATCGGCCGTCGCCTTCGCTGTCACTCGCAGTGCTTCATCGGCTCGGCGAGGTCGTAGGTACTCCCCCGATTGCAATACTGAGGTGGCCGCGATGCGGTCGCGCTGCATGTTCAACCAAGCCCCACTGCCCTCACCGAGTTGCGCCGCCCACAACTTGCAATAGCCAGATGCTGTGTCTTGCTTAGGAAGCGCTCGCAGACGTCCTTGCAGTCCGTAGTGGACGTAGTCACCTATCAGGGTGTCGGTGTTGCAGTCGGCCAATGTTGCACAGACCAACTCCGCAGTCGTCGGATCGGAGGTCAAGAGCCCTGTGGCGATCGAAATCAGTGGGGTGGCCAGCGACCCGTCCATCCAAACGACGTGACTTCGATCGGCGGTGTCAAGGGCTGCGGCGAGCTCACACAATGCCATCAACATCGACCGCGCCCGATCGGTTTCCGACGAAACTGGCATGACCATCGTCGCGGGGACACTCGAACGGAGATCACTGCTGACTCCAACGGCGGCGATCCACGTCAGGGCATCAGTTTGCTCGTGCGCTACACCTCCGTCTACGCACACAAGATCGGGTTCGTTCGCAGGTCCACGCGTGGGTGCAATGCGAATGGCCTGCGTTCGTTGTAGGTGCGATAGCAAATCACTGTGCTGCTGTTGTGGGTCGATCGCTGCCAGTAGTTGGCTGGCTGTATCGAGCACCGTGTCGAATTGCATAGGCCTCCTCACTCAAGATGATCGTGCACAGCCAGCGTATGAGGCTCAACTACGCAGAGCGGCAGCATCGGACGCCATCCCGAAATGAACTCTGACGTGCGCTGATGCGCTGCGGAGGAACCACGAAGACCAGTGACCGCTCTGTTACCCTGCATGTATCGGAGAAGCAGCATGGGACAGCTATCGAATAATCAACTCCTGATTCAAGTCGGCTGGCCCGCCACAACAAGGGGAACTGATGAAGCGAAGCAGACGAATACTGGGCCTGGTCTCGGCCGGCACCGCCTTGTCGCTGGTGACAATCGGTGTCACGGCAACGGCGTCCGCTTCGGCGGATCCAACCACCACGACGGTCGCCGCTATAACTTCGGCGATTCCTGACCTGGGAGACCTAGCTGGAACCGTCGACTGGACGGCAGCGGCCACCGCTGCAGCCAACACCGCAGCCGCAGCGAGCGGGAACGGACAGGCTACCGCGTCGACGCCAAACGTGACGGGAGATGCGATCACGGACAAAGCCGTCACAGCGCCCGTCAGGGAGGGTGTGAATCTGATCGCCGGAGCACTACCGCCGGGCGCAATCATCCCTGGTTCCAAGGGAACTGACGGAATGCTGACCGGTTCCACCGCACCGCGGTGTGCAGCTACCGTGATCACAGCTGTGCCTGGCACATTCGAGACGGGTCCTACCGCTGATCCGAATGCTCCTGTCGGCCTTCTCGCTCAGGTGGTGGAACCTTTGACAGCTGCTCTGGGAAACCAGGTGTCAGCGACATTCATCCCGTACGCCTCTGATGCCTCGGTCAACGGCACCAGTTACCTCCGGAGCGTCTCGACTGGCGTTCAAGCGACGTTGGCAACGATGGAGGATGTGGCGAATCGCTGCCCAGAGGCACAGCAGATCTTGCTGGGATTCTCACAGGGTGCCGAAATCGGTGGCGACGTGGCCACGGCAATTGGACAGCGGCGCACGAGCATCAACCCGGACAGTGTGGTCGCTGTCGGATTGTTCTCAGATCCGAAGCGTCCAGAAACCTCGAATGTTTTGGCGGACACGACTCAGACCCAACCGGCGTTGCCCACGAGTCTTCAGGAGAAGATCAAAGAGATCGTCGAATCTCCGTCCTTCGCGCAGATGCAGTTGCAGCTCACCGACGGATTCCGGTCGCTGGTAAACCAAGTCGCGACACAGGTCAGCGACACTGGACGTGCTGTTGCTGATGCAACTGCACCCACGTCGTCGACGCAGAAGTCAACGACAACCACGACTACCCACGCTGCCGTCCCCGACTCGGATAGTCAGGCTGTCGCAACGACGACCGCCCCGGAGGAAACCGCCTCTGTTGCAGGTAGCAGCACCAACTCGGCAGAGACGACGACCAAGCGTCCAGCTGCCGGTCAGTCCGGATCCACGACCACCTCTCACAGCCCGACCACGACGTCGAGCAGTAAGAGTTCATCCGCTGAGTCCCCCGGCGCTGCTTCAACTCGCGCCCCGTCGGTCACCGATGATCCGCTGATGCAGCCCCTCGACGACGGAACTAATCGCGACGGAATCAACAATGCGCCGGCGGCGAAGCCGTCGACATCGCCAAAGGCACCCACGACGTCCAAAGCTGCACCTTCCTCGAGTAAGACTGCGGCGGCCGGTAGCGAGACGAACAACACGGCAGATGGTGGGCTCGCAAGCAACTTCGCCAAGTCGTTGGCGGGGGACGGAGTAAAGCCAGAAGCCCGAATTGCGGTCAACGTCAACGAGAACCGTAAAGTTGATGTCGCACCAGTGACCATGGGAGCGGTATCGGGTGGCGGCTTGTCAGGGCAACGCGATTCAGACTTCGGTGCTTTGTCCGGGGTCGTCGCAGAAATCTGCGTTCCCGGAGACGTTGTGTGCTCACTCCCTGAAAACTCAGAGCTGGCACGTCAGCTTGTCCAGGTGGGGAAGAACGTTTCCGGCAATCTAGGTGAGCTCGCGACTGTCGATGGCGCGAATCGTATGGTGGGCTTGCTCTCGCTGCAGGCGGTCAACACCGTTGCCGACATCACGGGTATGCCACGGTCGAAGTTGTCCGCGGAGACGCTGCAGTCGATGGTTGAAATGATTGCGGGTTCAGCCATGACAAGTATGGGCAATCCCGCTGGCGCGGCGTTGTTGGCGAAGGGTGTATCGGCTCTGCCGAACGCGCTACCTGAGGTTTTCGCTCAAATCGCGGATATTCCAGCGATTCTCGCTCAGCTCCCTAATGCAGGGGACACCGCGATGAAGAACCTCGGGTTGGACAAGGTCGTGGACAGGATCTCGCAGGCCTTCGCGGAAGCCGGTATGACCAGTCCCCTTCAATTCGACAAGTTGCCGATAGCGATCCCCCGGGTTCTCGAGGCGTTGGCTCAGGACAACCAAGGTTTGCTGCAGTTGGCAACCAATCCGGCCGTGCACTCGGGCAACAGCCTTCACGTAGCTTTCGACACCATTCAGATTGCCGGCAATCAGGATCCGTACCAGTGGGTAGATGATTGGTTCAAGCGAATCTCTGTCACTGCGTAGCTTTTACGACGACTGTGGCCCACTCTCTGGCAAAGAGGGTGGGCCACAGTCGTTTCGTTGAGCGTGCCTAACCGTCTGCAAGTGCCTTCTGCTCGATCATGGCCATGAGGGTTCTGACGGTCTTGGTCTTGAGTTCGCTATCGGCGACGGGTCGCAGTCCTCTCACGATTTCGAGGAGATCGACGTCGTCGAGGTCGGTCGTCTTGTCGAGGTCGAGGATGTGGACTTCGTCAGATGTGGCGGCCGTGCCTTCGGAGATCACCACCAATGGGATCGCGTTTGGAGGGGCTACGTCTTTGCGCGGTCGATTGTTGGTTCGCGTAGTTCTTTTGGTTCCTGACTTCACCTGCTGTGAGTCCTCTGGCGTGGGTGCGGGATCTCGCTTCCCCGGTTCAGGTGTACCCGGCTCTGACGTGGGACTCGGCTCAGGTGTGGAGACTGGCGATGGAAGGGGATCGTGCTTCACCGCCCCACAACCCCCCGACTCCGGCGTAGTGCCGGGCTCAGGCGTGGCTGCGTCCACCGAGGGATCCACTTTCGCCTCAGAGTCCACAGAGGCTGACGTTTCCGGCTCAGCCGAGGTCTCGGAGTCCGACGTCTCTTCAACCGCGCGAGATGCGTCCTGAGGCGGTATGTCCGTATCGTCCTTCGTATCTGTCGGTACCGTGGCCGCTCGGGGCTGAGCGACTGGCACCGGGCCTGAGCGGGGTCGCCCGAACTTACTGGCTGGCCGGGCAAATGCGTTGTTGGTCATGGTTGTGGGCCTCCCTCGCCTACTCACGTCGCAGGCCGGTATCTAGGTGTGTGGGTCCGATAGAAGAGGTTTAACAACCACTGCCGCGTTGCGCGGCACGGATCCAGCACCCAAAGTCGAGTCAGACGCGACGACGCAAGAGCTGGTTCACTCGCATCAGTTCCTGCAGGATCTCAGCCTCATCGTCACCGCCGGCCGTCAATCGCTGCTGCAGCTGAGTCTGTGCGTGCAGCAAGGTCCGTCTCTGCACCCGCGATGCAGTGTCGACAGCGCTGGCAGCGTCCATCACCTCGGTGAATGCGATCAGCCACAGCAGCCTGTGGTGTTTATGCTCGACCGCCTCGGTCATGACCTGCGACCACAACTCGGCGGCGTCTCCGGATACTGGCCTGCCGGCGGGGTACATCACCGTGGACATCTCGACAATCTCTGCGACTGGGCGTGAGAACAGCTGATAGAGATCGGTCTTGAGTTGCGCTAATACAGTTTCGGCTGTCTGCGGATAGGCGATGAAGTACGCCGCCAAACTGCAGTCTGCATCAGTTAACGGCTGATCTAGCGGCGCTGCGTCTGTCGCCGGGGACTGACTTGCACCTGACTGTGTCGGAGACACGTCACCGGTATCGACGCCGATCTCAGTTGCCGCCCACTGTTGGTACTCCCTGCGGAGCACAGCGGACTGCACAGCTGAAAGCCTGCGCCGCACTTGTTCGGTGGCGTTCACCTTTCCTTCCGGAGTGGTGAGATCGAAGTTGCCTATGTCGCCGGTTAGCAAGGCGCGCAGTGCGGGACGCCGTTTGTCGGTCGCTGCCACCAGTGCATCAGCGCCTCCGACGGTTCTCACGTCGCACGGATCTGATTTGTCGCCATAGGCAGTGAAATCGAGCACGGTGATGTTGGTCGTGAAGCCCTGGCATGCTTGGAACAGTGCCCAAGCGGCTTTTCGTCCAGCTGTGTCGTTGTCGAATCCCACGATGATTTCACCGCCGTCGCCGACGCGGGACGCCAGCAGCTCGGCTTGGGTTCTGCTGAAGGCGCTTCCGGATGCTGCGACGGTGTTGTCCAATCCGGAGGCGACCATTGCCATCACGTCCGTCTGACCTTCTACGACGAATACCTGACGACGTTGGAGCATTGAACGACGAGCCTTGTCGTAGCCGAACAGCAGATCACCTTTATGGAACAGGTCGGTGCCGCTGGTGTTGAGGTACTTCGCTGGCGCCGTTCCGGTGAGGTCGCGTCCGGTGAATCCGACTATGCGCCCTTGCGGGTCGTGGATCGGCCACATCAATCGGCCGCGGAACGCGTCGTAGTGCCCACGTTCCCCTTCCTTGGTGATCCCGGCATCTCGTTGGATCTCGAGCGGGTGTCCGGCAGCGGTGAGCGCAGCGCTGAGAGCATTGCCGCCGACAGGGTTGTACCCGAGACCCCATTCCTGCGCGTGCTCGCTGGTGAAGCCTCTCGCTCGAAGGAAGTCGCGGGCTGCTCGGCCTTCGGGGAGTGTGAGAAGCCATTCGCTGGTGAGCTGTTGCGCTTTTTCAAGGACGCTGCGAAGTTCATTTCGGGCGCGAAGATCGTTGTCTGCGAGGGAATCTGAACCTTGAGGCACTGCCAACCCGGCACGATTGGCCAGCTCTGAAACCGACTCTACGAAGCGGAGTCCGTCGACTTGCATCAGAAAGTCGATGGCGTCGCCGCTCGCGCCGCATCCGAAGCAGTGGAATCGGCCCCAGTCGATGTTGATCGTGAACGACGGTGTCCGCTCGGAATGGACGGGGCACAGCGCTTTCACACGGCCTACGCCTGCAGGTTTGAGGTCCAGATAGTCCGCGGCCACCAGTTCAAGGCTTGTGCGGGAACGCAGTTCATTCAAGAACTCCGTGGAGAATCGGGGCGTACGCGGATTCTGCAGGTCCACTCCACGCTCCTACCCTTGTCAGATTCGGTGTTGCCACCTCAGCGTAGAAGAGCTGGTTCAGGGCGTGGCACTGGCCAAATCAGTTCTATCGGTTCCGATCGCGTAGCGCTTGTTGATGCCGTTTGAACCAGGCCTTCTGCTTCGCTTGCCAGGCGTCTTCGGATTGCTGCCAGGCGCCGCGCGATGACGAGAGTCGTTCGTCGAGAGTTGCCATGTCGATCGGCCCGGCTTTGAGTACCTCGACAACGGCGTCTTTCGTGCCGCCGACTGATCGAACTTTCTTCAGGAATTCTTTCGGATGCCATGCCGGACAGCCATGCGCCCTTAACATGTTGCTGGCGGTCTGGCTGTCGTCGAACCAGGCGATGATGGGTTGCGCGGGTCCGTGCTCGTCCTGCCACGCCCACCATTGCCGGACTTTCACCTCGTCCTGAGGCCGCGACCCGTCTTTGATGAAGTGCCGAAACATGATCGGGCCCGGGGGGAACTTGTGGCTGAGCAACCAGTTCCAAGTAGCTCGGGCGAACTGTTCGGGGCGGGTCGTCGAGTATGCGATCTGTAGGCCTGCGGACTGCAACATCTCGACCAGTTTTCGCCCAGCCCGGATCACCTTTGCGCGGCTGTAGGACCGGTGGAAAGTATGCCAGTCCCGATCTTGCGATCGCTCCGTGTTCAGTAACGGCTCGAACTCCGCCATCGACGCGAGTACCCCGTCAATGTCGATCACTGCGAACGCGCCGGGAGTGGCCGGCTTGTTCTTCCAGGGTGTCGGCCGGAATCGTGATTCGGGCTGTCGCGGGGTCGGTGACATAGCATCTGACAGTATCCCGGACAGGAAGGATCGCCTGCTAGTTGGGGTGTGTGCGGCGTTTCTCGATTGGTTGCCTGAACGTCGCTGTGGCGCCCAGTCGGTTCGTCGTGGGCGCCACAGCCGGATCAGTTGAATAGCTATGCGACCAACTCGGTGCGCAACCGTGCGAGCTGAACACGTCCGAGTCCCTTTACTCGCTTCGCCTCGGAGATGTCGAGTCTGCCCATCAGGCTGATCGCGCCTTGGCGGCCGCGGCCGGGGAGTGATTCGATCAGGTGAAGGACTCTCATTTTGCCAACGACGGCGTCACTGTCTGCGCGCTCGAGTACTTCCTCGACCTTCACAGTGCCAGCTTTCAGTTTGGCTTTGAGATCTGCTCGTGCCTTGCGCATTTCTGCGGCTTTCTTCAAGCTCTCGGCACGCTGTTCAGGGGTGAGTACGGGTAGCGACATGGGCTTCTCCCTTTGCTGGGTTGGGCAGTCGATTCACTGCCGTGATCCTGGTTGGCTTTTCGTATAGCCGAGTAGTTCTGTTGTAGCAGTGACAGTTACGGCGTAGCGGCACTGTCGATCGCTGCTCAGAGTGGCTGCGGGATCCTACTGATCGTGACCGCTGTGACGTTCTTTCCCCTGAGGAACAGTTTCCCCATCGTCTCGTAAGGGGAATATCCGCGCAGCGTGACGGTTCCGCCGCCTGCGTTCATCGCGCTGGTGACGATCTGCCTCATCTGTGGCAGTGCGACGTCGACCTCGACGTCGTCCACGCTGGTGGTGTTGACGATGGGGATGCTCTGTCCGCGCAACAAATCCCCAGCCACGGCAAGGTTGCTGCCCGATCGGGCGACCAACTCGATCGGATGTTTCGCGCCGTGGGATTGTCCGGTGTTTCGGATCTGGATGAATGCTCCGTCTGCACTGAATACTCGGGGCAGTACCGAGAGGAATCGGTCGAAATCGGATAGGTCTGCGATATCGAGATCCCAGCACCGCAAGCCGTCTGGCTCAGCGAGTGCATCGTCGAAATCGGGCATACCCGCTGTTTGAGCGTTGTGGATGACCGTCGTCGTGCCGTCAGAAATCTCAGTCTGGCAGGTGGAGTCGGTGACCGCTGCCGTCAAGGTCCATTGGTCTGCGCTCGATTTCAGCAGTTTCGCTGACGCGGCCAGTACTCCGATCCCCGTATACCCGATCGCCGCTCGCCGGCTTGTGCCGCCAATTGCGTTTAGCGTGACGGTCCCTGCGGAGTAGTCGCCGGCGACTGCGACAGAGATGGAGCCGTCGGCCGCAGTGCCAATACGGACATTCACAGCAGGTTTGGATCCTGTGGTCGCTGCGTGTGGCGCGAGAACGGCCAAAGCTTGTTTTAGTTCCGTCGGAGAAACTGCTGCTGTTGGTTGAGTATTGAGCAACTTCTCGTCTGACGAGTCGTGTTTGTTGGCACGCACTTTGAATTGACTGCCGAACCTAAGGAACCCATCGCTGTAGGTCAGCGCACTTCGGTCCGAACGTGAGCTTGAAGTCTCTACGATGGTCCGAATTTGGTTGTCCACGACCCACACGGGGGCAATGCGTTCGCGAGGACTCTTGGTCTCGTCTTGAGGTAACGCGGTCAGGACGGTCACCGAAGATCCCCAGGCATCTCGACCGGCGATTGTCAGGGTGTCTCCGTCGACGGCGATGGTGACGCCTTCGACTCTCTCAGGCAGCGCGTGGATCACCTTGATGGCGCCGACGACGGCCTTCGTGGAAATGGTGTTGGCTATGGACACGAAAGTCCCCTCGTGTTTGTAGTGCATTCTCCGATGGACTCAGGATCGCATAATGGCTTCCGGTCATGCGGCATACCGGCCCGTGTTCTCTGCGACCTAGATGCGTACGTTTGTGAAGCTCGGGTGCTGACTGCTACCGGCGGCGTTCAGATGGTGGCTTTCCACCATCCGCCGAAGTGCTCGGATTCCTTCGATGGCGCCAGGTCAGGTGCAATCACAACGAATCGTTCTATCGTTGGATACGTGGGTCCTCGTTGGCGTAGGTAGACCCTAGTGATGTTGTCGTCGACGACGGTTTCAGCGCTGGTTACGTTGGTGTCCAGCTGAGCCTCCCTGATCAGAGCTCGTGGATTCGACGATCTGCGGGAAGTGTTTCAAGGAAAGCCTTTTCGTTGGACAGCAACGCTGATTTCTACGTGCAGTCCATTCGAGTGCGCCAGGCTCGAATGGACTGCGCTCAATGGCACCGACTTGATCGGCCGGCGCAGGCCTGCGATATAGCCGATGCTTTGGCCGTGGGTCAGAGAGTCGTGATCCAGCACTCGACTGCGAGGCGGGCTGCTTCCTCCAAGTCTGAGAGCGGGACGATGACCTGGGCGTCAAGGTGTTCGGTGCGGTCGAAGCCGCCATCGGTCCGGCGAACACTCACTGCGGATCGGATTTCGGCAGTTGCCGAATCACCGCCGTCGGAGCTCAACTGCAGGTAAGGGCAGAATCCGGGATGGTCGTTCGATAGGTACAGCTCACGTCGATCTTCGGAGACGCTGAGGTCCAGGTCATCTGCGTCGCCATTGCTGTCGTTGGCGTACGCGATGAATGCCTTGGCGAAGGCCTCCGGGATTTCGGTCACTGTCATGGTCACTCCTGGTGTCATCGTGGGGTTAGGTGAGTGCCTGCGCACCGCATTCGGCGATGCGGGCAAGGCGATGTTGCTGGTCTCCGATACCTCGAGTTCCAGCCAAAGGGGTGCGGGCATTCGGCCAAACGGATTGCGCGATACGGGTGTAGCTGCGGCCACCGAGGACGACGACGTTGCGATGATCGAAGAGCCCTTGATCGATTGCCTGAGCTCTGCGGTGATCGATCCGGGGCTACCCATCCGCAAGTCGTACGGCTCCACCATCCTGTCGAGGGCGAGAAGACCGTGGAGCGCTGAGAGGATTCTGATCGACTCTGGGCTGGTCAGCGCCCGTGCAGCTTTGAGCCCGAGCCGGTGGTATCCGCTTCGATACATTTCGCCTGCAGGTGATGCGACGGCGGACTTTACGGCGCCGCAGGGAACCACCACCAGTGGTGATCCGTCGGCGACGACTGGGGTGATGTCGGCTGAACCGGCTCGTTCCGTTGTCTCGACTTCGAGGTCGTGCGCGATATGTTCCGCGATGGTCCAGTTCAGCCAGTGCCAGCCTTCGCGCTTGGCCAGTGCACCCTGATATCCGGCACGAAACGCTGCCGTCTCGAATGGTGCGGTCCACAAAAGCAATTGGGTGTTCGGCAGAGTCATTTCGATACGGTCATGGGGCCGGAAGATTCTGGTGTGAACAGGTCCAATTGCCAATGGGATCCCTGCATGTCGGCCTCCGGTCTTCGGACCGATACCGGGCACTGACACGACGAGTCCGACGTCGTTGATCAGCGCTGCTCCTGGTGTTGGCGCTGTGAGTGTGGGGTCGTCGTATCTATATTTCGCAGTAAAGAGTGCCATCGGTGCGTCCGCCCGTGATATTGGTTCGTGCAATGTGCTTGCACCTGTCCTCAACACGCTATGAACGGAGTGGAAGTGTTGCGGCACGGATGGATTCGCTCGCGCGGCATTGAATCTGAGGAGCAGGTTCGGGTTCAGTCGAGCTGATGTCTTTACGTGCCGCACCTCCCACCCAGCCCGGTCAGTCTGGGGTCACTCGATCGACTCGGATCGAGTCAGGACCTCGACGACCGAGGCGCCCCCTCTGAAGAATTGGATGATTGCGATGCCTAACGCCTCCCACACGCCGACAGCAGGGCACTTCGCTTGGCTACCTGAGCAGGTCCAGTCAAGTCGATCCGACCCCTTCTCTGCGGCTCAGGCATTTCACGAAGAGATTGACGGGCTACCTGAACCTCGCGACTGGTCGGATCGACGGTTCTGGGGCGGTGGGCTCGCCCTCGTGGTTGTTGGAGTGCTCGGCCGCCTGGACATGATCCGTTGGGAGTGGCCAGCATTGCACTAGCGCAGGGTGCCTGCCCGGTGTGGGTTACTGGGCTGCACGCCGGATTCCTGCTGCATGCCGCCAGACTCTGGGCGAATCCCGCAGGCCCAGTGTTCATGGCCGGTTTCGAGGGCAGACATCGCCTGAGAATGCCCAGCGGTTGAGGTCTACCTGCGACTCGTACTGCTTGCGCGGTGTATCCCTTGTCTCGTGCTCACGGCGTGTGTGATGACGCTACTGGGGCGATGTCGGAAGTCCTCGAGTTTCGCGAATCAGGCATGATGTTGGGAAGGTCTTTGGGGCAGGAAAGGCCTTGTTCGCACCACCGGACAGCGTCGCGGTAGGCGCGGATGGATCTGGTCCTTCAGAGGAAACCGACGCAGGGGGTCGTGATGGGTAAGGCGAAGAGTAAGAGGAAAGTTGTTGTGCGGGAGGCACCTCCGAAGCACACTCCGGGAGCTCAGCTGCGACATGGACTCGCGGTTCGGCAGCGAGCAGAAATGGCGTTGTCGACGGGGCAGCTGAAGCCAGCGCAGATGCCGTTGTTGTTGGATGCGTTCGACGAGGCAGCTACGCCGGTCATGAAGCATCTGGAACCATTTGCTTTCTCGGTGTGGGAGTTGCGTAGTTTCCGCGCGTCGGGAGTTGTCGGCCCGACGTTGAATGGGTTGAGCAAATTCTATGGACAGCCAGTGGAGGTGCTCTCTGCGAACCCTGAGCGATATCTCGGGTTCAAGGGCGCTCTGGCCTTGTCTGACGAAGCAGTGGACGAGCAGGAGATAATCGTCATCTATTGCGGGTATCGGTGCACAAGCGGAGCAACATTGGACCGGCACGCTTACTTTGCCTCCGAGGAAATGACGGCGCTGATCCTGGCGGGAAGTGAGGGCTCAGCGGAAGTCGGTGTCACGATCGCTGATCTGCCCTCACCTTCTGGTGTCGCCTATCTGACGCAATCGGAGGGCGATCTGGTGTTGCTGTGGAACACCGTCGATGATCTGCTTTCGGTTCAGTTGGTGCCGACTACCGGGGCTCAGGACTTCATTGTGAATCAAGGTGAGATTCGGGAGGGCTGGGGATACAGGTTCGGCGATTACAAGTATCTGCCTATCCCAACTGCCGAGGCGGAATTGAGTTCTCCTGAAAGTGATTCCCCGCCGTCGCTTCAGAATATCGGCGGGTACACCCCAGGGATGCCCGATGACGCTCCGGATTGGTCCCGAAAGGGCATCTATCAGGGCTGGAGTTCTGAGCAGATATTGGCCGTATTTCTCTCGTTCACGCACATGCTTCGACAGGGAGCGTTGGTGGACTCGTCCACGATTCGCACCGCGAAGTCGTCATTGAGTGGGCGGCGTCGTCAGCCGGGGTTGGTGACGTATTTGTCGTATCGATCTCGCAGTGGCGCCCGCGCAACCGGTGACGATGGAGCACCGTCGCGGGTGTATTCGCACCGGTGGACAGTTCGGGGCCATTGGAAGCGGCAGTGGTACCCGAGTGAGCAGCGGCATCACCCGATCTGGATCTCGACGTACATCGCGGGACCGGAAGGTGCGCCGATCAAAACGTCCGACAAGGTGACTCTCCTTTGACGGGCGGTGCTGCCTACATAGCCGTGCTCATCGTGGTTGAACGGGCCAAGGAGTCGGAGGAGAACTATGCGTCTCAAGGATGAGCATCCGAAGTTGTTTCGTCAGCTGCATCCCACTCGCAATGCAGGGATTGATCTTGGTTCAGTAACGAACTCGTCGAACGACATGGTGTGGTGGATCTGCCCGGCCGGCCACGAATGGCGAGAGACCCCGTTGCAACGTCGTTCGGACATGGTGTGGAAGCAGGGCGACATTTACGCGTGCTTGTACTGCGTAGCCCCTGGTTGCACAGTGAACAGTTGCGGGCATCGCCGGTTTCAATCCGGCAAGGACTCCATCTTTCGGGTACTCGGGCATCCCTGTGACAAGTGTGAGATCACCGAGCATGCCCGCCGGATCCTTGACGCTCACGCTGACGATGTGCCGACTGCGATCGGTGTTCTCGAGAACAGCGCGTTGTACGCGTTGTTCTGTAGCCGGGGCTCCGAGGTCGTTGAATGGTGGGAGCACATTTTCCCGCTGGTAGAAGGGTATTTCGTTCGGATGCTCTGTTTGTACGTCGCGATCGACAAGGTGCAGTTCCGACAGCAGCGAAAGTGGACGGAATCAGCGGTGCTCGGTGCGTGCATGCTCCGAATCATCAAGGTACTACCGCAGAGTTGTCAGAAGGCGATGTATTCGGCCGTACCGGCGGATACTGGACACTTCCGTCAGAACTATATGCCTGACGTCTATCCGCACGAGATCGAGTGGGCGTTGAAGAAGGCAGGGTTCGATATCCTGGACACGCCATTGGGTAGCGATATCAAGGATAGGGTGCAATTCCTTGAGCAACAGCGCTTTTCCGCGAACGGTGAGATGCCGCCTGTGTATCTCAAGGACAGGCACTACCCCACGTTCGACCACGTTTCCTTCGACCGAGAAAAGGGCGCGTCCGCGACGCTGCAACATTTCCGGCCGATGGAGTTTTCGCCGCGAATTACGGCGGTGCGACTGACGCTGGGCGAATCCACACCTGCCGCCATGGACGATCCTCTCGGACGGAGCTACATCGGGTATGCGCCGGACCTCGCACCGGAAGAGCTGTGGGAGCGGGCGCGCGGGCTGTGGAAGCTGCGCGCTGACTACGTCGCGGCGTCATCGACCGCCTTGGTTGTCTTCGACCGAAAGGTCGTATTGGTCGCTTCGATCTCCGGTGCGTCTTTTCATCGTGACGCTCTGGCCATTGTCGGTGCCCCGAAATCGGATCACCCGCTGATCGGGCGTCCGGATCCGCTACACACGCCGAACCCTTTGGCTCACGGCACGTTCGATCAAGGCCAGGTCTCGTGACGAGAAGTAGTCATACTCGACGTCTCGATGGCGGCGCGTTTTCGGACGTACGCCGAACAGGTGACGTTGGGTCTTTGTTGCAGTTTCTGCTCGCGACCCAACCCATCGGTGAGGTGCAGGTCGTTGACGGATGTAGCGAGATGCGTCAGCATGTTCGATCGCATCCGTTGCCGGCGAGCCGTGGCGACGATGCGATGTGGGCGCAGTCGGCGGCAGCTGCGATGGAGAAGCCGCAGCGGGCGAGATCAGGCTTGAAGTCGTCACCGCGTGGACCGAAGTCGCCGGTGCAGTCGTGGACGGCTGTTCTCAATGTCTCGGCGGACGCTTTTGTGGGAGCGGGCGGTGACGTGTCGGTGCTATCGACTGCCGTGATGAGCCGGCTCGGTATCGCCTCTGATGATGGTTCGTGGAGGTGGATCGCGTTGTCCTTCCCTGTTGTCGGAAGGTTTATGCGGCGGGTTCAGCTGGCAGCGACACCACTCGATAGTCGTGATCCGACGTGGAGTCTGCTCGGCCACGAGAGTTGGGCACCGCGTGTAGCTGCGGCCGTCGTGGCGGATGCTCAGCGAGGGTTTCTGCTCTGATGTTCCTGCACAATGGATCCGAGCAGTCTTAACTGCACAAGCAGCGAACAGGACGATCCGTCTTGCGTTCGACTGTCAAAGTAGCGGCTTGTCGATCTGTTCGCGGAGGATATCGCCGTGACCTGCGTGCCTGGCGAACTCTTGGATCATCAGAAGCAGCGTCCATCGCATGCTGACGGTCCCTTCTCGGGGAGTGTCCATGGTGTCGTCGAGGTCGAAGCGGGAGGCGATCGCACGTGACCGTTGGCTAGCGCGCTCGAACTCGGCGATGACATCTGCCAGCGACTCGTCGCCAGCTACAGCGAAGGTACCTTCGTCTCGTCGGGAGTAACCATCGCATTCAGATTCGCTGAGTCCTGCCCAAAACCGTTGGAACCATATCCGTTCCGCGGCTGCCGCATGTTTGATCAAGGAGATCGGTGTCGTCAGCGATACGACGAGTCGTTGCCGGGCATCGCTTTCAGAGAGTCCGCGCACGGTCTCGATCAGCGCTTCGCGGTTCCGGTCGAGCGTGTTCTCGATGATCGATCGCTCCGTTCCGGCAGTAATTATGTTGTTAAACATGGTCTTTCACTCGATTCAGTAAGATGGCCGGCCAAGGATCTGTCGCTCGGCATCAGGCGAGGAGGGTTACGCAAAACGGCAATTCGCTGGGCGGGAGAAGCGAAAGGCCCGGGCGGGCTGGGCGGATTCCTGGGATCGCCGCAACACGATGAATGTCCAGCGTACTGGAGTGCGCAATGGGGTGGGGGCGATCAGTAGATGGTGCCCATCGCAGTTCGGACTTCATCGAGGGTCTGTTGGGCGATTTCGTTCGCGCGTTGGCTTCCGGCACGCAGTACGTCGGCGACATGGCGGTGGTCTTGGGTGAGGTCGTTTCTGCGTTGCCGGTGAGGAGCGAGGAAGTCGTTCACGGTTGTGGTGGTGAGCTCTTTGAGAGCGCCAGCGCCGGCGTCTCCGATCTGGGCGGCGAGGTCATGCTCGCTGCGGCCCGAGCACAATGCTGCCGTGGTCAGCAGTGCGGATACCCCGGGGCGGTTGATCGGGTCGAAGGTGATGCGGCGTTGTGAGTCGGTCGGTGTCTTACGGATTGCCGCTGCGGTGTCGTCGGCGGTCATCGACAGTGTGATGGCGTTTCCGTAGCTCTTGGACATCTTTCTGCCGTCGAGTCCAGGTACTTCGGGGCTCGAGGTAAGCAGCGCTTGAGGTTCGGGGAAGACCGGGCCGTAGCGGTCGTTGAAGCGTCGCGCGATGACACGGGTCATTTCGACGTGTGGGAGGTTGTCTTTCCCGACTGGGACGAGGTTGCCTTTGCAGAAGAGTATGTCCGCGGCCTGATGGACCGGGTAGGTGAGCAGGAGACCGCTGAGGGCACGCCCGGAGGCGGCGTGTTCGGCCTTGACTGTCGGATTGCGGTGCAACTCGGCCTCGGTGACCAGGCTCAGGAATGGCAACACGAGTTGGTTCAGTGCGGGTATCGCGGAGTGGGTGAAGATCGTCGCTCGTTGCGGGTCGATGCCTGCGGCAAGGTAGTCCAGCACTGCGCTGTACACGTTGTCGCGGACTTCGCCGATGGCGTCGCGGTCGGTGATGACCTGGTAGTCCGCGAGGATGATGAAGGTGTCGACGCCGCGCTGGTGCAGGCGAACCCTTTCTGCGAGGGTGCCGAAGTAGTGTCCGAGATGCAGTGGGCCGGTGGGGCGTTCACCGGTCAGGACTCGGTATCGGCTCGGGTTTTCGGCGATGTCGTCGCGTAGACGGTCGCTGCGTGCGGTGGTGGTTTCGAGGGATGTCACTGTAGGGCTCCTGAATGGTCAGGGGCTGTACGGAACCTCGGGCTCGGCCGGAATTCGACTTGCGCGTGGGCTGCATACAGCCCACGACATGGTTAGACGGGCTGCGAGAGCAGCCGCCACCATGCCTGTCGGATCACGAACACCTGGTCAGGCTAGCAGTTCATCCGGTGTCGAACGATGGTGCAATTCGGTCGCGATGGCTATGGAGACAAGTTATCGAGCAAACCGCGGAGGCGATTTTCGGGTGTACTCCGACCGAGCATGTTGCGGGGCCGGTTGTTGAGCTCGGCGGCGACTGCATCGAGATGCTCGCGACCGTATGCCATATCCGCGCTTCCCGCCGACTACCCCTCGGCTCACCGAAGGCGCTCGGGCCGTATGTAGTTCATGAATCGCGGACAGCCTGCAGCGGTGAGGGAACGGAACGAGAAAGAATCGCCCGCAAAACTGCCACCTTACCTGGGCTTCTGCTTTGAGGCTTCTAGTGTGACCTCTGCCAACTTTCAGCGCAGAGCAACTCTCTCCGGAACTATTTCCACACGGTTGACGACAGCAATTGCGTTCGGTCGATCGGGAGTAGACCGTCGTCGTTCTTACGAAGCTTGGTGTAGATCTCTCGCATACTTCCCTTGTCAGGAAGATGGATGCCTCCAGCGGCTTTCTCGAGGATCGTGACCGTATTCACTAGTGCGATCCCTCCAACGGGCTTTCCCATTTGACGAAGTCGGCTCAAACGCCGGATCTCCGTTGTCGCCAAAGCGGCGCCGCCTTGATCGTCGATGATCACTGTGACTTGGTGCCCGGCTTCGGCGTGGACCACCGCGTGCGCGATAACCATGGTTTCACCGAGATCTTTTGCTGTCGCCAACCGTTGTTTCCACGGTTGCTGGCTGATGCGGCCCAGGACGGCGATCAGTTCGGGCGTCGGATCATCGGGAAGCACGTCCAGCAGTCGTGAGGGGATCTTGTTCCAGACTCTCTCCACCTGGGCGAAGCGGCGGTCCTTCGCTGACTTGCTGAGCACCTCGTTGCGGACCGTTTCCGGAGTGCTGATCGGGCCCGTCGTCGCGAGCAGCAGGCGTTCTTTGTTGATGGCGAGAAAGTTCAGTGCCGGTCCGGCGTCGATGATCGGCCGTACTGTCATCCGGCAGGATCCTCGTCACTGTCGTCGTCCTCCCAGTCGGTGAAGTCGACATCGACTGTGGGCAGCGCAGCGGCGGAGGCCCACTCCGTCTGATGTTCGATGGGAGTGATTCCGTCTTCGTTGAGGCTCTCGACGACATCGCCGACGGGGATTCCACGGAGTGTGGCCAAAGTTTGTGCGGGCACGACGTTCTCGATGTATCCATCGATCGCCCGAGCCAACAGTTTTTGCGGCGCTCGACGTGTGTCGGACTGTGTTTGAAGTGATTCGTACTGGTCAGCCCACCCAAACCGTGCTGCTATCTGCGGTGTGGTCATCGCCATCCATTGGTCTTTGATGGGTGAGTCGATGCAGCCTGCGTGGTGCATCGCGATAGCCGCCACCGCCGGAGACACGCCGAAAAGCTGAACGCAGGTCGAGAGTGTCCTGAGGTCAGCTGATGCGCCACCGACAATTTGCTTCACACCGGCGACCGGGATCAGCAGATGTCGAGCGAAGGCATCCGCCCGGATCTCATGGGGTGGGCGGTTGTCACCGGTGTCCTCGATGGCCCAGTCGCCGAACACGACGTGCGCTAGCTCGTGAGCCAATGTGGTGCGTTGACGCATAGGGTTTTTGGTTCGAGCTACGGCAATGAACACTGCGTCGCGCGTGCTGTCACGCATTGTGAGTCCGTGTTCGTCCCGGCCACCGTCGAGTACTGCGACGTCATTGCCTGTCGTCTGCTCGATGAGCGCGACGAGGTCGGCGAGTGGCTGGTTGCCGAGCCCATGCTCGCGGCGAAACTCCGCCGCTGCATCGCGGCCTTCGATTTCTGGGTTCACAGGCAAACGCCGATGCCCTGGTCTTCGAGGTAGGCGTCGAGTTCGAGGAAACGGATCAGCTGCTCGCGCATCTGCTCCATGTTCGCACCGTTGGTGGCCCTGGCCGCGTACTGGACGCGGTCGGCAACCGTAGAAGTGCCTGTCAGCTCCGCCAAGGTGCAGCCGGTGGCCATGGAGATGGCGAGTAGTTCGTTCGCTTTTGCTGGCCGGGCGTCGGTGATGATTCGCGAGAGGGTCGACTGCGAGATGCCGGCCTCCTCGGCTAGCTTGCGCTGGCTCGGGATGTTGGCGGCGAGCCTCGCCTTCTCGATCCGTGTGCCGGTCGAGGGTGTGGTCATGACAGATACCCTCCTGAATCAGTTTGTCGATGTTTGATTCAGTGTAGATGTGTCGAGGTCATCCGGGCAATAGTGACCTTCGACAACTTGTGGACGAACCCCCAATAACGAGTGCCAAACACTCGCGCTCAGCACCCGTTCGGCCGTTCACAAGCCGCCGGACAGTGCCCACAGAAACTCCGAAATTGAACGCCTCGGAGGTTGGACCAGCCACTCGCCCTGCGTTCAACGGCAGGGGTCAGCGTTCGATCAACTCGATCGGATGGTCGAGATCGTATTCACCGATATAAGCAAATACGCGATCATCTTCGGGGCCACTGCCTTCAACGTCGATGAAACCGATATCGGCGTCAATGCCCTCGGCATCTGCCCTACGAATGATGACGTGGAGACCGGCGTCATTGGCATCCAATCCGATCTGCCGAACTTCGACCTCCATTTCCCGCTTGTCCCCCATCGTCGACCGGAGCCGGATGAGGGAACCAATCATTCGGCCACTGAGGTCAGCGATCTGCAAGGCCTTCACAGATTGTTCGATCTTCTTACGTGCCATGCCTTTGGCCTCCTTCGCTTGCACTGCGGCTTCCGCCGCCCAGGCATCACTATCACGCGCTCACGGCGCGAGTGCGGCACTCAACCAGCGCCCGACCGTCGAGAATCGATGACGAGAGTTCACCGAAACATGCTGGAGAATAGTGAATCTCAGATCTCGACCTCAGCGATCTGAGATTCGAAATGATCGAGCACCACAATCCGCGCCGATGTGCCGTTGTCGATCAAGCGCTCCGCAATCGCCGCAGCAAACGCGGTGGCGCAGCCGGCTGCTGCCCCAGCCACAGTGCCCGACACATCGACGACGTGCGCAACGTCGAGCAACCCGAGGGCCGGAACCTCGCCAAGCAATCGCAGCTCGCGCGTGAATTCGTCGTCGGGTCCGGCCCCAATCACGGCTCGCACCGTATGCGTGGACAACACATCCCCTCCGTCGGAAGTCTCGGTGACGGTGACCTGGGCTTCGTCCGCCAAGTGGAGGGACAAAGGAGTTCGGCGGATCGGCAAATCAGCGCACAGACTGTCCGGCCGCGGGCTGTCCCTGCGTGTACCAGCCAACTTCGATTGAACGATGATCTGCATGTTGAACCTCCAACGAATCGTGCGGGTTCACGATGAGCCCGCGACGACTCGACAGTGCGCGTACGGCTCGCGTTGTGCGGCACCACCTTCTGCGTGCTGGCCGAAACATTGATGGTGCAACGTCGGGATCGTCTTGCCAGTGCCTCGGACAGGTTGTAGTTCGTCGCAGGCTCCCCACTGTTGGTCCTTTTGTTGGAGACAGCCTGGTCCACGCTGCCTGCGGCGACGATCAGATAATCAAGCACGCACTAAGCCTGAATCCACCGATAGAACTTCCATTGACCGGAGTGTCTAACTGAAGAAAGTGCCCCCTGAACTGGGATGATTTGA